>NZ_JBEZKG010000009.1:0-317761 GCF_040651535.1 Streptomyces sp. NPDC048420
TCCACAAGATGCTGACCCGGCTGCAACGCACGCGTCGTGATCAACTCCAACAACGCCCCATATACGCGATCCCGCAACGGACCGGGACGTTCGAGTTTCGGCACGGATCCCTGCGGCAGTCCTGTCGACAGCATCGCGGTCCCCCTCCTCGGCAGGCGGACATGCCCATTGCGTTTTGTCTACAGTCTACGGCGTTGGGGGAACAGGTAAACCGGGCGTCGGTCTCGTCACATCCTGTATGCCAGGCACGACGACCGGTATCCCAGGGTCAGCGACCGGTTCGCCAGGGCCGGCGACCCGTATGCCAGCGGCAGCGTCCTGCAGGTCACGGACAGCGCACGACCTGACCCGCGTACGACAGGTTGCCGCCGAACCCGAAGAGCAGCACCGGGTCCCCCGTCGAGATCTCGCCCTGTTCCACCAGCTTGGAGAAGGCGAGCGGGATGCTCGCCGCCGAGGTGTTGCCGGACTCGCTCACATCTCGGGCGACCACGGCGTTGACCGCACCGATCTTCTCCGCGAGGGGTTCGATGATCCGCAGGTTGGCCTGGTGCAGCACCACCGCAGCGAGGTCCGCAGGGGTGAGCCCCGCCCGCTCGCAGGCCTGCCGGGCCAGCGGAGGAAGCTTCGTGGTCGCCCAGCGGTAGACGCTCTGCCCCTCCTGCGCGAACCGCGCGGGCTCGCCCTCGATCCGCACGGCATGCCCCATCTCGGGCACCGATCCCCACAGCACGGGCGAGATACCGGGGACGTCGGCGCCCTCGACCACCGCAGCGCCCGCCCCGTCACCGACGAGTACACAGGTCGTGCGGTCGGTCCAGTCCGTCACCGCGGACATCTTGTCGGCCCCGATGACCAGCGCCCGGGTCGCCGCCCCCGCCCGGACGGTGTGGTCGGCGGTGGCGAGCGCGTGGGTGAAGCCGGCGCACACCACGTTGACGTCCATCGCGGCGGGCGAGGGGATGCCGAGACGGGCGGCGACCCGGGCGGCCATGTTCGGGGACCGGTCGACGGCGGTCGAGGTGGCGACCAGGACCAGGTCGATGTCGGCGGGGGCGAGCCCGGCCGAGGCCAGCGCCTTGGCGGCGGCGTGCGCGGCGAGCTCGTCGACCGGCTCGTCGGGACCGGCGATGTGGCGGGTGCGGATCCCCACCCGGCTCCTGATCCACTCGTCGCTGGTGTCGACCAGGCCCGCCAGGTCCTCGTTGGTGAGTACCTTGGCGGGCTGGTAGTGACCGACGGCGGCAATCCGCGAGCCGTTCATGGGTGGTCCCCCTCGTTGCCTTGGGTGTCGGGATCCACCAGTCTGATCAGTGACTCACGGGTACGCGGGCACGTAAGGCCACAGGAAACAGGCGCCCGAGTTGTCGGCTTCCCTCACACCCTCGGACGCCCGAACACCTGCCGAACAGTTACCCGGTGAACAGCTGCGTCGCCTTTTGTACGAGTTCGTAGAGCCCGTAGACGAGCGGCGCGCCCACCCACACCCAGGCGAGGGCGATCAGCGGGCGCCGGTCAGGCGGACTCTGACTGCTGTCGGGCTGCGACATCGACGGCCTCCCTCGGTGCGGGGATGTGGTGACGGGCGTTGACGGGGCGGACCAGCTCGTTGGCCACGAAGCCGACGACGAGCAGCCCGATCATGATCACGAACGAGAGGCCGTAGAGGGCCGAGCCGCTCTTGCCCGCGTCCTCCTGCCGGTCGGCGATCCAGTTCACGATCAGCGGCCCGAGGACGCCGGCCGTGGACCAGGCGGTGAGCAGCCGCCCGTGGATGGCGCCGACCTGGTAGGTGCCGAAGAGGTCCTTGAGGTAGGCGGGGATCGTCGCGAAACCGCCGCCGTAGAAGGACAGGATCACCAGCGCGCACAGGATGAACAGCGGCTTGGAGGAGTCGCCGAACAGCGCGATGCACCCGTACATCACCGCGCCCACGCCCAGATAGACGCGGTAGATGTTCTTGCGCCCGATCAGGTCGGACGTCGACGACCAGCCGATCCGGCCCGCCATGTTGGCCGCCGAGAGCAGGGCGACGAAGCCCGCGGCCGCCGAGACGGACACGGGCGTGGACGTCTCCTTGAAGAAGTCCGTGATCATGGGGGCGGCCTTCTCCAGGATGCCGATGCCCGCGGTCACGTTCATACAGAGCACGACCCACAGACACCAGAACTGGGGTGTGCGCACGGCGTTGCGCGCGGAGACCTGGGGCCCCTCGAAGGCGCTGGGGGCGCTCTCGACGGGCTTCTCGCTGCGCGGCACGCGCACCAGCAGGACACCGAGGAGCATGAACACGGCGTACGACAGCCCGTGCACCAGGAACGCGAGCGCGATCCCGGAACTCTCGGAGCCGAAGGACTCCAGCATCTGCGCGGACCAGGGCGAGGCGATGAGGGCGCCGCCGCCGAAGCCCATGATCGCGATGCCGGTGGCCATGCCGGGGCGGTCCGGGAACCACTTGATCAGGGTGGAGACCGGGGAGATGTAGCCGATGCCGAGGCCTATGCCGCCGACGAAGCCGTAGCCGAGGACGATCAGCCAGTACTGCTCGGTGGCCGCGCCCAGCGCGGAGAGCAGGAACCCGGACGAGAAGCAGATCAGCGCCACGGTCATCGCCCAGCGGGGCCCGTTGCGCTCCACGAGGGTGCCGCCGAACGCGGCGGACAGACCGAGCATGACGATGCCGAGCTGGAAGGGCAGCGCGCTCTGGGTGCCGCTGAGGCCGAGCGCGTTTTCGAGCGGCGGCTTGAACACGGACCAGGCATACGCCTGGCCGATGGAGAGGTGGACCGAGAGAGCGGCCGGGGGGACGAGCCAGCGGCTCCAGCCCGGCGGTGCGACAGGGGGACTCATGATCCCGGACGGTAGGAACTAATGAGCTGGTTGAAAAGGCGGCGCGTCGACCGTATGCGATGAGCGGTATCCAGCACGCGACGAACGGTCGGACCGGCCGGTTTCCCAGGATCGAAGCCAGGAGTTGCCACCCCCTTGCCCCGACTGCACCCATACTGTAGACAATATTCAACATGAGGAAACCTCATACCCGAGTCACGCACCCCCTCGTCAGAGGCTCCCGCAACGAGCCCTTGCGGCAGGCGAGTTGGGAGGATGCCCTGGACCGCGCGGCTCGCGGTCTGAGACGCCACCGTGGCGCCTTCGGCATGTTCTCCTCCGCCCGCGCGACCAACGAGACGAGTTATCTGGCGCAGAAGTTCGCCCGGGTCGTCATGGGCACCCACAACATCGACTCCTGCGACCGGGCACGGCACGCCCCGAACGCCACCGCCCTCGCCACGGCCCTCGGAACGGACGGCGGGACCTCGTCGTACGAGGAGATCGAACACACCGACGTCGTCGTGGTGTGGGGCTCCGACCCCCGCTCGGCGCAGCCGGTCCTCTTCCAGCACCTCCTGAAGGGCATCCGCGGCGGCGCCCGCCTCTACGCCGTCGACCCGCGCCGCACCGCCACCGCCGCGTGGGCACAGAGCTGGCTCGGTCCCGACGTCGGGACGGACATACTGTTGGCCCACGCGATCGGGCGCGAGATCATCCACGCGGGCCTCGCCAACGAGACGTTTATCGGGCGGGCCACCTCCGGATTCGAGGACTACCGGGCCCTGGTCGAACCATGGACGCCCTCGCTCGCCGACCGGGTGACGGGCGTACCCGCCGACGCCATAAGGCAGTTGGCCCACGCCTACGCCCGTGCCGAGCGCGCCCAGCTGTGCTGGGGCCCCGGCGTCACCGCACACCACAACGGCACCGACACCCGCCAGGAGGAGGCGCTGCGCCGGATCGTCGAGCGCACGGGGGCGGCCGCGGCCGGTGACCTCGCCCCCTGCTCGCGGAGGTCGGCCGCACGCTGCGGGACGCCTCGCTGTGCGGTCTCGGGCGGAGCGCGTGGAACTCCGTGGAGTCCGCGGTCGAGCCTCTGGGGGGTGTACGGATGACCTCGGTACCGGTGGGGATCCCACGCCGGCTCCTGGAGTTCATCATCGACGGGGAGGCCGTGCGCACGCCGGAGGGCTCGACGATCCTCGACGCCTGTCGGGCGGCCGGGAAGGACATCCCGACCCTGTGCCACAGCGACACCCTCACCCCGAGGAGCACCTGCCGCATGTGTGTCGTCGAGGTGGCGGGGGCAGGGAGCCTCGTCCCGGCCTGCTCCCGCAGGGCCGAGCCCGGCATGGAAGTGGGAACGGCCACCGATCGCGTCCGGCACAGCCGCAAGGTCCTCCTCGAACTGCTCGCCTCCTCGGCCGACCTCTCCACGACCCCGCGAGCGGCCGAGTGGATCGAGGAGTACGGCGCGAGACCGGACCGTTTCGGCCCGGACGCGGCCCGGTCCGACGAGCCGCCCAAGGTCGACAACGAGCTGTACGTACGCGACCACGGCAAGTGCATCCTCTGCCGCCGGTGCGTGGACGTCTGCGGCAACCAGGGACTGCATACTTTCGCCATCTCTGTTTCCGGCCGCGGGTTCGCCGCCCGCGTCGCCATGGAACACGACGCGCCGCTCACCGACTCGGCGTGCGTGTACTGCGGGAACTGCATCGACGTATGCCCGACGGGGGCGTTGTCCTTCCGCTCGGAGTTCGAGATGCGGGCCGCGGGCACCTGGGACGAATCGACACAGACCAGTACGACCACGGTGTGCGCGCACTGTGGAGTGGGCTGCGGGCTCACGGTCCATGTGCAGGACAATGAGATCGTGAAGGTCACCTCGCCACAGGACGGCCCGGTGACCCGCAGCAGCCTGTGCATCAAGGGCCGTTTCGGCTACCAGCACGTACAGAACCGGGACTGAGACACATATGGGACGAGTCACGGAACGACGCAAGGTGATCCGCATCCGCGACGGGGCCATCTCGTCCCGCCCGGACACACTGGTCGCCGAGGAACCGCTGGAGATCCGCCTCAACGGCAAACCCCTCGCCGTCACCATGCGCACCCCCGGCGACGACTTCGCCCTCGCCGCCGGCTTCCTCGTCAGCGAAGGCGTACTCGCCGAGCAGAGCGATCTGCAGAACATCGTCTACTGCGCGGGCGCCACGGCCGACGGCTCCAACACGTACAACGTGGTCGACGTCAAGACGACCCCCGGAGTGCGCATCCCCGACATCACGCTCGAACGCAACGTCTACACGACCTCCTCCTGCGGCCTGTGCGGCAAAGCCAGCCTCGACGCCGTGCGTACGACAACCCGCTGGCCGATAGCCGACAAGCCCCCGCTCCACATCGAACCAGACCTCCTCGCGAGCCTCCCCGACCGGCTCCGCGCGGCCCAACGGGTCTTCGACCGGACCGGGGGCCTGCACGCCGCCGCCCTCTTCACCGAACACGGCGAACTGATCGACATCCGCGAGGACGTCGGACGGCACAACGCCGTGGACAAGCTCGTCGGCCGCGCCCTGCAGAACGGGGACCTTCCCCTGTCCCGAACCGTCCTCCTGGTCTCCGGCCGGGCCTCCTTCGAACTGGCGCAGAAAGCCGTCATGGCCGGAATCCCCGTCCTCGCAGCCGTCTCCGCGCCCTCCTCCCTGGCCGTCGACCTCGCCACCGAGACCGGCCTGACCCTGGTCGGCTTCCTGCGCGGCCACTCCATGAACGTGTACGCGGGCGAGGAACGCATCGCCCTGGAGGTTCCGGTTCAGCCGCTCGTGAAGCGGACCTGATCCACCGTCACCACCGTGCCCAGGCGCGGGAAGTCGAGCCGCGTCGAGGCCTCGTGTTCGGCGGCGGTGAAGGCGGCCATGGCGTCCTCGACGAAGACGAGGTCGTAGCCGAGGTCACCGGCGGCGCGGGCGGTGGACTCGACGCCGAGGTTGGTGGCGATACCGCCGAACACCAGCGCGGTGACGCCGTGGTCGCGCAGCCGTGCGTCCAGGTCGGTGCCCTGGAAGGCACCGATGGTCCGCTTGACGATCTCGATGTCGCCGTCGCGGGCCAGGCCGGCCACCAGTGCGCTGCCGGGTGGCTGGTCGGTGACACCGGGCCGTTCGACGCGCACGAGCACGACGGGTGCGCCGACCGAGCGGAAGGCCGCCGCCAACTCCTCGGCGGCGGCGAGGACTTCGGTGCCTTTGCGGGGCTCCAGGGGCAGCGCGACGATCCGGTCCATCAGATCGACGAGCACGAGGGCGCTGCGCGCGGGATCGAGCGCGAGGGGTGCGGTCATGACGGAACGTTATCCGTCATCAGCCCTGCGTACCGGAGATCCGGATCAACAGGCGGCGAACATCCGACACCGCGGCCGGCCTGTGCTCGTCCGCCACGGACCAGAACCACCGCGCCCCACCCACGCCCCATGGACCCTCGGCTCCCCACCTACTAACGTCCCGACCCGTGCCGGAGGACGTGCGAGCGCGCCAGTGGACCGGGACCAGCGTCGGCCTGTTGCTGACGCTGGTGCTCGCTGCCGTGCTGGTGACCGTCCTGCCCGACGGCCGGGAGAAGGACGGCGGAGACTGTATACCGCAGACCGTCGGGTCCTGGTCCGAGGACGACCGGCTCACCGCCGAGTTCGCCCGCTACGGCGACGACGCCGGCCGCGCCGACGACTGGACCGGCGGCGACGGCACCCACTCGGTGCGGCTGCCGGACGGCCGGCTGCTGTGGCTGTTCTCCGACACCTACCTCGGCCAGGTGTACGGCCCGCCCAACCCGCTCGGTGAGTCGTACGCGTGGCGGGACACCACCGCGCCGCTGGTGCGCAACTCGGCGGTGCTGATGCGCGACGGCCGCCTGGAGACCACACTTCCCGCCCCGCTGTTCCCCGACCCGGCGCCGAACCAGTGGCGCTGGCCCGTCGCGGCCCGCGTCGAGCCCCGCTCCCCCGGCTCCGACGAGCAGGTCGTACGCGTACTGCTGTGGGTGCGGACGGCCGGGCAGTCGCCCTGGATCTACGGCGTACCCACCGCCACCGAGGTCGCCACGCTCTCCCTGCCCGACCTGCGTGTCGAGTCGATCACGAAGGTCCTCGACGAGCAGCGGGTCCAGGACCCGTCCCGGCGGGTGCTGTTCGGGACCACACTGGTCGAGGACGGCGAGTGGACGTATGTCTTCGGCGGCGACGACGGCCAGGCCGCGTCCCGGTCCGCCTCGTCGGCGTACGTGGCCCGGGTGCCGGAGGGCGGGCTCGCGGAGCCGGGCGCCTGGGAGTACTGGGACGGCGAGTCGTGGACCACCGGCGCCCGTCCGCGCCCGGTGCTCGGGGACGGGCGGCTCAAGGGGGTCGGCAGCGCCTTCTCCGTCGTACGGCAGGACGGGCCGGCGGACGGAACGTACGTGCTGTTCACCATGGCCGCCGGGACGAAGGGGCTCGCGGCCGTGACCTCGTACTGGGCCTGTTCCCCCACCGGGCCCTGGCACGGCCCGGCGAAGGACTTCACCGCTCCCCTGCCGCAAGGTCAGGTCGCTGCCTACAACCCTCAGGTGCATCCCGAACTCGGCGACTCCGGACGGCTGGTGCTGAGTTACGACGTCAACTGGCTGGAGGCGGCGGGCGCTTCGGCGCAGCTCAACCGGAACGTGTCGCTGTACCGACCGCGGTTCGTGACCCTGCGGCTCGCTCCGGCCCGCTGACCTCCCCCGTCTCCGCCGCGACCGGGTCGTGCGAGCGGCGCTTCGCGATCACCGCGCACACCATCAGCTGCATCTGGTGGAAGAGCATCAGCGGCAGCACGGCGAGCGAGGCGTGCGCCCCGAACAGGACGCTGGCCATGGGGAGTCCGGCGGCGAGGGACTTCTTGGAGCCCGCGAACTGGATGGCGATGCGGTCCTCGCGGTCGAAGCGCAGCGCCTTGGCGCCGTACCAGGTCAGGGCGAGCATCACGGCGAGCACGACGGCCTCGACGATCAGCAGTCCGCCCAGCCTGAGGGGGCTCACCTGGTGCCAGATGCCCTGGACCATGCCTTCGCTGAACGCGGTGTAGACGACCAGCAGGATCGAGCCGCGGTCGACCAGCCCGAGGACCTTCTTGTGGCGGGCGACGAAGCCGCCGATCCAGCGGCGCAGCAACTGTCCCGCCACGAAAGGCGCGAGCAGCTGGAGCACGATCTTCAGGAGCGAGTCGGCCGAGAACCCGCCGCCGCTGTTGCCGAGCAGGGCGGCCGCGAGGAGCGGGGTGATGACGATGCCGACCAGGGAGGAGAAGGAGCCGGCGCAGATCGCGGCGGGCACGTTGCCGCGGGCCATCGAGGTGAAGGCGATCGAGGACTGGATGGTGGAGGGGACCAGGGTGAGGAAGAGCAGGCCCTGGTAGAGCGGGTCCGTCAGGAGGACCGGGACGAGTCCGCGGGCGGCCAGGCCAAGGAGCGGGAAGATCACGAACGTACAGGCGAGGACGGTGACGTGCAGCCGCCAGTGCTTGAGCCCGTCCAGGGCCTCACGGGTGGACAGGCGGGCGCCGTACAGGAAGAAGAGGAAGGCGATCGCCGCCGTGGAGGCTCCCGAGGCCACGTCCGCGGCGGTCCCGCGTGCCGGTACGAGGGCCGCCAGGCCCACCGTGCCGAGCAGCAGCAGGATGTACGGGTCGACCGGCATCCAGGCCGGCCACTTCAGGCGCTTCACGGTGCTCCACTTACTCGTGTTCGACGGCGGTACGGACATGGCTGTCGCCTCCCCAGGACAGGGGGTCCCCCTCCATCGTCCTCTGTCACGCCTTGATCGGGAATCCCGCATACCACTCTGACTGTCATCACGTTCCGCGATAACCTTGGCTCATGTACGAACCGTCGCAGTTGCGTACGTTCCTGGCGGTGGCGCAGACGCTGAGCTTCACGCAGGCCGCCCGGCGGCTCGGACTGCGCCAGTCGACCGTGAGCCAGCACGTACGGCGCCTGGAGGACGCCGTCGGGCGGCAGCTGTTCAGCCGGGACACCCACTCCGTGGAGCTGACGGAGGACGGTGAGGCGATGCTCGGCTTCGCGCGCCGGATCCTGGAGGTGCACGACCAGGCGACGGCGTTCTTCACCGGCACGCGGCTGCGGGGGCGGCTTCGGTTCGGGGCGTCGGAGGACTTCGTGCTGACCCGGCTGCCGGAGATCCTCGAGGGTTTCAGGTACGACCATCCCGAGGTCGACCTGGAACTGACGGTCGAGCTGTCCGGGACGCTGCACGAGCAGCTCGCCGCCGGAAAACTGGATCTGGTACTGGCGAAACGGCGGCCGGAGGATCCCCGGGGTGAGCTGGTGTGGCACGACCGGCTGGTGTGGATCGGGGCGGAGAGGCTCCGCCTGGACGCGGATCGCGCGGTGCCGCTGATCGTGTATCCGCCGCCGGGGATCACCCGGGCGCTGGCTCTGGAGGCGCTGGAGCGGGAGGGCCGGGAGTGGCGGATCGTCTGCACGAGCGGGAGCCTGAACGGACTGATCGCCGCGGCGCGGGCGGGGCTGGGGGTGATGGCCCACTCACGGGGGCTGGTGCCGCCCGGTCTGGTGCGGGTGTCTGACCGGTTCGGGCTGCCGGAGCTGGGCGGGTGGACTTCGTGCTGGTGCACGGGCCGCGGCGGACTGCCGCACAGGGGGCGGCGGATGCGCTTGCCTCGGCGATTCTGGCGGGTGGGGATCGGCTGCATCGGCAGTGACGAATTCCGGGTCGCAGGCGCAGAAAGAGGAGAAGACCGCGCCCCGTGGACAACCGTTTCACCAAGATCGCGAGTCGTAACCGGGTCGTACAGATTCGGTGGAGATTAGGGCTCCGAAACTTACTCAACCGTCGGTTTTCTGTCCGACCCTTCCCCATGTGAGCGTATTTTCCGGTACTGACCAGGCCATACATGAGCACCGCTCGGCTTCGGCCCCTCTCCCGTCGGATGTCTCGGTGGGGTAGCTTTCACGGCGCTGTGCGGAACGTCACTGAGCGCCAGGGAGAGCGGGGAGCGGGGTTTGCGCGAGTTCACCAACCCTCCGTTGGCATTGGCACCCCCGGTGGGCGGACTGGCCGACGTCGTCTTCGAGCATGCCCAGAACGATCCCCTCCACCTCGCCCTCGGCCGCAAGGACGAGGACGGACAGTGGCGGGACGTGACGTCCGCCGAGTTCAGGGACGAGGTCATGGCCCTCGCCAAGGGACTGCTCGCCCAGGGCATCCGCTTCGGCGACCGGGTCGCGATCATGTCCCGCACCCGCTACGAGTGGACGCTCTTCGACTTCGCGCTGTGGACGATCGGTGCGCAGGTGGTGCCGGTCTACCCGACCTCCTCCGCCGAGCAGTGCTTCTGGGCGCTGTACGACGCCGAGTGCACGGCCGCGATCGTGGAGCACGAGGACCACGCGATGACGATCGCCACCGTCATCGACCGGCTCCCCCAGCTGCACCGGCTGTGGCAGCTGGACTCCGGCGCGGTGCAGGAGCTGTACGACGCGGGCGCCCCCATCGAGGACGAGGTGGTGCACCGCCACCGGCAGGCGGTCACCCCGGACTCGGTCGCCACGATCATCTACACCTCGGGCACCACAGGCCGCCCCAAGGGCTGTGTGATCACCCACGGCAACTTCATGTACGAGTCGGACACCGTCATCGAGCGCTGGGAGCCGGTGTTCCACTCCAAGAAGGGCGACGAGGCGGCCACCCTGCTGTTCCTGCCGCTCGCACACGTCTTCGGGCGGATGGTGCAGGTCGCCGCGATCCGCGGCCGGGTCCGCTTCGGCCACCAGCCGCAGATGAACGCGGCCGCCCTGCTGCCGGACCTCGCCGCGTTCAAGCCGACGTTCTTCCTCGGGGTGCCGTACATCTTCGAGAAGGTCTTCAACGCCTCCCGCCGCAAGGCCGAGAAGGAGGGCAAGGCCGGACCGTTCGAGAAGGCCGTCGACGTGGCGGTCAAGTACGCGGACGCGATGGAGGCCAAGGCCTGGGGTCTGGGTCCGGGACCGTCGGCGGGGCTGCGGATGCAGCACCAGCTCTTCGACAAGCTCGTCTACTCCAAGATGAGGGCGGCGATGGGCGGCCGTATCAAGCAGGCCATGACCGGCGGTTCGGCCATGGATCGCAAGCTGGGGCTGTTCTTCGCGGGCGCCGGCGTGCACATCTACGAGGGGTACGGCCTCACCGAGACCACGGCGGCGGCGACCGCCAACCCGCCCGAGCGCACCCGCTACGGCACGGTCGGCCAGCCCATCCCCGGCATGACCGTGCACATCGCGGACGACGGCGAGATCTGGCTGTACGGCGCCAATGTCTTCCAGGGCTATCTCAACAACGAGAAGGCCACCGACGAGACCCTGCACGACGGCTGGCTCGCCACCGGTGACCTCGGCTCCCTCGACGAGGACGGCTATCTCACCATCACCGGCCGCAAGAAGGAGATCCTCGTCACCTCCGGCGGCAAGAGCGTCTCCCCCGGTGTCCTCGAGGAGCGGGTGCGCGACCATCCGCTGGTCTCGCAGTGCATCGTCGTGGGCAACGACCGGCCCTACATCGCCGCCCTGGTCACCCTCGACCAGGAGGCCGTCGAGCACTGGCTGGGGATGCGCGACAAGCCGCGGATGTCCGCGGCCCAGTTGGTGCGCGACGCCGACCTGGAGACCGAGGTGCGGCGCGCGGTCGTGGCCGCCAACACCCTGGTCTCGCAGGCCGAGTCGATCCGCACCTTCCGTATCCTCGCGCAGCCCTTCACCGAGGAGCACGGGCTGCTGACCCCGTCGCTGAAGCTGAAGCGCAAGGCCATCGAGACGGCGTACGCGGACGAGGTCGAGGCGCTGTACCGGGCCTGAGCCCCCGCCGTCACACGAGCTGGTAGCCGCGCAGGTTCGTCAGCAGGAGATAGGTGTCCTGGAGGGATCCCGAGGTGTCGCCCAGGGAGCGGTAGATGCCCCATTTCGGGCGCACCCGGTCCGCCAGGAAGGTGTCGACCCCGCTCTTCGACGCGTCGATTACCGTCGAGCCGCCGGACTTGAGGATCCAGCGGACCGAACCCGCCGTGCCGTTGCCCACCTTGATCTGGAAGTCGACGTCGGTCCATTTGTCGTGCAGCGGGTCGAGACCGGTGCGGCCGACGAGCGTGTCGCTGTCGAACAGCTTCAGTTCGATGGTCTGTACTCCGTTCACCCGGCGCAGGGACTGCACCACTTCAGGTAGCTGCTGCCGCTGGTGCGCAGCCCGGTGACCTCCTGGCGCCGGTGGTCGGTCGAGGTGTCCCGGTCGGCCATGTGCATGTTGAAGCGCCAGTTGTTGCCGGTGGCGTAGATGTGGGGCTGTCCGGCGGGGTGGGAGTCGGCGCGGTCGTCCTCGATCGTCTCGAATGCGCCGAGGTCGTGGCGGCGGGCAGACCGGCGGCGACTCCGGCCGCGCCGGCGAGAGCGGCGCCCAGCAGGGCTCTTCTGGATGTGCTCATGACGCAAATCACCTCACAGATCGGCGTTCACATTTACGCACGGCGTTCAGTGACGCAATCCGGGGTGGTCGCAGGGCAGTTGACGGTCAATGGTCCGGACTGAAGAGGTCGGCCGGATTTTCCGGTCAGGAATGCATCACGGCTCGTGATCGTTGACGATGGGAGTACCACCTGACGACAACCGTAAGGATCAAGAGCTCGTGAGCAGCAAGGTCCCCCCGATCATCCTCAACAACGGCGTCGAGATGCCCCAGCTGGGTTTCGGCGTCTGGCAGGTGCCGGACGACGAGGCCGAGCGCGCGGTCGCGACGGCGCTCGAGGCCGGGTACCGCAGCATCGACACAGCGGCGATCTACGGCAATGAAGTGGGCACCGGCAAGGCCATCGCGGCCTCCGACGTGGCCCGTGAGGACATCTTCGTCACCACCAAGCTCTGGAACAGCGACCAGGGCTACGACTCGACCCTGCGCGCCTTCGACACCTCGCTGGACAAGCTCGGCCTGGACTACGTGGACCTGTACCTGATCCACTGGCCGACGCCCTCGCGTGACCTGTACGTCGACACCTACAAGGCGTTCGAGAAGCTGCACGCCGACGGCCGGATCAAGGCCATCGGTGTCTCCAACTTCGAGCCCGAGCACCTGGAGCGGCTGATCGCCGAGACGTCCGTCGTCCCGGCCGTCGACCAGATCGAGCTGCACCCGCATCTTCAGCAGCACGCGGCCCGCGAGTACCACGCGGAGCAGGGCATCGCCACCGAGGCCTGGTCACCGCTCGGTTCCGGCAAGGGCCTCCTGGAGGTCCCGGCGATCGTGGCCATCGCCCAGAAGCACGGGCGCACCCCGGCCCAGATCGTGCTGCGCTGGCACCTCCAGCTCGGCAATGTCGTGATCCCCAAGTCCGTGACCCCGTCCCGGATCAAGGAGAACATCGAGGTCTTCGACTTCAGCCTGGACACCGAGGACCTGGCGGCCATCAGCGCGCTGAACGAGGACCGGCGCACCGGCCCGGACCCCACGACGTTCAACGCCGGCTGACGGCACAGCGGTTCGGCCGGCGGTGGGCCCCACTCCACGGGAGGGGGCTCACCGTCGGCCGTCGTGCGTCAGACGGGCTGACCGATCGGCCGTACGACGACCGTGTTGATGTCGACGCCCTCCGGCTGCCGTACGGCCCACACCACCGAGTCGGCGATCTGGTCGGCGGTGAGCAGGTGGCCGGGCGGGAGGCTGCCGTAGGCGTCCCAGAACGGGGTCTCCACGCGGCCGGGAGCGACCAGGGTGACGCCGACGCCGAACTCGGTCACCTCACGGCGGGCGTTCTCGGCGAGCCCGGTCACCGCCCACTTCGTCGCCCCGTAGATGTTGCCGGGCCCGTGGATGAACCCGGCGACGCTGCCGATCAGGACGATCCGGCCGCGGGTCTCCTTGAGCGCGTCGATGGAGGCGCGGATGAGGAGGGCGGGGCCGAGCACATTGGTCAGCACCATCTCGGTCCACCCGGCCGGGTCTCCCCCGGCGACGGTGTCATGGGTGGCGAAGCCCGCGTTGGCGACGACGGTGTCCAGTCGCCCGAACTCCTTCAGCGTGCCGTCGACCGCGGCCTTGACGTCTGCGTACTCGGCGGCGTTGCCGACGAAGGTCAGCAGCCCGTCGGGGTCATCGAGTTCCTCGGCGAAGGCACGCAGCCGCGGCTCACCGCGGCCGGTGACGGCCACCCGGTGTCCCGCGTCCAGCAGTTGCCGTGCGACCGCGGCGCCGATTCCGCTGCCACCGCCGGTGATGAGCGCGACCGGTGAGTCGGACATGGCTTCCCCCTGTGTCTGCCGGTGATGTCCTGAACGGCAGGGAGTACATCAGCTGGAGTGCTCTCGAAGTCAAGTGCGCAGGTTCGGCGGTGGTCGGCCGCAGGGATGTACCGCCGCCACGCGAGGTGCAACTGGTCGCCGCCCCGCGTGAATCGGAGGGCAGGGACCGGGGCACGATCAACGCCACGAGCGGGCCGACCGCGGTGACGCAGGCGCTGTGCACGGCCCGGGGCGCCCCCGGCCTGGTGACCTCGCCGACACCACCACACCCGCTTCAGCCTCCAGCTCGGCACCGCATGAGTCCCGCACGGCCGACTCGCTGGGTGCGCTGTTCGACGCCGTCCGCGTGGAGTACGGCGATTCCGATCTGGCGATAGGGCCGACCGCCGCGTGGGCGCGACAAGCCACGGACGGTTCGCAGCTGCCCGACGACACAGGGCGGCACATCCGGCGGCGGCCCTGACCTCAGCCGGTCCGCACCGCGGTGTGAACCGTATGTACAGCCAGCACGAACACATCCGCCCGCCGATGCACACTCGCCGCGTCTTCAGGATCCAGTAGCCGGTCAAGCGCATCCCGATCACCGGAATCCAGGCGCTCCCCAAACGCATCCCGCAGCCGCCCCAGCGACGCGGCGATGTACGCCCGGGCCCGATCGGTCGTCGGCGCAGGCAGATCCAGCAAAAAACTCCGCGTACCGGTGTTGCGCAACCCGGCGGACGCCATCAGCGCGGGCCAGTCCTCGACCTCCGCGACGGAGTCGGGAAGATTCGCCCGCATCTGCGCGAACCACTCCTCCTCCAGCGCGTCGAGCCGAGCCTGGAGTCCGGGCCGACCGATCCCGATGTCCCGCGGCAGAAAGCGCGCCGGCAACCCCCCCTCCATCAACGCCAACGTCCCACCCCGCGCCAGCCGCGAGGCGAACGCGGCGATCCCGGCCCGCTGGTCCCCCAGATGGTGCAGGCTCCGGCTGGCCCAGAGCAGATCGACGGGGTAGTCCAACTCCTCGAGGATCCCGGGCAGTTCACCGGTGAGGGTGCCGAAGCGGTCGGCGACACCGAGCCGCTCGGCCCGGGCCTGCGCCCGCTCCAGCAACGGCCCGGCCCCGTCGACGGCGACCACCCGGGCCCCCGGGAACGCCTCGGCGAGCAGACAGGACAGCACGCCGGGCCCACTGCCCGCATCGACGATCAACCCTGGCTCGGTCTGCTTGTGCCCGAGCCAGGCCAGGGCCCGCTCGTACAGGGGCGTGAAGAGTTCCGCCTGGGTCTCCAGGTGCTGGGCCATATTGGCCCAGTCGATGTCGGTGTGGTCGTGGTGGTGGCCGTGGTTGCCGTGATCGTGCGCCATGGTGCCAGCCTCTCCTCGGGATGCTGACAGCCTGCGCCGACGCACCGCGACGAGGCCAGCGAAGTTGCCGTGACGGCAAAAAACGACGGCAAAGCGGACGCAAAGAAAATGGGATGCGCCGGTGCGGCACATCCACCACCATGACCCCCATGGACGACGAACTGGTGGAGCGCTTCCTCGAAGACGGATTCGTGAAGATCGAGGGCGCCTTCCCGCCTCGCGTCGCCCAGCACTGCGCGTCGCTGCTGTGGCGGGAGACGGGCTACGACCGTGAGGACCCGGCCTCCTGGAAGGACCCGGTGGTGTGGGTGCCCGGAATGGCTCAGGGCCCGTTCGCGGCGGCCGCCAACTCGCCGGTCCTGCACGAGGCGTTCGACCTGCTGGTGGGCGAGGACCGCTGGCAGCCCCGCTATTCGCTGGGCACCTTCCCGTTGCGGTTTCCGCATCAGGAGGAGCCGGAGGATGCCGGCTGGCACATCGAGGGCAGTTACCTCCCGGACGACGCACCGGCCGGGATGTACCACACCAACGTGCGCTCCAGGGACCGCGCCCTGCTGATGCTCTTCCTGTTCAGCGAGGTCGCCGAGACCGACGCCCCGACCCGCATCAGGGTCGGCTCCCATCTCGACGTACCGCCGGTCCTGGAGCCGTACGGCGAACAGGGCGCGTCCTTCCTGGAGTTGGGCCCGAAGGTGGACAAGGCCTCAGCCCACCGCGACCTCACCCACGCGACCGGCATACCGGGTGACGTCTACCTCTGTCACCCCTTCCTGGTCCACGCGGCCCAACCCCACCACGGCACAACCCCCCGCTTCATGGCCCAGCCACCACTACTCCCGGCGCAGCCATACGAGTTGAGCCGTCCCAACGGCGACTACTCGGCGGTGGAGTTCGCAATCCGCCGGGGCCTGGCCAAGGAAGACTGACCGGACCCCGGGGTTTTCAGGGGCGCGGGGGAACTGCGCGTCCAGCCACAACGGACCGGTACAGGCAATCCCACCGCGCCCCGGCCGAGCTAGAGCGCGGGGTACGCGTTCTGCATCAGCTGCTGGAACTGCGCGGAGAACCAGTGCCCCGACAGCGGAGCGTTCGGCAGCGCACCGGACATGTTGTTGTTGTTCCGCGGGTTACCGGTGTACGTCGGGTCGCACATCCGGTCGAAGCCCTTGCCCTCGTCGTTCGGGATCGCGGAGCTGGACCCGTCGGACTCACCCGGAGGCTTGATCCACACGTACGCGTCGATCCCGGCGGCGGGACTGGCCGTCGGACGCTCACCGAGACCGGCACCGGACTGGTTGCACCAGTTGCCGACATGGATGCGCCGGTCGATGCGGCCACCGTTGACGTAGGTGTCCACGTCCGTGGTGGCACCGGGCCCGGTGGGCCGGGCGGATCCGCCCCAGCCGTTACGAGACGTGTCGATCAGCATGCCGACACCCGAGGCGAAGCCCTGGTTGACCGCCTCCTGGCGGAAGGCCTGGGCGAAGGAGAGCTCGTCGGTGTACCGGTTCCAGTCGACCCACTTCGACTCGCGCACGGACTTGCCGCCCACGGAGTCGTTGATGGTGAAGTACTGCTCCTTCAGGGCGCTGTAGTTGGCGGTGTTGGTGATGAAGCCCTGCACGTCGTTCACCGTGGCGCCCTCGGCGGTCGCCGCCTGCTTGATGGTCTGGACGGTCGCCGAGAAGTTGTCGTCCCAGCCGATCCAGCCGTGGTGTCCGGCGTCCACGTAGTTGTAGACGTTGGGGGCGTCACCGAGCTTGTTCAGCGCGTAGCCGACGCCCTTGATGTAGTTGCCGTTGGCCTTCATGGTGTCGCAGTTGGCGGTGGCGGTGGCCCGCGGCGAGACGTTGGTGACGAGGTTCGGCAGCGAGTCGATCTCGATGGTGTTGACGATCCGCAGCGAGGCGTACTTGGGGTCGGCGAGGATCGCGGCGATCGGGTCGATGTACTGCGTCTTGTACTTGTCGATCTCCGTGGCACCGAGTTCGCCGTTGGAGGCGAGCGCCGCGCAGTCACGGCCGGGCAGGTTGTAGATGACCAGCTGGACGACGAGCTCGCCGCTGCCCTTCTGCTCCAGGGCCTTGTCGAGGTGGGCGCGCAGCCCCATCCCGCCGTTGACGCCGTTGATGGCGGCGATGCGGTCCAGCCAGACCCCGGTGGGCTGGTTGGAGATCCGGCTGCCGCCCGGCTCGGCGGCGGCCTTCGCGGACCACTCCGGGTTCACGTACACCTTGGCGCCGGTGTACGGGTTGTCGACCTTGGTGCCGCCTCCGGGGCCCGGTGGATTCGTGGGCCCGCTGCCGCCGTCGTCGACGTTGCAGGTCACACCGTCGAGGGTGAAGGTGGCCGGGACGGCGTTGGTGCCGCTGTAGGTGCCCTGGAAGCCGAAGCTGACCGAACCGCCGTTGGCCAGCGTGCCGTTGTAGGTCTCGTTGGTGGCGGTGACGGCCGTACCGCTCTGGCTGATCTTGGAGTTCCAGAAGCCGGAGATCTTCTGGTTTCCGGCGTACGACCACTTCAGCGACCAACTCGACTTGGCGGCGCTGTTGTTGGTGATCGTGACGGCGGTGGTGAAGCCGGTGTCCCACTGGTTCTGCACCTTGTAGTCCACGGTGCAGGGGATCGCGGCGATGCCGACGTCCCCGGGGGTCACGGCGAGGGCGGTCCCGGAGGCCCCGGCGACCAGCGCCAGGGCAGCGAGGAGCGCGGTTCTCGTACGACTCATGAGTGCGGGTTCCTTCTCGTTCGCGGGTGTTGTCCGTCGAGCGGGTGCTGTGTGCGTCGAGCGGGTGCTGTGTGCGTCGAGCGGGTGCTATCCGTTCAGGGCGCGCAGATGGTCACGCAGCCCGGTGCCGAACGCTGTGGGTGTGCCGTCGTAGCTGCTGATCAGGGACGGTCCGGAGGAGCAGTCCCAGGTGTTCCAGGTCCAGCCGAGGTACGACAGGCCGCGGTCGTCGAACCACTTCATGACCTGGTCGATGAAGCCGTGGGAGCAGGTGTTCTCGCCTATCTCCCCCGCCACGAGGGGGACCTGGGCGGCCACCGGCGCGAGCGTGGAGTTCCAGCAGCTCTCGTTGGAGCAGGAGTTGAAGTTGTACACATGCCAGGCGGCGGCGAGGTTGCCCGCCGGGTCGGTCGGCTTGTACGTCAGCCACTGGCTGAGGTCGTTCGAGTAGGCGATCCCGCCGGCCAGGATCAGGTTCGTCGCGCCGGTACCCCGGACGCTGTCGACGAGATCCTGCATACCGGCGACCTCGTACCCGATGCCGGGGCAGCTGCCGCCGTCCCGCCAGCACTGCCACGCCTGGGTGGTCGTGGAGGTGGCACGGTCCGGGTAGGGCTCGTTGAACAGGTCGAAGACCACGGCCCGGTCGCTTTTGAAGGTGTTCGCCACCGAGGCCCAGAAGGAGGGCGTGTACTGCATGTCGGGCATCGGCTTCTGGCAGCTGGCGTGCACGTCGGAGCAGCCGGCGGAGTTGCCGGTGTACTGCCCGTAGGTCCAGTGGAGTTCGACCACGGGTGTCATGCCGTGCGCCTTGACCTTGGACACCAGGTCCTTGACGGCGTTGATGTAGTTCGCCCCGGCGTAGGCCGGATTGATGTTGGACAGGCCGAGCCAGCACTCCTCGTTGAGCGGAATGCGGACCGTGTTCGCCTTCCAGTCGGCGATCGCCTTCACGGAGGCGTCGTCGACCGGGCCGTCGAAGATGCCGCGGCCCTGGACGCACATGAACTCGCCGCCGGACCGGTTCACGCCGAGCAGCCGACGGGTGGCGCCACCTGCGTCCACCAGCTTGTTGCCGGACACGCGCAGAGCCGGGGGTGTGCCGTCACCGGGGTCCGACGGAGGATCCGAGGGGTCCGGTGTGGGCTCGGTGTCCGTGTTGCAGGCCGTGCCGTTGAGCTTGAACGACGTCGGTACGGCGTTGCTCCCGGACCAGGACGCGATGAATCCGGCGCTGACGCTCGCTCCGGTGGCCAATGAGCCGTTGTAGCTCTCGTTGGCAGCGGTGACCGTCGTGCCGGACTGGGACCATTTGGCGTTCCAGCCCTGGGTGAGCTTCTGACCGCCGGCGAAGTCGAAGGCGAGGCTCCAACTGCTCACGGCGGCCGTGTTGTTGGTGATCTTCACGGAGCCCTGGAAACCGCTGCCCCACTGGCTGGTGACGGAGTACTCCACCGAGCACGCGGGGGCGGCGCCGGACGCCGTGACCGCCGGAACCGTCACGGACCCGATGAGGGCGACCGCGCCGGCAACGGCTAAAAGTACTGAACGCGGGGGGTGTCGCATGAGCGACTCCTTGCAGATCAGCGCGCCGTTACGGACGCGTCGACTGATGGAACCGCTCCCACTGGTGTCAAGGAAGGTAGCGCCAAGTGACGGCAAAGAACAGAGGGGTCACTTGACTTTTGCTCAACCACATCCGTCGAATCTTTTCGACTCTTCAAGCACCTTGACCCCTCGAACCCTCATCCTCACTATGGGAGCGCTCCCACTGGTTCAAGCCTTGACTTCTCCGAGCCGCACAAGGAGGAACCAGCAATGCCCCCCACCAGGAGACGCCGGGCCGTCCGGCGATTGTGGACCGCTGTCGTGGCGGCCATGGCACTGCCGTTCGCGATGCTGAGTGCGGCTTCAACTCCCGCACAAGCAGCGGCAGTTCAGTGCAGTGTCGACTACAAGACCAACGACTGGGGCTCCGGTTTCACCGCGGATCTGACGATCACCAACCGCGGCACGGACGCCATCAACGGCTGGACCCTGACCTACGGCTACGCCGGCAACCAGAAGCTGAGCAACGGCTGGAACGGCACCTGGTCGCAGTCCGGCCAGACGGTCACCGTCACCAACGCCACGTACAACGCGAACATCGCCGCGGGCGCCGCCGTCACCACCGGTGCACAGTTCACGTACAGCGGCACCAACGCGGCTCCGACCAACTTCGCGATCAACGGCACCAGTTGCGTCGGCGCGCACCAGCCGCCGATCACCGTGCTGACCAGCCCGGCCGCGGGCGCGGTCTACACCCAGGGCACCGCGGTCCCGCTCGCCGCGACGGCCGCCGCCGCGGACGGCGCGACGATCAGCAAGATGGAGTTCTACGACGACACCACGTTGCTGGGGACGGACACGACGTCGCCGTACTCGCTCTCCGTTTCAAGTTTGACCGTGGGCAGTCATTCTCTGGTGGCGAAGGCGTACGACAGCCTGGGCGCGTCCGCCGCCTCGACGCCGGTCGGTATCACGGTCGCCTCGGGTCCCACCGTCGTCGCCTCGGCCACCCAACTGGCCGTCCAGCAGGGCAAGACGGGCACCTACACCGTGAAGCTGTCGACACAGCCCTCGGCCAACGTGACCGTCACGACCGCCCGCACGAGCGGCAACACCGGCCTTTCGGTGACCGGCGGGGCCTCGCTCACCTTCACGCCGTCGAACTGGAACACCGCGCAGACGGTGACCATCACGGGCAACGCCTCCGGTACGGGCGCGGCGACCTTCGAGTCGACGGCGACCGGTCATGCCAAGGCCTCGGTGACGGTCACCCAGATCGCGGCGACGGGCACGTACAACGCCCGCTTCCTGGATCTGTACGGCAAGATCACCAATCCGGCGAACGGCTACTTCTCCCCCGAGGGCATCCCCTACCACTCGGTCGAGACACTGATCGTCGAGGCGCCGGACCACGGCCACGAGACCACGTCGGAGGCGTACAGCTACCTCCTGTGGCTCCAAGCCATGTACGGCAAGGTGACCGGCGACTGGTCCAAGTTCAACGGTGCCTGGGACATCATGGAGAAGTACATGATCCCCACGCACGCCGACCAGCCGACCAACTCCTTCTACAACGCCTCCAAGCCGGCGACCTACGCGCCCGAGCTGGACACCCCGAACGAGTACCCGGCGAAGCTGGACACCGGGGTGTCGGTGGGTGCGGATCCGATCGCCGGTGAACTGAAGACCGCATACGGTACGGACGACGTCTACGGTATGCACTGGCTCCAGGACGTCGACAACGTCTACGGCTACGGCAACTCGCCGGGCAAGTGCGAGGCCGGGCCGACGGACACCGGACCGTCGTACATCAACACCTTCCAGCGCGGTGCGCAGGAGTCGGTGTGGGAGACGGTGCCGCAGCCGACCTGCGACCAGTTCAAGTACGGCGGTAAGAACGGCTACCTGGACCTGTTCACCGGTGACGCCTCCTACGCGAAGCAGTGGAAGTTCACCAACGCCCCGGACGCCGACGCGCGTGCCGTGCAGGCCGCGTACTGGGCCGACAAGTGGGCGAAGGAGCAGGGCAAGGGCTCCGACGTCTCCGCGACCGTGGGCAAGGCCGCGAAGATGGGTGACTATCTGCGGTATGCGATGTACGACAAGTACTTCAAGAAGATCGGCAACTGTGTCGGGCCGTCCACCTGTGCTGCCGGTACCGGCAAGGACGCCTCGATGTACCTGCTGTCCTGGTACTACGCCTGGGGCGGCGCCACCGACACCTCGGCGGGCTGGGCCTGGCGCATCGGATCCAGTCACGCGCACGGCGGCTACCAGAACCCGATGGCCGCGTACGCGCTGAGCTCCTACGCCGACCTGAAGCCCAAGTCGGCGACGGGCGCGGCGGACTGGAACACCTCGCTGACCCGGCAGCTGGAGTTCTACCGCTGGCTGCAGTCGAACGAGGGCGCCATCGCGGGCGGTGCCACGAACAGCTGGGCGGGCCGCTACGCGACTCCCCCGGCCGGGAAGTCGACGTTCTACGGCATGTACTACGACCAGCAGCCCGTCTACCACGACCCGCCGTCCAACCAGTGGTTCGGCTTCCAGGCGTGGTCGATGGAGCGGGTGGCCGAGTACTACCAGCAGACGGGGAACGCGCAGGCCAAGGCGGTCCTCGACAAGTGGGTCGACTGGGCGCTGTCCAAGACGACCATCAACCCGGACGGCACGTACCAGATCCCGTCCACGCTTCAGTGGTCGGGCCAGCCCGACACCTGGAACGCGTCAAGTCCCGGTGCCAACAGCGGACTTCACGTCACCGTCGCCGACTACACCAACGATGTCGGCGTGGCCGCCGCGTACGCCAAGACGCTGACGTACTACGCGGACCGCAGTGGTGACACCCAGGCCGCGTCCACGGCCAAGGCCCTGCTGGACGGCATGTGGGACCACTACCAGGACGCGCTGGGGATCGCCGTTCCGGAGAACCGGGCGGACTACAACCGGTTCGACGACGCGGTGTACGTGCCGAGCGGGTGGACCGGGACCATGCCGAACGGAGACGCGATCAACTCCTCGTCCACCTTTGACTCCATCCGGTCGTTCTACGAGGACGACCCGGCCTGGTCGAAGATCGAGGCGTATCTCGCGGGCGGTGCGGTGCCGTCGTTCACGTATCACCGGTTCTGGGCCCAGGCGGACATTGCCTTGGCCATGGGTTCGTACGCGGAGCTTCTGGAATAGCCCCCGCCGAGTGCTCCGCGGGTTGAGCCGTTGTCGACTGCGGGTCCGTTGTGGCTGGCCGCGCAGTTCCCCGCGCCCCTGCAGGGCGCGTCACGTCACCGTCCCTCCCGCGGAACCGCTTGAAAGGCCCCGCGTACGTGGCCCCGTCACCTGACGACGGGGCCGACTCGCCGGGCGACCTCCTCCCGCACTGGGGGTCGCCCGGCAACTCTCGCACCGTACGGAAAGCGCTTACCCCCCCACACTCCCCCTTTCCGGAAAGGACCCCCCGTGCGAAGAACCCGCATCCTCACGGCCGTGCTCGCGCTCGCAGCCGGGCTGCTCGCCGGTACCCCGCCCGCGCTGGCGGCCGACGGCACCGCGAAGGTCTCGCTCGCCGCCGACACGTACACCTGGAAGAACGCCCGGATCGACGGTGGTGGATTCGTTCCCGGGATCGTGTTCAACCGGAAGGAGAAGAACCTGGCGTACGCCCGTACGGACATCGGCGGAGCGTACCGGTGGCAGGAGTCGTCGAAGACCTGGACACCGCTGCTGGACTCGGTCGGGTGGGACGACTGGGGGCACACCGGGGTGGTCAGTCTGGCCTCGGACTCGGTGGATCCGAACAAGGTATACGCGGCCGTAGGGACGTATACAAACAGCTGGGATCCGAAGAACGGTGCCGTCATGCGGTCCTCGGACCGGGGTGCCAGCTGGCAGAAGACCGGCCTGCCCTTCAAGCTCGGCGGCAACATGCCGGGGCGGGGCATGGGTGAGCGGCTGGCCGTCGACCCGAACAAGAACAGCGTGCTGTATCTGGGCGCGCCGAGCGGCAAGGGGCTGTGGCGGTCGACCGACTCGGGTGTCAGCTGGTCGCAGGTGACGAACTTCCCCAACGTCGGCAACTACCAGCAGGATCCGAGCGACACCAGCGGCTACTCCAGTGACAACCAGGGCATCGTCTGGGTCACCTTCGACGAGAAGACGGGCACGTCCGGGAACGCGACGCAGACGCTCTACGTCGGGGTCGCCGACCTCCAGAACTCGGTGTACCGGTCGACGGACGGCGGCGCGACCTGGAGCCGGCTCGCCGGGCAGCCGACGGGATATCTGGCGCACAAGGGTGTCCTGGACGCGGCGAACGGCTATCTGTATCTGTCCTACAGCGACAAGGGCGGGCCGTACGACGGGGGCAAGGGCCAGTTGTGGCGGTACGCGACGGCGACCGGGACCTGGACGAACATCAGCCCGGTCGCTGAGGCCGACACGTACTACGGGTTCAGCGGGCTGACGGTGGACCGGCAGCAGCCCGGCACGGTGATGGCCACCGCCTACAGCTCCTGGTGGCCGGACACCCAGATCTTCCGCTCCACGGACAGCGGCGCGACCTGGACGAAGGCGTGGGACTACTCGTCGTATCCCAACCGCGCGAACCGCTACACGATGGATGTCTCGTCGTCGCCGTGGCTGACGTGGGGCGCGAACCCGTCGCCGCCCGAACAGGCCCCGAAACTGGGGTGGATGACGGAGTCGATGGAGATCGACCCGTTCAACTCGAACCGGATGATGTACGGGACGGGGGCGACGGTCTACGGCACGGAAAACCTCACGAACTGGGACTCCGGCAGCCAGTTCACCATCAAGCCGATGGTGCAGGGCCTGGAGGAGACGGCGGTCCTCGACCTCGCGTCGCCGCCCTCGGGCGCCCCGCTGCTCAGTGCCCTCGGCGACATCGGCGGCTTCCGGCACACGGATCTCACCAAGGTCCCGTCAATGATGTTCACTTCGCCGAACTTCACCACGACCACGAGTCTGGACTTCGCGGAGACGAATCCGAACACGGTCGTGCGGGTGGGCAATCTGGACTCCGGTCCGCACATCGCGTTCTCGACGGACAACGGGGCCAACTGGTTCGCGGGCACGGACCCTTCGGGGGTGAGCGGAGGCGGGACGGTGGCCGCCGCCTCTGACGGCAGCCGGTTCGTGTGGAGCCCGGACGGCACGGGTGTGCAGTACACGACGGGCTTCGGTTCGTCCTGGGCGGCGTCGAGCGGGATCCCGGCGGGCGCGATCGTCGAGTCGGACCGGGTCGACCCGCGGACCTTCTACGGCTTCAAGTCGGGGAAGTTCTACGTGAGTACGGACGGTGGGGCGACGTTCGCGGCATCCTCGGCGACCGGGCTGCCCGCCGGGGACACCGTGCGCTTCAAGGCGGTGCCCGGGGTCAAGGGTGACGTCTGGCTCGCGGGCGGGGCCACGGACGGGGCGTACGGGCTGTGGCACTCGACGAACGGCGGCACGAGCTGGACCAAGCTGCCGAACGTCGACCAGGCCGACACGATCGGTTTCGGGAAGGCGGCGACGGGAGCGTCGTACCAGACCCTGTTCACCAGCGCGAAGATCGGCGGTGTCCGGGGCATCTTCCGCTCCACGGACAAGGGGGCGACCTGGACCCGCATCAACGACGACGCCCACCAGTGGGGTTGGACCGGCGGGGCGATCACGGGTGACCCGCGGGTGTACGGCCGGGTGTACGTCTCGACGAACGGCCGGGGCGTGATCTACGGCGACACGTCCGACACGAGCGGCGGCGGTGGCGGCACCGATCCGACGGACCCGACCGACCCGACCGACCCGCCACCGACGGGCCCCTGCACGGTGACGTACAAGATCACCAACCAGTGGTCGGGCGGCTTCCAGGCGGACATCCAGCTGACCAACACGGGCTCAAGTGCCTGGTCCGGCTGGTCACTTGGCTGGTCCTTCCCCAACGCCCAGACGATCTCCCAGATCTGGAACGCCGAGTACACCCAGTCGGGTTCGGCGACGATCGCGAAGAACGTCAACTGGAACGGCAACGTGGCCGCCGGCTCATCCGTGAGCTTCGGCTTCACGGGGAGCTGGTCGGGGACGAACGGGAAACCGACGGCGTTCAAGGTGGGCGACCAGAGCTGCGCGGTCACCTGACCGAACCACGGAGGGCGCGTACCGCACCGGGTACGCGCCCTCTCCCCTGCGCGACGAATGTTCAGGTCACAACTGAATCACCCCACTCACACGACCCTCACGCTTTCTTCACACCTCCCGTTACGCTCATCCCCCACGAAAGACCTCAGGGGGGACCATGTCGTACACCCAGCCGCCTCCGCCGCCGTTCTCGCCGCCGCCCGGTTTCGGGCCGCCGCCCGTTCCGCCGGCCCCGCGGCCCGGCTGGGCCCGCAAGCGGGTGCTCGTCCCCGTCGCCGCAGGCATCCTGCTCCTCGGCGTCGGCATCGGGGCCGCCGGCAACGGCGACGGCGGAAAGAAGGCCGCCGCCGAGCCCGCCCCCACCGTGACGGTCACCGCCACCGCGCAGGTCGACGCCGAGGCGGAGCCCGCGCCGACGGTGACCGTCACCAGGACGGCCACGGCGAAGGCAGCAGCGGACACGGCCGAGACCGCCGACAACGCCCCCAGCGGCAAGGCGGTGTTCAAGGTGTGGGGCTCCGCGCCCGCAGGCGTCGACATCACCTACGGCAGCGACGGCACCAATCTCCAGGGCAAGGGGCTGCCGATGGAGAAGACCCTGAGCGTCGACGAGGACGCCCTCTATTTCCAGGTGACCGCCCAGCTCATGGGCGGCGGGGACGTCCAGTGCTCGGTCACCATCGACGGCAAGACGAAGAAGGGCCGGGCGCAGGGCGGCTACAACATCTGCTCGGCGCAGCTCAACAGCGATTTCAGCGGCGGCTTCAGCTAGGTGGCCGGGTGGGTGCGTGCCCTCAAAGGCGCACGCACCCACCGGACTTCACGGCGTGTACACCGTCGGCCGCGGCGCTGTGGGCATCCCGTTGCCGATGAAGAAGCTCGGGTGCGGGGGCTGGTTGTATGCCGTGTTCTGCCAGGCCAGACCCGTGCGGTACATCGTGTCGTGGAGGAGGGTGGTGATCTTCGTCGTCGTTTCGTACGGCGTGGAGTAGATCCGCAGGGCCGTGTTGTCCGAGGTCGGCCAGACGACCTCCTCGCGCCAGTCGCCCAGGATGTCGCCGGACAGCGACGGGGTCGCCTTGGTGCTGTTGTTGGAGTGGACCGACGCGCCGGTCAGCAGGCGGGTGTCCGACGAGGTGCCGTACTTGTCGATGTGGGTGCCGTCGAGGAGTTCGCGGACCGTGTCGCCGTCCCACCAGGACAGGAAGTTGACGGAGGACGGCTCGCGGCCCTTGGTGGCGCCGGACTCGTCGCGGACGGAGGAGTCGGAGGCCGACCAGACCTCGGCGCCGTCGTTGCCGGCCCAGATGTCCCCGGCGACTCCGCGGCCGTTGTCGCAGCAGGCGGCCAGTTTCCAGTTCACCGTGCCGTTGGCCGGGTTGATGTACAACTCCGCCGGCTGTGACGTCGACTCCGAGACCTTGAAGTACTCCAGGCCCGCGTGGGACGGGTCCAGGTCACCCAGGTGCTGTGCGTCGCCGTGGCCCGTCTTCGTGGTCCACAGCCCGTTGCCGTTGTCGTCGACCGCCATCGCGCCGTAGACGATCTCGTCCTTGCCGTCGCCGTCCACGTCCCCGACGGACAGACTGTGCGAGCCCTGACCGTCGTAGCCCTTGCCGCTGTTGGTCGAGGAGGTGGTGTCGAAGGTCCAGCGGCGGGTGAAGGTGCCGTTGCGCCAGTCCCAGGCCGCGATCACCGTACGGGTGTAGTAGCCGCGGGCCATGATGACGGAGGGGCGGGCACCGTCCAGGTACGCCGTCCCCGCGAGGAAGCGGTCCACGCGGTTGCCGTACGAGTCTCCCCACGACGACACCGTGCCGCGCGCCGGGACGTAGTCGACGCTCTGCATCGCCTTGCCGGTCTGGCCGTTGAACATGGTCAGGTACTCCGGGCCGGAGAGGACGTAGCCGCTGGAGTTGCGGTGGTCCGCCGACGCGCTGCCGATCACCGCGCCGGTCCCGTCGACCGTGCCGTCCGCCGTCTTCATGGCGACCTCGGCCTTGCCGTCGCCGTCGTAGTCGTACGCCTGGAACTGTGTGTAGTGCGCGCCGGAGCGGATGTTGCGGCCCAGGTCGATGCGCCACAGGCGGGTGCCGTCGAGCTTGACCCCGTCGAGGATCGTGTTGCCGGTGTAGCCGGACTGGGAGTTGTCCTTGGCGTTGGTGGGCTGCCACTTGAGAACGAAGTCCAGAGCCCCGTCCCCGTCGAGGTCGGCGACGGAGGCGTCGTTCGCCTCGTAGGTGTACGCCACTCCGTCCGGGGTGGTGCCTCCGGCGGGCGGGCTGATCGGAACGTCCTTGTATCCGGTGCGGAGTTGGACCGCGTGGACCGAGTCGGCCTGCTCCACGCCGCCGACGATCGCGCGGACCGTGTAGTCGGCCTGGGAGGGCGCCCCGGAGTGGAAGTAGTTCGTGGAGCCGGTGATCGGGGCCGAGTTGACCTTCGTACCGGCGCGGTAGACGTTGAAGGAGACGTCGTTGGGGTCGGTGCCCAGCCAGCGCCAGCTGACCAGGTTGCCCCCGTCGGTGTGGACGCTGACGACGCCCCGGTCGAGCTTCTCGACCTGGCGGGCGGTGGCGGCTTCTGCCGTGCCGGGCGACAGTGCGGTCAGGCCGGCGGCCACGAGGGCCACGGCGGCGGTCGTCGCCGAGAGGAGGACTCGGCGTCTGCGGTGCGGGTGCGGGTGCTGCACGGGGTGAACCTCCGAAGCAGTGAGGACGGACGGGTTCCGCACACTCAGTCGCCGCACGGGGACACCGGGTTGCCGTATCTTTCGGCCAGTTCGGCGATCGTTCGAGCCATCCGCTCACGCAGCTCAGGGGGTTCCAGGACCTCGATGTCCGCGCCCAGGCGCAGGAACTCGCCCTGCGCGTGCTCGACGGACTCGATGGGGACACGGGCGACGGTCCAGCCGTCGGGGGCCGCGCTGATCGAGACCGCTCTCGGCAGCCGCACCCCCGGAGCCAACCGTACGACCGCCTCGCCGCGGTACAGCCGGTCATGGAAGTCCCGCTGGTACGCCGTCCAGTGGGCCGCCAGGTCGAAACCCTCGGGCCGGGTGAACTCCTCGTCCAGCAGGGTGAGTTCAAGGATCTGGTCGACACGATAGGTGCGTGGCCCCGGGCCCGCGACGACGTACCAGCGACCCGCCTTCGACACCAGCCCGTACGGCTCCAGGCGGCGTCGGACATCGGTCGGTACCCGCCAGCGGCGGTATACGACATCCAGAATCCGGTTTTTCCATACCGCCTCCGCCACCGTCGGCAGATACGGCGCCTCCTCGTCTTCCGCATACCATCCGGGCGTATCGAGGTGGAAGCGCCCACTGATCCGGTCCGCGTGGGCCCGCAGTTCCGCCGGGAGCGCGGCCCGAACCTTCAGCTGGGCGGCGGCGAGGACCGGGCCCAGGCCCAGTTCGGCGGCGGGTCCCGGAGCGCCGGCCAGGAACAGCGCCTCCGCCTCGTCCGTGGTGAGCCCGGTCAGGCGGGTGCGGTAGCCGTCGAGCAGGCGGTAGCCGCCGGCGTGTCCCGCGTCGCCGTACAGCGGGACACCGGCCGCGCTCAGCGCGTCGACGTCCCGGTACACCGTGCGCACCGAGACCTCCAGCTCCTCGGCGAGCTGGGCGGCGGTCATCCGGCCCCGGGTCTGGAGCAGGAGCAGGATCGAGACGAGTCGGCTGGACTTCACTGACACAGGGTGTCAGTGAAGCGGGCCTAGCGTCCTGCGCATGGCCTTCACCGAGAAGCTGCTGACCGTGCCTGCGCCGATCGAGGTCGCCGGGCGGCACATCAAGCGCTACCACGTCACGGCCGACCCGGCCGGCATCGCGCCCGATGTCGAGAAGGCGGCGTACGAGATCCTCCCGGATCTGCTCCCCGAGCCGGACGGCACCCCGCCCGCGACCTTCGTCGTGCTGCACCGCGGCAGCGACGACGGCGCCTATCTGAACGCGTACAGCTGGGTCTGGGACAACGTCCTGCACTTCCGCGGCGCGTCGGCCGGCCAGCCCGTGCTGGGCTGCCCCGACCGCGATCCCACCCACTTCATCAAGC
This sequence comes from Streptomyces sp. NPDC048420, assembly GCF_040651535.1. NCBI lineage: Bacteria > Bacillati > Actinomycetota > Actinomycetes > Kitasatosporales > Streptomycetaceae > Streptomyces > Streptomyces sp. NPDC048420. The sequence continues at coordinate 29,953 of NZ_JBEZKG010000009.1, forward strand.
CCGACCTGCCCTGGATCGGCTGCGTCTGGGAGCTGCCGCCGATCCTGCACGAGCGGGACGCCTGGGTACGGCACCTGCTCGTCCCCGAAGTCCCGGACCTCAAGGCCTACTTGGCCGATTCACTGCCCGAAGGAACCACTGGAGACCGCTCATGAGCAGCCCGCACGACTTCGACTTCTTCCACGGCGACTGGGAGGTCGTCAACCGCCGCCGTACCGACTTCCTCGACCCGGACAGCGGTTGGGAGGAGTTCCCGGCCACCAGCCGCTGCTGGCCGCTGTTCGACGGGACCGCCAACATCGACGAGATCGACATGCCGCACCTGGAGGCGAAGGGCGCGACCCTGCGGCTCTTCGACCGCGGAACGGAACAGTGGTCGCTGAACTGGGCCGCGAGCCGCAGCGGGAAGCTGTTCCCACCGGTGGTCGGGCGGTTCAAGGACGGTCGCGGTGAGTTCTACGGCGACGACGCGCACGAGGGGAAGGACGTGCGGGTGCGGTTCGTGTGGGCGGACATGTCGGCGCACGCGGCCCACTGGGAGCAGGCCTTCTCCGTCGACGACGGGGCGAGTTGGGTGACCAACTGGACCATGGACTTCAGCCGGCCTTCCGGAACGCCCGGAGGCTGAACACCGGGTCGGGGCGCGGGAGTTCCTGGTCCGGGAGTGCTTCGAGACCGGCGGCGAACCGTTCGGTGAGCGGGTCGCCGGGCGGCAGCCGGGTGAACCAGCCGCGTCGCAGGTCGGCAGCCGTGCGCCGGGGGCTGCGGCCCTGACCGAGGCCCGGGAAACGGGCCTGTCCGGCAGGGTGCAGGAGGTGTGCGGCGGCGTACGACTGCACGAGCGGGGCCGTGTCCGGGGCCGGGCGGCGTGGACGCGGGGCGAGGACGGCGTCGATGTCGCTGCCGACGTCGTGGGCGGCGGCCTTGTCGACGGTGGTGACGTACACCCCGCCGGGTCGCAGGACCCGGGCGCACTCGGCGACCACGGCCCGGACGTCCTCGGGCCCGTCGAGGAGGTGCAGCAGCCACACGCTGGTGACGGCGTCGAACACCGCGTCGGGGAACGGCAGCGCGCGGCTGTCGGCGAGGACGATCGCGCCGGGCAGCCGTACGGCGGCCATGCGGGCCATGCCGTACGTCAGGTCGGCGCCCGTCACCCGGGTCGCGGGCCGGGCGGCGGCGAGCCTGCGGGTGACGATGCCGGTGCCGCAGGCCACGTCGAGGTGGCGCCGGGTGTCGGACGGGATCAGTCCGAGTACGGCGTCGGCGGCCGCGGCGGCCCTGGGCTCACCGCCGCGGGTGGCGTCGTAGGCGTCGGCCTCCTTGTCGTAGTCGAGCACGGCCTCACTGGGCTCCGTGACCGGCGGCGAGCGCCTCCACCCGCTGCGCGAGCTCGAAGTCCTTCTCGGTGACGGCGCCGCCCGCGCTGTGCGTGTGCACGGACAGTTCGACCGTGTTGTAGCCGAGGGTGAGGTCGGAGTGGTGGTCGAGTTCCTCCTGGACCTGGGCGATGTGCACGACCATCGCGGTCGCGGCGAAGTGCGTGCCGAGCCGGTACGAGCGGGTGAGGCGGCTGTCGGCGGCGGACCAGCCGGGCAGTTCCGCGAGCCGGTCCTCGATCTCCTTCTGCGACAGGGGTTCGACGGGCATGACCTGGCTCCTTTCACGGACGGGGGTACCTGTCCAGGCTGCCACAGCAGTACGGCACCGGTCGCCGGTCACGGCCCCAGAAGGCCGCCGCTGATCTGCAGGGCCCCGAGATCGTCGGCGAGGACGGCGATTCTCGCCCGGCCCTCGACCCGCTGGATCCATTCATGCGGCAGAGTGTGATCGCCGTACGCAGCGCCGAGCAGGTTGCCGCAGATGGCACCGGTGGAGTCACTGTCGCCGGAGTGGTTGACCGCCCTCAGCAGGCTGGTCTCGATACGGCCCGGGTACAGCGCGCAGAACACGGCGATGGCCAGGGCTTCCTCGGCCACCCAGCCCGCGCCGAGCCTCTCGAGCCGTTCCGGCGACGCCGACGAGCGGTCTGCGGCCTCGGCGAGGGCGCGCTCCAGGGCTGCGGTCGTCTCCTCGTGGCCTGGGTAGGCGGCCAGCACCCGCATCGCGCGCAGGATCGCCGCCTCCATGGAGTCGCCTTCGACCAGATTGGTGATGATCGCGGCGAACGCGCCGGCCGCGTAGTAGCCGGTGGGGTGGCCATGGGTGATCTGGGCGGCGCAGGCCGCCATCCGGAAGGCGTGGTGGTCGTTCTCGGCGATGAGCCCGAAGGGAGCGGAGCGCATCACCGCACCGCAGCCCTTGGAGTCGGGGTTGACCGCGCCGGGTCTGCCGTCGAAGGGGAGCCACTGGTCGGGGGCGTACCCGTGCGCGACACCGGACAGACAGGCGTTGCCCGGGGCGCGACGGGCGTACAGCCACTCCTCGGTGACCAGGCCGTCCGCGGGCCCGCTCGACGGCGGGGTGGCCCCGGGGCCGGGCAGGGACTGGGTCCGAAGCCAGCGTTCGTATGCCCGCAGCATGGTCTCGGACCAGCGGACGGAAACGTTCCCCATCCTCTTGTGGTCGGATGCGTCGACCTTCCTGTCATGGACGTATGCCTCGACGAGGCCCTCAGCCGTGAAGAGGGTCATCTGCGTGTCGTCGCTGATCCGGCCCACGAGGCCCTGCTCGCCGGGCACCAGGTCGGTCACACCGTGCGGCCCGTAGGCCTCACGGATACGGCCGATGGGGAGGAACTCCACGGGATAGCCGAGGGCGTCTCCGATCGCCCCGCCCAGCAGACAGCCCCGCACCCGGGAGCGGTATGCCGCACGCCCCTCCATGGTCCACGGATTCTTCAACACGCTTCTCCTCGACTACGGTCGTACGTATGCCAATTGTCCCGTCCGGCATGGCCGCCCCCGCCGGCACCCCCACCCACCAGGGCATCGGCCCCCTCCTGCGCGCCTGGCGGGAGCAACGGCGGGTCAGCCAGCTGGAGTTGGCCCTGCGCGCGGACTCCAGCGCCCGGCACATCAGCTTCGTCGAGACGGGGCGCTCCCGTCCCAGCGAGGAGATGGTGCTGCGGCTCGCCGAACACCTGGACGTGCCGGTGCGGGAGCGCAACGCGCTGCTGCTGGCCGCCGGTTACGCCCCGCGCTACCCCGAGACCCCGCTCGACGACCCGGCCCTGGACGCCGTGCGCGAGGGGATCGAGCGGCTGATCCAGGGCTACGAGCCCTACCCCGCCCTGGTGTTCGACGCCTCGTATCACGTCGTGGCCGCGAACCGGGGCATCATGATGCTCCTCGACGGCATCCCGGAGTCCCTGCTCCGACCCCCGCTGAACACCATGCGGCTCACCCTGCACCCCCAGGGTCTCTCCCCCCGCATCCGCAACCTGCGGGAGTGGCGCGGGCATCTGCTGCACCAGATGGAACGGCAGATGGCCCTGCGGCGGTCGGAGTCGCTGCGTGAGCTGTACGAGGAGGTGGCGGCCTATCCGGTGCCGGAACCCGAGTCCGACGGACCCCAACTCACCGAACCCGCACCGTACTTCGCGCTTCCGATGCGGATCGAGCACGAGGGCAGGACGCTGTCGTTCATCTCGTCCACGGCCACCTTCAACACCCCCATGGACGTGACCGTCGCCGAGCTGGCCATCGAGACGTTCCTCCCGGCCGATCCGGCGACGGTCAAGCACCTCCACGCCCTGCTTCCCTGACCCGGATCCCGGGCCGGAGTGCGCCGGCCCGGAACCCTTGGCCACCACCTTCCCGCCGCCTCGCGCGCCCGTCGATTACGTGGGAGGTAAGGAAGGAAGCGTCCGTGACCGGTGAGACCGGCACCGGAACATGACACACTGCACCGGAACTTCGACGCGTAGGGGAGGCGTGGCGTGAGTGAGCGGCGGCCTGCGCCGACCGTGGGTCAGGTGGTCCTCGGCAGACGGCTTCAGGAACTGCGGGAGGCGGTCGGCCTCAAGCGCGAGGAGGCCGCACAGGTGCTGCGGGTGGCTCCCGCGACCGTGCGGCGGATGGAGATGGCCGAGGTCGCCCTGAAGATCCCGTACGTCCAGGTGCTCCTGGAGACGTACGGCGTCCCCGAGGAGCAGTCCGAGGCCTTCGTGCAGCTCGCCGAGGAGGCGAACAAGCCGGGCTGGTGGCAGCGGTTCCACGACGTGCTGCCCGAGTGGTTCAGCCTGTACGTGAGCCTGGAGGGTTCGGCCCGCATCATCCGGTCCTACGAGCCGCACTTCGTGCCCGGGCTGCTGCAGACCGAGGAGTACGCGCGTGCCGTGATGGAGGCCGGGACGATCGGGCAGGCGGGCCGCGACGCGCTGGAGCGGCACGTGTCGCTGCGCATCGAACGGCAGCGGCTGCTGGAGCGCCCGAACCCGCCCCACCTGTGGGCGATCATGGACGAGACGGTGCTGCGCCGCCCGGTGAGCATCCGCGCCGAGGTCATGCGCGAACAGCTCGACAAACTCCTGGAGTTCGCCGAGCGCGACCGGGTCACGCTCCAGGTGTGCGAGTTCGAGGAGGGCCCGCACCCGGGGACGTACGCGCCCTTCTCGCTGTTCCGCTTCGCCGAGCCGGAGCTGCCCGACATGGTCTTCACCGAGTACCTGACCGGTGCGCTGTATCTCGACTCCCGCCAGGAGGTCGCCACGCACCTGGAGGTCCTGGACCACATGTCGGCGCGGGCCGCGTCGGCGGAACGGACGAAGAAGCTGCTGCGGGAGCGCCGCGAGGACTTCTGAGCAGGAATCACGGCATCACAGGGAACAGGGAACAGGGAGACGACACCGCAATGACCGGATCCGACGCGCCCAGAATCGACACCAGCCGCCCGCACCCGGCGCGGGTGTACGACTGGTGGCTGGGCGGCAAGGACAACTACCCGGTGGACGAGGCACTGGCCCGCAGGATCCTGGAGGTGGACGGCACGGTGCTGCGCGGTGCGCGCGCCAACCGCCGCTTCATGACCAGGGCGGTGCGCACCGCGGCCGAGGCCGGGATACGGCAGTTCCTGGACATCGGCACGGGCATCCCCACCGAGCCCAACCTGCACCAGGTCGCGCAGGGCGTCGCGCCCGAGGCCAAGGTGGTGTACGCGGACAACGACCCGATCGTGCTGCGGCACGCGCAGGCACTGCTGCACGGCTCCGCCGAGGGAAGCACGGACTACGTCGAGGCCGACGTCCGCGACATCGACACGCTGCTGGCCCGGGCGCGCGAGTCCCTGGACTTCACGCAGCCGATCGCCCTGTCCCTGGTGGCGCTCACCCACTACCTGGACGACGACGCCTACGGGCTGGTCCAGCGCTACGTCGACGCGCTCGCCCCGGGCAGCTGCCTGATCCTCTCGCAGGTCACCCCCGACCTGAGCCCCGAGGCGATCGCGAAGGCCGCCCAGCAGTTCCGCAACAGCGGCACCCCCTTCTTCCCGCGTTCGCTCGCCGAGTTCTCCCGCTTCTTCGACGGACTGGAGCTCCTCGGTCCCGGGGTGATCCCGGTCTACGGCTGGCGTCCTGACCCGGAGGACGTGGCGGCCCAGGCCGAGGGCATCGTGCCGGTGTACGCGGGGGTCGCCCGCAAGGTCTGACCCGTACGGGTGCCGTGAACGGGTGTGCTCCCGCGCCCCGCCCTAGGTTCGAAGGAGCCGTGGGCCAGCAAAGGGAGCGCACGTGACCGACACCCGAATACCGCCGAGGGAGCCCGGCGCGGCGCTGCCGTGCGGTTCACGCCGTGCGTGGAGTTCACGACCTTGTCGTGGCTCCAGCGGTCGCCGCTGGAAGGTGCACGTCAAGGACGGCATCATCACGTGGGAGACCCAGCAGACGGACTACCCGTCGGTGGGCCCCGACCGCACCGGAGAAGTGCACGATGCGCTGTCCGCGGGTGGAGGTCGGTCTGCCAACCGTGTACTCGGAGACGTGCGTGGGGCGGCTGCGCTGTCTCGGGGTGTGCTGTACGACGCCGACAGAGTGACGGCCGCGGCCTCCGTGCGGGACGAAAAGGAGCTGTACGAGGCCCAGTTGGGGGTGTTCCTCGACCCGGACGACCACGCCGTGCAGCGGGCGGCCGAGGAGGCGGGGATCCCGTACGACCGGATGGCGGCGGCCCGCCGCTCCCCGGTCCGCGCGCTGATCAGCACGTACCAGGTGGCGCTGCCGCTGCATCCCGAGTACCGCACCATGCCGATGGTCTGGTACATCCCGCCGTTGTCGCCGGTGGTGGACGCGCTGTCGGAGACCGGGCACGACGGCGAGGACGCGCGGACCTCTTCGGTGCGATCGAGACACTCCGCATCCCGCTGGAGTACCTGGCGGAGGTGTTCACCGCCGGTGATGTCGGGCCGGTGCGGGCCTCGTTGGAGAAGCGGCCGGGGGAGACGCGCGGCGGCTCGAGGAGTCGGCGCTGCCGGACGGTTGCAGCCTCGATTACCAGGACGGGCCCGGTATGGGCGGTGACGGGCCGTTCGGCCAGGACTCGGGGCAGGGGCGCAGACAGCTGCCGCTGGTGTCGGTGGAGAACTTCCACGCGCTGCGCAGGCGGCAGACCACCGACGACGCTGAGGAGGCCTGATGCCCTCGGACGCAGTGCTGTACCAGGCGGCGGCACTCTGCCTGACGTATCCCGACGACGACTTCCGCGCACGGCTACCACTGTTGCGCGAAGCGGCCCCGCAGCTGCGGGAGTTCGTCGACCACGCGGCGGTGACGCCCGCGCAGGAGCTGGCGGCGCACTACGTCCAGGTCTTCGACTTCAAGAACCGGCACAGTCTGTATCTGAGCTGGTGGCGGGACGGGGACACCCGGCGGCGCGGAATGTCGCTGGTCCGCTTCAAGGACGTCTACCGGGCGGCGGGCCTGGAGTTCACCGGTGAGGAGCTGCCCGACTTCCTGCCCGCCGTGCTGGAGTTCGCGGCCCGCACCGGCGACCTCGGCCTGCTCACCGAGCACCGCGACGGCCTGGAGCAACTCCGCTCCCGGCTCACCGACTTCGGCACGCCGTACGCGTCCGTCCTGGACGCCGTGTGCGCCGCTCTGCCGACCAGGGCGCGCTCATGACGACACTCCCCTGTGGGGCGTCCTGCCGTACGTCGGCCTCCAACGCCTTCCACTGCGGCAGCCTCTTCGTACTCGCCGGCCACGTCGTGGGGTTGTTCGTCCCGGTGTCCTGGACGGACTCGATCGGGATCGGCGAGCAGCCCGCAGATCCTGATCGCCCTGGTCAGAAGACGGAGGTGTAGCGGGGGTCAGCTGTCGTGGTGCCCCGCCGGAGCGACGCCCCCGTCGAAGTGCCCGGCCGGAGCGACCCCGCCGTCGATGTGACCGGCCGTGACGGCGTACGGTGCCGAGTCTCCGGCCGGGGCCGCGCCGCCCTCGACGTGGCCCGCCACCGCCGCGCCGCCCGCCAGCAGCGCGCCCGCCGCCAGAGCCGCGAGGCGTGCGCGTCGAGTCCTGTTGTCCGCCATGGTCGTGTCCCTCCCCGGTGTCCAGCGGGTGGGCTCAGGCCGCCCCGCCCTTCTGGTCCCTGTCATCGTCCACGATCTCGGCGTCCACCACACCCTCGTCCTCCTGAGGTTGACGAGACTCCGACCGCTCCTCTCCGGAGGGCTGCTCCTGGGCGGCCTGGGCGTACATCGCCTGGCCCATCTTCTGGCTGACGGAGGCGAGCTTCTCCACGCCGTCGCGGAGGGCGCCGGTGTCGGCGTTCTCCTCCAGGAGCCGCTTCAGGTCCGCGACCGCCGACTCGACCTCCGACTTGGTGTCGGCGGGGACCTTGTCGCCGTTCTCGCGGACGAACTTCTCGGTCTGGTAGACGAGTTGTTCGGCCTGGTTGCGGGTCTCGGCGGCCTCGCGGCGACCCCGGTCCTCCTCGGCGTACTGTTCGGCCTCGCGCATCATGCGGTCGATGTCGTCCTTGGGGAGCGCCGAGCCGCCGGTCACGGTCATCTTCTGCTCGCGCCCGGTCGCGAGGTCCTTCGCCGAGACGTGCATGATCCCGTTCGCGTCGATGTCGAAGGCGACCTCGATCTGGGGAACCCCGCGGGGCGCGGGCGGCAGGCCGGTGAGGTCGAAGACGCCGAGCTTCTTGTTGTACGCGGCGATCTCGCGCTCACCCTGGTAGACCTGGATGCCGACGGACGGCTGGTTGTCCGTGGCGGTGGTGAAGATCTCCGAACGCCGGGTGGGGATCGTGGTGTTGCGCTCGATGAGCTTCGTCATGATGCCGCCCTTGGTCTCGATGCCCAGGGACAGCGGGGTGACGTCGAGGAGGAGCACGTCCTTCACGTCACCGCGGATGACGCCCGCCTGAAGCGCCGCGCCGACCGCCACGACCTCGTCCGGGTTGACCCCCTTGTGCGGGTCCTTGCCGGTGAGTTCCTTGACGAGGTCGGTCACCGCGGGCATCCGTGTCGAGCCGCCGACGAGGATCACGTGGTCGATCGCGGCGAGCTTGATGCCGGCGTCCTTGACCGCCTGGTGGAAGGGGGTCTTGCAGCGGTCGAGGAGATCGGCGGTGAGCTCCTGGAACTGGGCGCGGGTCAGCTTCTCGTCGAGATGCAGGGGCCCCTCGGCGGAGGCGGTGATGTAGGGCAGGTTGATCGTGGTCTCCGAGGCCGAGGACAGCTCGATCTTCGCCTTCTCGGCCCCCTCGCGCAGCCGCTGCAGCGCCATCTTGTCCTTGCCGAGGTCGATGCCGTACTGCCCCTGGAACGTCTTCACGAGGTGCTCGACGACCCGCTGGTCCCAGTCGTCGCCGCCGAGGTGCGTGTCGCCGTTGGTCGCCTTGACCTCGATGACCCCGTCGCCGATCTCCAGCAGGGAGACGTCGAAGGTGCCGCCGCCGAGGTCGAAGACCAGGACCGTCTGCTCCTCGCCCCGGTCGAGGCCGTACGCCAGCGCCGCCGCCGTGGGTTCGTTGATGATCCTCAGGACCTTCAGCCCGGCGATCTCCCCGGCTTCCTTCGTCGCCTGGCGCTGGGCGTCGTCGAAGTAGGCGGGCACGGTGATCACGGCGTCGGTGACGTCCTCGCCGAGGTACGACTCCGCGTCCCGCTTCAGTTTCTGCAGGACCCGCGCCGACAGTTCCTGCGCCCGGTACCGGGTGCCGTCGATGTCGCCCTGGTCGGGGAAGCGCCAGCTCCCGTCGCCCATGTAACGCTTCACGGAGCGCGCGGTGCGCTCGACGTTCGTCACGGCCTGCCGTTTGGCGACCTCGCCCACCAGCACCTCGCCGTTCTTGGCGAAGGCCACGACCGAAGGTGTGGTCCTGGCCCCCTCCGCGTTGGCGACGACGGTGGGTTCACCGCCCTCCAGCACGGCCACCACCGAGTTCGTGGTCCCCAGATCGATCCCGACCGCACGTGCCATCACTGTCCCCTTCCGCCAGGGAGCTCCCCGCACTCCAGCACAAAACTTGAGTGCCGATCTGTCAATGGGACGGGTACCCCAGGGAGCGCTCCTCGCTCGGTTCTCCTCGCAGCGCGACGGCCCGTCGCGGCCGGTCGGTGATCAGGACGTCCACCCGGGGATGGTCCAGGAAGGCCCGCATGAGGGTGTCGTCGTTGACCGTCCAGACCATGGTGAACAGGTCGTGCCGGGCCGCCTCGCGCAGCACGTTGGCGCGGGCCAGCCGCTGGTGCACGGCCACCCCGCTCGCGCCGCAGGCGCGCACCCGGCGCATCGGCAGGAGCTCGCTGAGCCGGACACCGGCCAGCCGGGAGCGGGCGATCTCCTTGCCGTCCCGTCCCAGCGACAGCGCTGTGCGCACCCCCGGGAAGGCCCGCGCGATGGCCGCCACGGAACGGTCCTCCAGGGTGGTGGCGACGAAACCGTCCTCCCCGAGCAGCGCGACCGCCCGGTCGATCAGCTCGCGCTCGTAGCCGGTCTCCTTGAGGTCCAGGTGGCCGATCATCCGCCCCGCGATCAGGGCCATGACCTCGTCGACGACCGGCACGGGATATCCGGCCCGCTCACTGAGTTCGGTATACGGGATCCCGGACAGCGGCGGCCCGCCCGGTCCCACCCGGGGGTCGTGGTAGACGACGAGGACCCCGTCGGCCGTACGCCGGATGTCGAACTCGACGTACTCCGCGCCGGAGCGGAGCGCGTCCTCGTACGCCTCCCAGGTCGCCGCACCGGCACGCTCGGACCCGCCCCGGTGGGCGGAGACTGCGGGTCGTCGGGACATACGGCGGTCAGCTTCCGGACGGTGGGCGCTGGGCGGGGATCGGGGCGGGAGGGGTCAGCAGGGGGCCGGAGCGTCTGCCGGTGCGGATGATCCGGACGTATCCGATCGCGGCGAGCACCAGGAAGGGAACCCAGGCCAGCAGGTACGCCGGGAGGTACTGGGCGTCGAAGATCGAGCGGTGGGAGTTGACGGTCGTGGCGTTGACGCCGAAGAACGCGAGCAGCAGCGTCGGCGGCAGGGCGATCAGGGTGGCGATCGCGACCAGCACGGACACCGTACGGTCCCGGCGGTCGTCGCGTTCCGAGAGTTCGGCGTCCAGGGCCGCCGAGCGGGCGCTGATCACCGAGGTGAGCCGCTCCACCATGCGGGCCGAGTTGTCGAGGCTGTCCCGGATGCCGAGGGCGTCCCGCAGGGAGGACTGGAAGGCCTCCATGACCATCTCCGGGATCAGCAGACTGTCGACGTACGCCTCCACCCCGAAGGCCAGGTCCAGCTGGAGCTCGTTGACCCCCGCGGACAGCTGTGAGATCAGCGAGCGGATCTCGTACGGCGAGCTCGCCGAGGCCTGTTCGTTCGCCCGCATCGTCTCGAACGCGGCCAGCCGGGTGCGCTGGAGGACGGCGAGCGCGGAGACCATGCCGATGGCGACCAGGGTCAGGCCGTTCTCCACGTGCTCGGCCCAGCCGGTGTGGACGGAGACTCCGCGGCCGTGCGCGGAGAGCGTGCTGCCGTGGTTCCTGAGGTTGGGCGCCTCCGAGGCGGCCATCCGGCCGCGGTACACGATCTCGTTCAGCACGAGCGACTGCCGGGCCGTGTCGGTGCCGAGCAGCTCCTCGCGCAACTCCCCGCCGGGGAAGACGAGTTGGTGGACGTTCTGGCCGAAGGCGAGCGGCTCCCGGGGCGCGAGCCGCTGCCCCAGCACCTCGAGCAGGGGCCGGGCGCCGAGCGTGATCAGGTCCCGGTCGAAGCAGGTGTCGGCGAGCCACGCGGCCAGCGCGTCGGGGGGCGTCGGACCGGTGAACTCGCAGTCCAGGACCAGGGTGATGTCACCGCGCGGGGTGGCGAGGACGGCGAACTCGGCCGATTCCAGGGCGAGTCCGTGGCCCCCGTGGGGCAGCCGCAGCTCCGCGGGCGCCACGTCCTGGACGAGCACCGGCACGGGAAGCACCGCCTCGCTGGACTTCAGGTGCAGGGCGAAGCGGCCGAAGTCGAACCGGTCGACGAGGCTGCCGAGCGAGGACCGCTGCGGGTCCAGGGTGCCGCTGAGGCTGAACAGCACCAGGACACGGGTGAGTCGACGGGTCCCGGAGTCGAGTGCCGCCGTGCCGCCGGACGTTGTTCCCGGAATCATCGCGTCCCTTCCCACACCCTGCTCTTCCTACCCGAGCCGGGCCCTGCGCAGACCGCCCCGGACAAGCGGCCTGCGCGACAGGTGCCCTCGGGGTCAGGCGAGCTTCGCGTCCAGGGTGATCGGGACGCTCTTCAGGGCCTGGCTGACCGGGCAGTTGGCCTTGGCGTCGTCCGCGGCGGCGGCGAATCCCTCCTCGTCCAGGCCCGGGACGGTGCCCTCGACGGTGAGGTGGATGCCGGTGATGCCCTCACCCGGCTGGAAGGTGACATCGGCTGAGGTGGTGAGCTTGGTGGGCGGGGTGCCCGCGCCGTGCAGGGCGTGGGACAGCGCCATGGAGAAGCAGCTGGAGTGCGCGGCGGCGATCAGCTCCTCGGGGCTGGTCTTGCCGTTGGCGTCCTGGGAGCGCGAGGCCCACGTGACCGGCTGGGCCTCGATGGCGCCGGAGGAGTCGAAGTTGACGACACCGCTCCCCTCGAGGAGGTTGCCTTCCCAGACGGTGTGTGCGGAGCGCGTGGTTGCCACGATCAGTCCTTTCCTGTGGTCCCGCTGACGGGGGTGCGGGAGCCATCCGATCACACTACGGCTCAGCTCACGTTAAAGACCGGCCCACGCGCGGTGAACGGCAGTCTCGCCCCCTGCGGGATCAGATAGGCGTGCTCGCGCCGGACACGCAGGGTGTCGCACCAGCCGTCGGTGATCACCAGTACGGGCGCACCGGGCGGGAAGTCGTCGGCGCGGTGCAGCAGGTCGATGCCGGGCTGCAGGACGGTGCCGCCCCGGCCGTGCACCCGGACCCGGCCCGCGATCTCGGTCACGGGCAGATAGCCGGCGTCGTGCGGGGCGGCGTCGCAGAACACGACCCGGGCGGCGGGTACGTCCCGGGCCTCGGCGTACGAGGCGATCGCGCCGAGCGCCTTGCCGAGCAGGGTGCGGTTCATCGAGCCGGAGGTGTCCAGGACCACGCCGAAGGTGCAGCGGGCGATCTCCTCGGGCGGGAACCAGCGGCCCGCGCGGGGGATGTCGGGGGTGGCGGACTGCCGGCGCGAGGGACGGGCGTACGAGCGCACGGCCTGTGGGCTGGGCACGAACTCGTCGAACCAGCGGGCCAGTCGCGCGTCCCAGGGCAGCGGCGGATGGCTCAGCGCGCGGATCTCCTCGACGAGGCCGCCGGGCAGGAACCCGCGCTCCTGTTGCTGGTGCAGGTCGAGGCCCCGGGCGAGGCCGCGGCGGTAGAACTCGTCGAGGTCGACGTAGTCGCGCGGCGAGCCGAGCGGGCCGCCGAGGATGTCACCGGCGCCCTTGCCGCGCAGGGTCGACAGACGACGCATGCGGCGCAGGTCGCCGGCGATACGGTCGTAGACCTCCTCGGAGGAGAGGCCGGTGAGCTCGGGGTCGTACAGCAGGCCCTCGGGCATGAGGCCGATCTGCATCTCGTTCAGCCAGCCGTTGATGACGTAGTCGCAGGCGATGTTGAAGAGGTAGGGGTCGCGGGTGCCGCAGCGGTCGCCATGGCGCAGGGCGGCGTGGAGCATCTCGTGGGCGAGGATGAACCGCCATTCCTCGTCGTCGAACCGGCGCAGCGGGTTGATGTAGATCTCGCCGGCCTCGGCGTTGACGGCGGCGACGGAGATGCCGTGGGCGCGGGCGAGTTCGGCGTCGGCGACCAGTTTGATGCCGGCCGCGATGCCGCCGAGCAGCGGGTAGGAGGAGATGAACCAGCTCAGGGCCCGCTGCCAGGGGCGCAGCGCGGGCGCCTCGCCGTCGAGGGAGTCGCGGCGGCCGCCCGCCATGTCCATCGCCGCCGACACGGTCCTGGTCAGGGCGGTGGCGAACGCGAGCTGCCAGTCGGGCGGCTGGGACCAGCCCGTCCACCGCAGCAGCAGTTGGTCGGGCTCGGGGCCCGCGGTACCGCCGTGTTCGTAGACGGCGGGGATGCCGTCGCGTCGCCAGCGGGCGGCGAGCTGCTCCTCGTCGCCGTCGGGGTAGGAGGCGGGCAGGTGCTCGGGGGTCTCGCCGACGGGGAAGCCGAGCAGGAAGCGGTTGACGACCACGCAGCGGGCGGTGAGGTCGAAGCGGTCCGGCTGGGGGCGTTCGGCCTTCACGGCGGGTACGTGTCCGAAGCCGAGGTGGAGGACGGCGTGGGCCAACGCCCAGGCCCAGGCGGCGGGTTCGGCCAGACGGTGGGGATGGACGTGCAGGTCTCCGTCGGAGTCGGCCACCACGAGCCCGTCGCGGGGCGCGAACCGGCAGTCCTCCCTGCGGCAGACGTCGAACTCGACCGCCGCGAGCGCCGGGTTGGCCTTGAGCAGCCGCATCCCCTCGGCGAAGGCCTCGGCGGCGAGGTCCCGCTTCTTCTTTTGGGGGCTGCGGCTCACCGCCGCGCCTCCACCAGCCGGGGCATGTCACGAGCCGCCTCGACGAGGAACCAGGAGGGCAGTACGGGATTGCCGTCGGCGTCGGACGCGATGACGGTCTGGGCCACCTCGACGGAGATCTCGGCGAGTTGGACCAGCAGCGACTTGGCACGGTACGCGGTCTGGCGGCCGTTCGCCGACATGTGCTCCTTGCTGACCGGGAGTTCCTTGATCAGGCGGCCGCGGAAGGACTCGGCGAGGTAGTAGAGCAGATCGCGGTCCTCAAGGCGGTTCGGCCACCGCACATCGCCCTTGATGATCGCCTCGATGCCGAAGCGGCTGCGCACGATCTTGACGTAACCGCAGAACGCGGTTGCGTGCACGGGGGTCAGCGTGCCGTGCGCGAGGACTTTCAGGGTCTCCTCGTCGAGGTCCCGGCCGAAGGAGTGCAGCGCGTCGGAGAGCATGTGCCAGGAGCGGGGCGTGGAGAAGGGCTCCTCGGTCTTCGGCGGCCTGGACCACAGGTGGTCGGGCCGGTCGGTGAGGTGGTCGAGGATCCAGGGGTCGATGCCGTTCTCACCGGCCCAGACCAGCCAGTCCTTCGGGGACGCCTCCAGGTGGACGTGGGTGAGGCGGTTGACGAGGGCGGAGGCGATGGGCCGGGCCAGGGCGTTGTCGGTGGCCCGGTTTCCGGCACCGATGACGATGGAGCCCTTGGGAAGCTCGTAGTCCCCGATACGGCGGTCCAGGATCAGCGAGTAGAACGCCTTCTGCACATCCGGCGTGGCCGCGTTCAGCTCGTCCAGGAACAGGCAGTACGGCTCGTCACGCGCGATCGACTCCGGCGGACAGAACACCGACCGCCCGTCCCGGATCTGCGGCACCCCGATGAGGTCCTCGGGGGCGAGCTGCGTCCCGATCAGACTCACGCACTCGAGCCCCAGCGAAGCGGCGAACTCCCTGACGAGGGAGGACTTCCCGATCCCGGGGGCGCCCCAGACGAAGACGGGCCGCACGGTGGCGAGCCCGAGCAGCAGCTCAGGAATACGGGAGGGCGTGACGGTGACGGCAGCCTGCAAGGCAGAAACTCCAGGGAGTGTTCGAGGGAGGGCGACTCGAACAGTGTGGGCGGGGCTCCGTACAGACGCACCTGTTTTTAGGGGCGCGGGGAACTGCGCGACAAGCTCCCACCGGCCCGCAGACAAACCACTACGCGGCCTTCTCCTCCGCCTTCGCCTTCGCCTTCGCCTTCGCCAACGGCACTTGAGGACCCCCGGCTTCGTCCAGCCACCCCCGCAGCACCTCATGAACCCCCTCCGCCCCCACCAGCCCCTCCGGCGGCGCGGACAAGGCGAGCGGCGACAACAGGAACGGTTTCCCCTGCGCCCCGCCAAGCCCACCGTGCGACCCGATCTGCTCCTCGAAGGCCAGCACCTCCCCCTCCGCCGGATCGAACCACGAGTTGACCATGATGTCGGCGGTGTGCGGAAAGGAGTGCGTCCGCCGCACGACATCCGCCGCCCCGGGCCCGAAGTCCGCCAACGGCCCCGGAGTCTCGTCCAGTTGCTCCAGCGGGATCTCCGTGCCGAACGGCCCCAGCACCACCCCACCGTGCTCCTCACTGCGCACCAGCAGGAACCCGATACCCGGATGATTCGCGAGAGTCGTCAGCAGAGCCGGGTGCCGCGCGTCGATCTCCTCCTTGCTCATCCGGTGGTGCACGTCCGGGAAGGAGACGAGCCCGAGGTTCCCCGAGGCCAGCACGATCGGCTCGGAGTCACGGGCGGGCCGGTACTCCTCGCGCCCCTCCTTGCCGGGCCGGCGCAGCGCCGCACGGACGGCGGCGCGTGCCTCCGCCCCGCTGTGGGTGCGCTCGGCCTTGCGCGGCACGGGCAGCCCGCAGCCGGCCCGGACCAGGTCGCCGAGGGTGAGCCCGTAGCGGGTGCGGAAGGTCTCCCCGGGGCTCTGGCCGTGGTCGGAGAGGACGACGATCCGGTACGGCCGCGGGGCGTGCTCGGCGACGTTCTCGATCAGCGCGAGCGAGCGGTCAAGGCGCTCCAGGACCTTCGCGGCGTCACGGCTGGTCGGTCCGGAGTGGTGGGCGACCTCGTCGTAGGCGACGAGGTCGGCGTAGACGGCCGTACGCCCCGCGAGCATGTCGCCCATGACGGCGGCGACGACGACGTCCCGCTCGACGACGGTCGCGAAGGCGCGGACGAGCGGGTACAGGCCGCCGCGGCCCACGCGCGGCCGCTCCTTGCGGGCCCGGGCGCGGGTCGACTGGCCTATCTCGCGGCCGACCTCGGCGATGAAGGAGAGGGCGGTGCGGACGGCGTTGGCGGGGTCCGAGAAGTAGGCGAAGTAGCCCGCGCGGGAGCGGGTCTCGCGGCTGCGGCGGCGGGTGGCGATGGACAGGACGAGGGCCTGTTCCTCGGCGCCGCCGGAGAAGAGGTTGCCGCGGCTGGCCCCGTCGACGGCGAGCAGTCCGCCGTGTCCCGCCTGCTCCACGGCCCGGCGCTGGAGTTCGACGGCGCTGGTCGGACGGTTGCAGACCATCACCTCGCCGCGGTCCTTCTCGTACCAGCGGAAGGCGGGGACGTCGTGGTTGCTGCCGTGCAGGATGCCGAGCTGGCTGGCGCCGGTCTGGCTGGACCAGTCGGTGCGCCAGGAGGTGAGCCGGTGGGTGGGGCGGGCCCTGCGGCCGGGGGTGTTCCCCTGGCCGGTCCAGCGGGCGATCGTCGGCATCAGGCCCTGGGCGACGGCGGCCCGCAGGACGTCGTGGCCGACGCCGTCGAGCTGGAGGAAGACCATGCCGGGGGTGGCGGGGCCCGGGGGGCCGCCTCTGCGGCGGCGGTCGGCGAGCCGGTACAGGCGGCGCCGGTAGGCGTCGTCGTCCCGGACGGCGAGGGCACCGCCGGTGGCGGAGGCGACGGCGGACATCACGGCGGCGACCACGACCGCGGTCTCGGGGGCGGCGTCGCCGCGCTCGGCGGGGTTCAGGCGCAGGGCGAGCAGCAGCAGGGCGCCGTTGAGGAAGAAGACGAGGAGCCCGAGGACCAGGGTCGGCACGAGCAGGAACAGCCGTACGAGCAGGGGCCAGACGACGGCCGACAGGACACCGAAGGCCCCGGCACCGAACGCGGCGGTGACGGCGATCCGGGTCGCGCTGTCACCGGTCGGGGACTGGAGTCTGAAGTCCGGCAGGATGCCGGCCAGCACGAGCATCGTGAGCGTCGAGGCGGCCCACACCGTGACGCTCCGCCCGACCTGACTGGCGACCCGACGCCAACGCCCTGCAAGCACGCCCCGCCCACCTCACGTCCCGGCCCGTCGTCGCTGCGGGCGCTGGGACCAGCGTGTCACACGGGTCGGACAGTCAGCGTCCGTCGTAGCCCGCCGTCGGCATGGACAGCCTGCGGTGCACCCGGGCCTTCATCTGGGCGTCGTACAAGGGCTCCGCGAACCCGACCGTCTCCACCCGCACTCCGCGCCTCGCGCACTCGGCGGTGAACTCCTCGACCGAGGACAGGGCGCTCTCCAGGACCCGGCGGCTGGGGGCCACGAAGACGTCGGTGCCGGGCCGCACCCCGTCCCACAGCACGCAGTGGTCGGCTCTGAGCCCCCGCACCAGCAGCTCCCGCCGCACGGTGTACCCCCGCTCCGCGGCCCAGCGCGCGCACATCGCGTGCTGGCTGCGGGAGTCCACCAGGAAGGGGTCGGCGTCCAGTTCCTCGAGCGGCGTCAGGCTCGCGATCGCCGTGACACGGACCGGTCCCATGGTGTCCCCCTCACCTCCGGGTTTCGCCGCCGACCCTACTCCAGCCCGTAGGCTTCGGGGAGTCGCGCGAAGGAGGCAAAGAGGTGCCGGTGGAGATCACCTGGTGGGGCCACGCCACCTGCACGGTCACCGATTCGGACGTACGTGTGCTCACCGACCCTCTGTTCGCCAGCCGGCTCGCGCATCTGCGCCGGCGCCGCGGAGCGCTGCCACCGCCCGGCGCATGGCGTGCGGACGTCGTCCTCGTCTCCCATCTGCACGCCGACCACCTGCACGTCCCCTCGCTGGCCCGCCTCGATCCGGGCACGCGCCTGCTCGTGCCCCGGGGCGCACCACGCCAGGTGCCGGGGCTGCGCCGGCTCACCCACCTCCAGCTGCGGGAGATGGCGCCCGGGGACGAGACGCGCGTGGGTGACCTGCTCATACGTGCCGTACCCGCGCTGCACGACGGGCGGCGGCTGCCGGTCGGGCCGCACCGCTCCCCCGCACTCGGGTACGTCGTGGAGGGCTCGGCGCGTACCTACTTCGCCGGGGACACCGGGCTGTTCGACGACATGGCCAAGGAGGTCGGGCCGGTCGACTTGGCGCTGCTGCCGGTCGGCGGGTGGGGGCCGTTTCTCGGGGAGGGGCACCTCGACGCGGGACGTGCGGCCCGGGCCCTGGCGCAGCTCGCGCCGCGCAGTGCCGTGCCGGTGCACTACGGGACGTACTGGCCGATCGGGATGGACGCGGTGCGACCGCACGAATTCCATGCGCCGGGCGCGGAGTTCGTGCGCCTGGCGGGCGAGTTCGCGCCCGAGGTGGATGTGCACCGGCTGGAGCACGGGGAGAGTGTGCGGCTGGAGGTCGCCCGGTGACGTGGCTCGCGGCCGCGTCCACGGGGGTGGCGCCGGGCACCGCTTCCCAGGCCGTCGGGTATCCGACGCTGTTCCTGCTCGTGTTCCTCGGGGCGCTGGTGCCGGTGGTGCCGACCGGGGCGCTGGTCAGTTCGGCCGCCGTGGTGGCCTTCCACCAGACGGCGCCGCTCGCTCTGGTGCTGGTGTTCGTCACGGCCTCGCTCGCCGCGTTCCTCGGGGACATCGCGCTGTACTGGCTCGGGCGGCGGGGGATGAAGTCGAGGAACGGGTCGCGGTGGCTGGAGGCGATCCGGTCCCGGGCGCCGGAGGAGCGGCTGTCTCAGGCGCAGGGGAAGCTGGCGGACCATGGGGTGGCCGTTCTTGTTCTTTCCCGGCTGGTGCCGGCCGGGCGGATTCCGGTGATGCTGGCGTGTCTCCTGGCGGAGTGGCCGCTCAGGCGGTTTGTGCGGGGGAATCTGCCGGCCTGTCTGGCGTGGGCCGTGACGTATCAGTTGATCGGGATTCTGGGTGGGTCGCTGTTCGAGGAGCCTTGGGAGGGGGTTGTCGCGGCGGTCGTGCTGACTGTTGCGATCAGTGCGGCGCCGAGTTTGTGGAAGCGGGTTCGGGCGGATCGGTGAGGTTTCGTCGCGGGGTGCGGGTGTGTGGGGGCTGGTCGCGCAGTTTCCCGCGCCCCTGAGGGCGCTCCAGGAGCCGTGAGCCTCCAATGGGCAGGTCCCATAGGTTCTCCCGCGCCAGGCCCGCCTTCTCCCACGCCCTCCTCACCCTCGTCAGCGGCTCCAGCACCGGCTCCGCCGACAGTACGAACGTCGCCCAGTGCATCGGGGCCATCCTCGCCGCGCCCAGGTCCTGGGTCGCCCGCACCGCTTCCTCCGGGTCGCAGTGGACGTCGCTGAGCCACCAGCGGGGGTCGTAGGCGCCGATGGGAAGGAGGGCCAGGTCGATGCCGGGGTAGCGGTTGCCGATGTGGGCGAACCAGTGGCCGTAGCCGGTGTCGCCCGCGAAGTAGACGCGTTGGCCGTCCTGGGCGGTGAGGACCCAGCCGCCCCAGAGGGTGCGACAGGTGTCCGTGAGGGAGCGCTTGGACCAGTGGTGGGCGGGGACGAAGTCGAAGCGGACGCCGTTCAGTTCGGCCGCCTCCCACCAGTCGAGTTCGGTCACCGCGGTGAAGCGGCGGCGGTGGAACCAGCGGGCCAGGCCGGCCGGGACGAAGACCGGGGTGTCGCGCGGGAGGCGGCGCAGGGTCGGGGCGTCCAGGTGGTCGTAGTGGTTGTGGCTGATGACGACCGCGTCGATGCGGGGCAGGGCGTTCCAGTCGATGCCGACCGGGGTGATACGGGCCGGGGTGCCGAGGATGCGGCGCGACCAGACGGGGTCGGTGAGGATCGTCAGGCCGCCGATCCGGACCACCCAACTGGCGTGTCCCGCCCAGGAGACGGCGATGGTGCGGGCGTCGACGGCGGGGAGCGGGGCGGGGGCGTAGGGCAGCTTCGGGATGTCGGCGAGGCCCTCGGGGCCGGGGCGTACGGCGCCCTCGCGGGCGAAGCGGGCCATGGACTTCAGGCCGGGCAGGGGGGCGGTCAGGCGGTCGTGGAAGGACCGGGGCCACACTCTGCGCTCGCCCAGCGGGCGGGGTTCGGCGAGCGGCGGGGACGTCGGCGCGAAGGAGGAGGGGGCCAAGGGCTCGTCGGCCACTCGCATGCTCGTGGTCGACTCGGACTGCTGCTGCGTCATCGAGGAGGCTCCCATCGCTGAGCGTCGTCGCGGAGGTCGTCGAAGACCGACTTCAAAGTGATCAACGCGCGTTGCACGTGTGGCAGTTCCAACGGTGTGGGTGACGTGAGGCATTCCGCGCGTTCCTCGTCCGAGGCGCCGAGCAGCGGGCCGGTGGCCAGCCGTACGCGCAGCGCGCCGAGGTCGTCGCCGAAGCGGTGGCCGCCTGGCGCGGGCATGCCGAGCCGGGCGGTGAGGTGGTCCTCCAGGTCCTGGGCGTCGCCGACGCCCCGCGCGGTCAGGGCGGGGCGCAGGGGGCCGAGGTCGACGTAGAGGTGACGGCCGGCCTGCGGGGGCCTGCAGTGGGCGCCCGCGCCGGTGACGACGGCGTGCGCTGCGGCGGCCACGCGCGCGTGGAGGTGTCCTACGGCGGCGCGGTGGGCGGTGACGGGTTCGGGCTCGGTGAGGGCGTGCGCGGCGACCGCGGCGACGGGGGCCGCGATGCGGGCGCCGAGGGCGGTCAGTACGTCGAGGACGCGCGCGCGGAGGCCGTCGCCGCTGCCGTTCGCCGGGAAGCGGGCGATGGCTGCGGGCCAGCCGGTGGGGAGCAGTCCGCCGGCCAGGTCGGTGACGACGGTGACCCGGTCGGGCAGCATCTCGGCGGGGCTGAGCAGGACCGTCTCGTGCGGGGCGTGCACGGTGTCGCGCCAGGTCTCGTCGCTGACCAGGTGCAGGCCCTCGCCGGCGGCGGCCTCGACGGTCTCGTGGACCAGCTCGGGCGGGGCGACGGTGGCGGTGGGGTCGTCGGCGACGGAGAGCACCAGCAGCCGCGGGTCACCGCCCTCGGCGCGCACTCGGCGCACGGTCTCCAGAAGGGCGTACGGATCCGGGACACCGCCGCACTCGGCCGGTGTCGCCACATGGAAGACGGGTCTTCCCAACAGGCGCGCGTACGGCGCCCACCAGGCGGCACAGGGACGGGGCACCATGACGTCACCGCCGAGCGCTGCGGTGAGGGCGAGCAGGAGGGAGGGGGCGCCGGGGGCGGCGGCCATGTGGTCGGTTTCGGCGGGCAGGCCGCGGCGGGCGCTGTAGTCGCAGGCCGCCTCCAGGAGCGGGGTGCCGCCGCCGACGGGTTCGGCGCGGGGGCGGGCGGCCGCGGCGGCGAGGACGGTGGTGAGTTCGGGGAGCACGGGCAGTCCGTCGTCGGGCAGCGGGGGGCCGTAGCGGACGGGGCCGTGGTCCTCCGGGTCGGTCCGCATGGTCACCTCCGTAAGCCGCTCCGCGGGGGCTCGTCGGGTCCGCCGTCTCGCACTCGCGTGTCTCGTGCTCTCGCGTCTCGTTCCTTCGCGCCTGGCGCGCTCCTCGCGCTCTGAGTACCCACGGAGCCACCGGCCCATGGGCGCCCGTGCGGGTTGCACCCGTCACACGGGACTGACGTTTCGCCTCAGGAGTCCTCCGCGGGAGTCCTGCGGCGCAGCCGGTAGACGGCGCCCGCCGCGGCGCCCGCGATCAGCAGGCCGCCGGTGACCAGGGCGGGCACGTTGTCGGTGAAGGTGCCGCCCTCGCCGGCACGGACGGGGCGCTGGACGGGCGCGGCGGCGCAGGTCTCGGTACGCGGCTCCGCGTACGGCTCGGTGTACGGCTCGGTGTACGGCTCGGTGTACGGCTCGGTGTACGGCTCCGCGTATGGCTCCGCGTACGGCTCGGTCCGCGGCTTGGCGCACGGGTGGTTGCCGCCGCTGTCGGTGCTGCCGTGGGTGACGGTGAAGGTGGCGCTCCAGGCCTGGCCCGGTGCGCGGTCGACCGTGGGGCAGGTGCCGTCGACGGTCCACGCGGAGTCCGTGCCGACACCGCTCTCAGCGTCCTGGAGCTCCTGGTCGGCGGCGATGCGCGCGGTGCCGCTGTAGGCGGGGCCGGAGACCCCGTCGTCGTTGCCGGGCACCAGTTGCAGCCGGACGGTCTCCGTCTCGAAGGCCTGTGAGGTGGCTTCGAGGGTGGCCGGTGGCGTGCCGGTGCCGGGGTCGCAGGAGACGGACACGGTGACGCTGCCGCCCGGGGTGACGCTGCTCGGGCTGACTTCCGCGGCCGGGTCCGCGAAGGCGTCCGGCGCGGCGACGCCGAGGGTCATGCCCAGGGCGGGAACGACGATGGACAGGGCCCGGAGACGGGCGGTGCGGCGCATGGGGAGGACTCCTTCGGCCGACGGCTGCGGGCCCGTCGTCGGCGTCGGAGGTACGACGACCGGGCCTGGGGGCACGGCGGTCGTACCCACAGCCATCACAGCCCGGCGGATCCCGCGCCGCGCGCGGCCGGACGCCATTGGCGGGACGGGCGGGGCCGAGTGGGTGACGCCCACGTGACGCCCACGGAAGGACGGGAGCCCCCGCTCGGAACCCCTGCCGTCAGGCCCCGCTCAGAACCCTGCCGTCAGGCCCCGCTCAGAACCCTGCCGTCAGGCCGCCGCGTCCCGCATGATCTGCTCCCGCAGCCGTCCGCAGCACCGGCTGATCAGCCGGGACACGTGCATCTGGGAGATGCCGAGCTGCTCGGCGATCCGGCTCTGTGTCATGTCGCCGAAGAACCGCATGTAGAGGATGGCGCGTTCCCGCTCGGGCAGTGCGGCCAGCCGCGGCTTCACGGCCTCGCGGTCGACGACCGTGTCGAGGGCGGGGTCGATCGAGCCCAGGGCGTCGGCGAGCGAGTAGCCGTCCTCGCTGCCGGGCAGTTCGGCGTCGAGGGAGAGCGCGGTGAAGCTCTCCAGGGCCTCCAGACCGACCAGGACGTCCTCCTCGCTCATGGACGCGTGCTCGGCTATCTCGGCGACGGTGGGCCTGCGCCCCGGGATGGTCTGGGCGAGGTCCTGGGAGGCGAAGCGGACCCGGTTGCGCAGGTCCTGGACCCGGCGCGGCACGTGCAGGGTCCACATGTGGTCGCGGAAGTGCCGCTTGATCTCGCCGGTGATGGTGGGCACGGCGTAGCTCTCGAAGGCGTTGCCGCGTGCGGGGTCGTAGCGGTCGACGGCCTTGACCAGGCCGAGGGCGGCGACCTGGCGCAGGTCGTCGAGGCTCTCGCCGCGGCTGCGGAAGCGTCCGGCGAGCCGGTCGGCCATGGGCAGCCAGGCCTCGACGACCTGCCCGCGCAGGGTGTCGCGCTCGGCGCCCGGAGGGAGCTCGGCGAGCCTGCGGAAGGCGTCGGCGGTGTCGGGTGCGTCGTCGTGCGGGTGGTGCTTCGCGCTCACTGGAGTGGGCATGTGCGTCGCAACTCCCTAGATCGTGCTCTGGGTTGGACGTTCGACGTGGGAGCGCGTCCGCGAGGCGCAACCGGGCGGGCGCGACCGTGGCGGCGGGGGGCCGCTCCCACGGACGTGCCTCCGGTCCGAAGCACTGAGACTGCGCCTGCCCCCGGCCCCCGGTGGCAAACACGGGTCAGGTTTTCCGGGAGCGCGCAGGGTGACTCGTAAGGCTGCTGCCTGTGCCATCCATGCGGGAGGTCAGCCCATGAGCACCAAGGTGTCCGATCACATCCTCGAGCGGCTGCGCGAATGGGGTGTGGACCATGTCTTCGGCTATCCGGGCGACGGCATCAACGGCCTGCTGGCGGCCTGGGGCCGGGCCGACAACCAGCCACGGTTCGTGCAGTCCCGGCACGAGGAGATGTCCGCGTTCGAGGCGGTCGGTTACGCCAAGTTCAGCGGTCGCATCGGAGTGTGTGCGGCGACCTCCGGGCCCGGCGCGATCCACCTGCTGAACGGCCTGTACGACGCCAAGCTGGACCATGTGCCGGTGCTGGCGATCGTCGGCCAGACGCACCGAACCGCGATGGGCGGCTCGTACCAGCAGGAGGTGGACCTGCACACCCTGTTCAAGGACGTCGCCTCGGAGTTCGTGGAGACGGTGACGGTCCCCGAGCAGCTGCCGAACGTGTTGGACCGGGCGATCCGGACCGCGTACGCCCGCCGCTGCCCCACGGCGATCATCATCCCGGGGGACGTCCAGGAGCTCGACTACTCGGCGCCCACGCACGAGTTCAAGATGGTGCCGTCCAGCCTGGACCGCAGCGACTGGACGGCGGTTCCGACCCAGGAGGCCCTGGAGCGGGCCGCGGAGATCCTCAACTCCGGTGACAAGCCCGCGATCCTGATCGGTCAGGGGGCGGCCGGCGCCCGGGCCGAGGTGGAGCGGACCGCCGAACTGCTCGGCGCGGGCGTCGCCAAGGCGCTGCTCGGCAAGGACGCGCTGAGCGACGAACTCCCGTACGTCACCGGCTCGATCGGCCTCCTCGGCACGCGACCGTCGTACGAGCTCATGCGGGACTGCGACACCCTGCTGACCATCGGGTCGTCGTTCCCGTACACGCAGTTCATGCCGGAGTTCGGCAAGGCGCGGGGCGTGCAGATCGACATCGACCCGCACATGGTCGGGATGCGTTATCCGTACGAGGTGAACCTCGTCGGCGACGCCAAGGCCACGTTGCAGCGGCTGATCCCGATGCTGGACGCGGAGCGCGGCGAGCGCGAGTGGTACAGCACGGTGTGCGACAACGTCTCGCGCTGGCGTGACGTGATGGACCAGCGGGCGCAGCAGTCGGCCGATCCGATCAACCCGGAGTACGTGGCCCGCGCCCTGGACCCGCTGCTGCCCGACAACGCGATCGTCACCTCGGACTCCGGCTCCACCGCCAACTGGTACGCCCGGCACCTGACCATGCGGCCCGGCATGCGCTCGTCGCTGTCCGGCACGCTGGCGACGATGGGCCCCGGGGTGCCGTACGCCATCGGTGCGAAGTTCGCGCACCCGGACCGGCCGGCGATCGCGCTGGTCGGCGACGGGGCGATGCAGATGAACGGGCTCGCGGAGCTCATCACGGCGGCGAAGTACCGCGATCTGTGGGAGGACCCCAGGCTGGTCATCGCCGTCTGGAACAACCACGACCTCAACCAGGTCACCTGGGAGATGCGGGCCATGGAGGGCGCCCCCTCGTTCCTGCCCTCTCAGGAGCTCCCGGACGTGCAGTACGCGGCCTTCGCGCGCTCGCTGGGGCTGACCGGCATCAGGGTCGAGAAGCCCGAGGACGTCGAGGCGGCCTGGCGGGCGGGGCTTCAGGCGGACGGGCCGGCGGTCCTGGAGTTCCTGACCGACCCCGCCGTACCGCCGATCCCACCGCACGCGACCTGGGAGCAGATGGAGGCCACGGCCGCCTCGATCGTCAAGGGCGACCCCGACGCGGCGTCCATGGTGAAGCAGGGCTTCAAGGCGAAGGTGCAGGAGTTCCTGCCGGGGCGGGAGAAGAAGTGACCGGTGGGAGGGCGGCCGGTTCGAGCCGGTCGCCGTTCTCTTCGGGCAGCAGCAGCTCCTCGTACCGGCCGAGCGCGAGCACGACGCCGAGCATGAGGAGCGGTATGAGCGCGGCGAGGAACATCATCGCCTTGTCCTTCCCGGGGGAGGTGCGCGGGGGGTCCGGGCCGGGTCTCCCGGCTTCCGTGGCGCAAACCCCGTCTTCGATGACGCAAACCCTGTGTCGGCCTCCGGTGCACGGGTACGCGGTGCGGACCCCGAAGATCTGGAGGGAGACATGCAGCGAGGCAGCGACCGGCTGAGCCGCCACCGTGACGACGAGATGAAGCACGAACTCCAGGGTCTGCTCCGCTCCGGGCATCCCACCCGCAGCGAGGAGTGGAACGACCCCGAGCCGACCGCCGACGACGATCCGCAGGTCTGGGGCGGGCCTGTGGCGCCGGGCCGGGCCGGGGCGTCGCTGGAGACCGTCCGACTGGAGCTGGCCCGCATCCTGGGCCGCAGCTCCTTCCCCGCCACTCCCGTGGAGCTGGTGCGGGTGCTGCGCCGCAAGAACGCCCCCGACATCCTCGTCGAGGCGGTGGAGGGACTGCCGCGCAAGGCGAACTACACCACCGTGCAGGAGCTCGCGCGGGCGCTGACCCGGACGGAGGACACTTCGTGACGGCCGAGCTCGTGAGGGACGTGATGACCCCCGGAGTGGTGGCCGTACGCCCGGACGCCTCGCTGGTCGAGGCGGCGCGGCTGATGCGCGCCCAGGACATCGGCGATGTGCTGGGCGCCGACGGCCGGCGGGTCGTGGGGGTGCTCACCGACCGGGACATCACGGTCCGGGCGGTCGCCGAGGGCGTCGACCCGCTGACCGTGAGCGCCAGGTCCGTGTGTACGCCCGATCCCCTGACGGTCGCTCCCGGCGCCCCGGCGACGCAGGCGGCCGCGCTGATGCGGGCGCACGCCGTCCGGCGGCTGCCGGTGATCGAGGACGGGATGCCGGTCGGCATGGTGAGCCTCGGGGACCTCGCCGAGGCCCGGGACCCGGGCTCGGCGCTCGCCGACATCACCCGCGCGGATCCGGAGGACGGGGCGTCCGTATGAACCGCGAGGAGACGGCGGGGCCCCCAGGGCGTACGGCTCGTGCAAGGAAAAAGCCTTCCAGGAAAGGGCGTTGAATCTCATGCGCATCGCGTTTCTGACCGCACCCGAGGGCGTCGAGCAGATCGAGCTCACCGATCCGTGGCAGGCGGCGGTGGACGCGGGACACGAGCCCGTGCTCGTCTCGACGGAGCCGGGGAAGATCCAGGCCTTCAACCACCTGGACAAGGCGGACACCTTCCCCGTGCAGGAGGTCGTGGGCGAGACGGCCGCGGACTCCTTCGCCGCACTGGTGCTTCCCGGTGGAGTGGCCAACCCCGACTTCCTCCGCATGGACGAGAAGGCCGTGGCGTTCGTCGCTGATTTCTTCACCCGGGGAAAGCCCGTGGCCGCGATCTGCCACGCCCCGTGGACGCTCGTCGAGGCGGACGTCGTGCGGGGCCGGGTGCTGACCTCCTGGCCGAGCCTGCAGAACGACATCCGCAACGCGGGCGGCACCTGGGTGGACGAGCAGGTGAAGGTCTGCGACCACGGGAACAACAAGCTGGTCACCAGCCGCAGGCCGGACGACCTCAAGGCGTTCTGCGAGGCCTTCCTCGACGTGTTCACGAAGGAGGCCGCCTAGTGGACTCCGCCGACCGCAAACAGCGTCAGCGCGAAGGCTTCCACGCCGACGACCCCGCCGCCGGGCCGCTCACCACCGACCAGGGCGTCGAGGTCGACCACACCGACGACTCGCTCGCCGCCGGTGAGCGCGGTCCCACTCTCATGGAGGACTTCCACTTCCGGGAGAAGCTCACCCGCTTCGACCACGAGCGGATCCCGGAGCGGGTGGTGCACGCACGGGGCGCGGGCGCGTACGGCTACTTCGAACCGTACGAGTCCTGCGCCGAGTTCACGCGGGCCGCCTTCCTCCAGGACCCGGCGGTCCGGACCCCGGTGTTCGTGCGGTTCTCGACCGTGCAGGGCCCCAAGGGCTCGGCGGACACCGTGCGGGACGTGCGCGGCTTCGCCACCAAGTTCTATACCTCGGAGGGGAATTACGATCTGGTCGGGAACAACTTCCCGGTCTTCTTCATCCAGGACGGCATCAAGTTCCCCGACTTCGTACACGCGGTGAAGCCGGAGCCGCACAACGACATCCCCACCGGCGCCTCCGCGCACGACACCCTGTGGGACTTCGTGTCGCTCCAGCCGGAGACCCTGCACGCCATCATGTGGCTGATGTCGGACCGGGCGATCCCGCGCAGCTACCGCATGATGCAGGGCTTCGGTGTGCACACCTTCCGGTTCGTGAACGCCGAGGGCCGCGGCACCTTCGTGAAGTTCCACTGGAAGCCGCGGCTGGGCTCGCACTCGCTGGTGTGGGACGAGGCACAGGAGTGCCAGGGCCGTGACCCGGACTTCAACCGGCGTGACCTGTGGGACGCCATCGAGGCCGGCGAGTACCCGGAGTGGGAGCTGGGCGTCCAACTGGTGCCGGAGGAGGACGAGTTCGCGTTCGACTTCGATCTCCTGGACGCCACGAAGCTGATCCCGGAGGAGCAGGTGCCGGTGCGGCCGATCGGCCGGATGGTGCTGGACCGCAACCCGGAGAACTTCTTCGCCGAGACCGAGCAGGTCGCCTTCCACACGGCCAACGTGGTACCCGGGATCGACTTCACCAACGACCCGCTGCTCCAGGCCCGCAACTTCTCCTATCTGGACACGCAGTTGATCCGGCTGGGCGGGCCGAACTTCTCGCAGCTGCCGGTGAACCGGCCGGTGGCGCCGGTGCGCAACAACCAGCGCGACGGCTACCACCAGAGCGCGATCCACCGGGGCACGAACTACTCCCCGAACTCGCTCGGCGGAGGCTGCCCGGCCCACGCCGGCGTCGACGGGCACGCCTTCACGCACTACACGGAACGCGTGGACGGGCACAAGATCCGGCGCCGCAGCCCGAGCTTCCAGGACTTCTACAGCCAGCCCGCGCTGTTCTGGAACAGCATGGCCGACTGGGAGAAGAAGCACATCGTCGCGGCCTTCCGGTTCGAGCTCGGCAAGGTGGGCGCGATGACGGTACGGTCCCGCACGGTCGATGAACTCGCCAAGGTGGACAGCGAGTTGGCCGCTCAGGTGGCACAGGGTGTCGGCGTGCCGACGCCGTCCGAACCGGAGACGCTGTACAAGCAGGTCTCGCCCGCCCTCAGTCTGGAGACACAGCGGGGAGACGGCTCGATCCGCACCCGGCGGATCGCGGTCCTCGTCACCGACGGGATCGACGCCGAGCAGGTGACCTCGGTGCGGGAGCGGCTGGCCGCCGAGGGCGCGATCGTGGAGGCACTGGCACCGACGGACGGGGAGGTGCGGGGCGCCGACGGGGAGCTGTACACCGTCGACCGTGCGCTGCCGACTGTCGCGTCCGTGCTGTACGACGCGGTGCTGCTGCCCGGTGGCCCCGTGGGCACCCCGCCGACGGCCGCCGACCAGGACGCGCTGCGGTTCGTGCGGGACGCCTACCGGCACGGCAAGCCGATCGGCGCGCTCGGCTCGGGCGTCGGGATCCTGTCGTCGCTCGAACCGGAGGGGCTCACGCTGTCGACCGAGTTCCATCGTGTGGAGACCGACCACGGCGTGGTGACGGAGACGTCCCCGGGTCCCGCGGGCGAGGAGTTCCTGGACGCGTTCGTGGCCGCGATCGCCGCGCACCGGCACCGGGACCGGCTGCCCACGCGCCACTGAGCGCCGCTGAGCGCTTCGGTCCCCTCGTCGGTGGCCTGCTGATCACGTGATCCACCTGATCGGCGGGTCACCGACCGTTGTGTCAGTCCAGCGCCGGAGTCGCCGAGTCCCCCGGTCGCCGGTCCCGCGCGCCCTCACGGGTGCGGCCCGCGGCCACCGTCCGGCGCGGGTTGCGGCGCAGGTACTCGCCCTCGAGCCGTGCCATGCGCTCGTTGTGCGCGCTGAGGGCGTCGTTCGAGCCGTGGAGCAGCGTTTCGTGCCGGGTGCGGTGAATCGTCTCCAGCTCTTTCATGAGCTGCTGGTCGTCCAACCGGCTGGGGTCGACTCCGGTCATGGTGGTACCCCGCTCGTCGTGTTCGTTCATGCGCTTCGGGTACCCGCCCGGCAAGCATTACCGCACTGCCCCCGAGCGGCATCCGGGAGGGAACCCATGGATCTCGCTTTCCTGCATCCACTCTACGAACATCCGGGCCCCTGGGCCTCCGTGTACGTAGACGCCCCCCACCCCACGGAGGACACATCCCACGAACGTCATCTCGCCGCGGTCGCGGTCGCCCGCGAGCTGTCCGAGCAGGGCGCCGACGACGACACCTGTGTGGCCGTACGAGAGGTCCTGGAGGAGCTGCGGCACTCGTCCGAACCGCACGGCCGGGCCGTCTTCGCGCGGGCCGGACAGGTCGTCCTGGACCCGCCGCTGACCAGGTCCCCCGACGGCGACCTGGTCCGCTGGGCCCCGCTGCCGCACACCGCGCCGCTGCTGGAGCTGGCCGGTGAGGACCCGGTGTGCGTGGTGGCATACGTCGACCGCAAGGGCGCCGACTTCGAGCTGCGCGGGGCCCTCGGGCGCCGGGGCGCCGGGTCGGTCACCGGCAGGCAGTGGCCCGTGCACCGTACGAGCACCGCCGACTGGTCGGAGCGGCACTTCCAGCTGCGGGTGGAGAACACCTGGGAGCACAACGCGGCCGAGATCGCCGACGCGCTCGCCGTCTGCCAGGAGGAGACGGGCGCCGACCTGCTGATCCTGGTCGGGGACGAGCGCGAGAAGCGGTCCGTGCACGAGCGGCTGCCCAAGCGGCTGCACGGTCTGGTCGTCGAGGCGGAGCACGGCGCCGGCAGCAGGCTGCTCGACGAGGACGTGGAACAGGCGCGTGCCGCGCACGTACGCCAGCGCGCCGAGCGCGAGCTGGAACGGTTCCTCGCGGCCCGGGCGCCGGGTGACGACGGGCGCCCCGGGGCCGTGGAGGGCGTGCCCGCGCTGGTCGAGGCGGCTCGTGAGCACCGTATCGACGAACTGCTGGTCCGCCCGGACGGCTCCGACGCGCACCGCGAGGTGTGGATCGGCGAGGACCCGGACCAGGTGGCGGTCCGCCGCACGGATCTGAAGGTCCTCGGCGAGCAGAACTCCTGGTCGGCTCGGGCCGACGACGCGCTGATCAGGTCGGCGGTCGCGACGGGCGCCCCGGCGCTCTCGGTGACGCCGGCACCCGAGGAGGAAGCCCCGGTGGGCGGACTCGGCGCGCTGCTGCGGTGGACGTGACCCCTCCGGAAGGGG
The DNA here is from genome assembly GCF_040651535.1 of Streptomyces sp. NPDC048420. Taxonomy (NCBI): domain Bacteria; kingdom Bacillati; phylum Actinomycetota; class Actinomycetes; order Kitasatosporales; family Streptomycetaceae; genus Streptomyces; species Streptomyces sp. NPDC048420. Next base: position 60,855 of record NZ_JBEZKG010000009.1, read on the forward strand.
CCCGGTGACCTGCGGTTACCGGGCCCTTTCCACGCGCCGCTCGTCCCAGACCGGCTCCGCGGTCTCCCGCACCCGCCCGTCCGAACCGAAGACCAGATACCGGTCGAAGGACCGCGCGAACCAGCGGTCGTGCGTGACCGCGAGGACCGTGCCGTCGAAGGCCTCCAGGCCCTCCTGGAGGGCCTCGGCGGACTCCAGGTCGAGGTTGTCCGTGGGCTCGTCCAGGAGGAGCGCGGTGACGCCCTGGAGCTCCAGGAGGAGGATCTGGAAGCGGGCCTGCTGGCCGCCGGAGAGCCGGTCGAAGCTCTGCTCGGCCTGCCCGGTCAGCTCGTAGCGGCGCAGCCGGGACATCGCGGCGCCCCGGTCCTGCGCGTGCTCCTTCCAGAGGATGTCGAGCAGCGTGCGGCCGAACAGCTCGGGGTGGGCGTGGGTCTGCGCGAAGTGCCCGGGCACGACCCGCGCCCCGAGCTTCCACTCCCCCGTGTGCGCCACGGTGGAGTCCCCCGCCAGCAGCCGCAGGAAGTGCGACTTGCCGGACCCGTTGGAGCCGAGGACGGCGACGCGTTCGCCGTAGAAGACCTCCAGGTCGAAGGGGTTCATCAGCCCGGTGAGCTCAAGTCCCTTGCAGGTGACGGCCCTTACGCCGGTACGGCCGCCCTTGAGCCGCATCTTGATGTCCTGCTCGCGGGGCGGCTCGGGCGGCGGTCCGGCCTCCTCGAACTTGCGCAGCCGGGTCTGGGCCGCCTGGTAGCGGGAGGCCAGCTCATGGCTGATGGAGGCGGCCTGGCGGAGGTTGAGCACCAGCTTCTTCAGCTGGGCGTGCTTCTCGTCCCAGCGCCGACGCAACTCCTCGAAACGGGCGAAGCGTTCACGCCGGGCCTCGTGGTAGGTGGCGAAACCACCGCCGTGCACCCACGCGTCCGCCCCGGCGGGCGAGGGCTCCACCGACACGATCTTCTCGGCGGCGCGCGAGAGCAGCTCCCGGTCGTGGGAGACGAAGAGGACCGTCTTGCGGGTCTCCTTCAGCCGCTCCTCCAGCCAGCGCTTGCCGGGCACGTCGAGGTAGTTGTCCGGCTCGTCGAGCAGCAGCACCTCGTCGGTGCCGCGCAGCAGCGCCTCCAGCACGAGCCGCTTCTGCTCACCGCCGGACAGCGTCCGCACCTGCCGGAACTGCGCCTTGTCGTACGGCACCCCGAGCGCGGCCATCGTGCACATGTCCCACAGCGTCTCGGACTCGTACCCGCGCACCTCGGCCCAGTCGGACAGGGCCTGCGCGTACTTCAGCTGCGCGGCCTCGTCGTCGACGGTCATGATCAGGTGCTCGGCCTTGTCGACGGCCTGCGCGGCCTCCCTGATCCGGGGCGGCGCCACCGACACGAGCAGATCCCGTACGGTCGTCTCGTCCCGTACGGATCCCACGAACTGGCGCATGACCCCGAGGCCGCCGCTCACGGTGACGGTCCCGCCGTGCGGTTTCAGCTCCCCGGAGATCAGCCGCAGCAGCGTCGTCTTCCCGGCCCCGTTCGGCCCGACCAGGGCCACCACGGCCCCTTCCCCCACCCGGAAGGACACATCGCCGAGCAGCGCCCTCCCGTCGGGGAGGTAGTACTCGAGGTGTGCGGCTTCCAGATGTCCCATGGGGCGCATTGTCGGTGCGCGGACGGGACCAGGGCAAACGCATATCGCGCCCCACAGGGGCGCGGGGCTGTATCAATGTGCGGCTCCGCCGCGTGGGCGCGACCAGCCACGACGAACCCGCACCCGGTACCGAACAAGCACCTCGACGGCGGGTACCCGCAAGGGCATGAGCCCAGACGTAGACCTCACCGCCCTCCGCCCCGGCCCGATCCGCGAGCTCCTCCTCACCCTGGACTCCCGCCTCTTCGAGTTCGCGGCCACACAAAACTGGCCCGCGGCCGAGTCGGTCCTCCCCCGCCTGAGCAGAAGCGCCAACCACGGCATCCTCTGGTTCACCACCGCCGCCGCCATGGCCGCGACCCGCACCCCCAGGTCCCGCAGGGCCGCCGCCCGGGGCCTCGCCTCCCTGACCCTCGCCTCCCTGACCATCAACACCCTCGGCAAGCGCTCGGTCCGCCGCACCCGCCCGGTCCTGGACCCGGTCCCCCTGGCCCGGCAGCTGAAGCGCCAGCCGATCACGACGTCGTTCCCCTCCGGCCACGCCGCGTCGGCCGCCGCCTTCGCGACCGGTGTCGCGCTGGAGTCCCCGGCGTGGGGCGCGGCCGTGGCCCCGGTCGCCTGGTCCGTCGCCCTGTCCCGCGTGTACACGGGCGTGCACTTCCCGAGCGACGTCCTGGCCGGCGCAGCCCTCGGCGCGGGTGCAGCGTTCGCCGTACGGGGCCTGGTGCCGACGCGTGCCCAGGTCGTGCCGCCGGCCCGGCCGCGGGCGGAGGTGCCGGCGCTCCCGGACGGCGAGGGCCTGATCATGGTGGCGAACACCGCCTCGGGGACCGCCGAGCGGGTGCGCGCCCTGCACGACGGGCTGCCGCTCGCCGAGATCGTGGAGTGCGAACCGGCCGATGCGCGGGCTGAGTTGGAGAAGGCGGCGGCCCGGGCCACGGTACTCGGCGTGTGCGGCGGCGACGGCACGGTCAACGCGGCCGCCGAGATCGCCCTGCGCCACGGTGTGCCGCTGGCCGTCCTGCCCGGCGGCACCCTGAACCACTTCGCCTACGACCTCGGCGTGGAGGGCGCGCGCGATCTGACCCGTGCGGTCCGGCAGGGCGAGGCCGTGCGGGTGGACGCGGGCCGGTTCCGCTCCGACGGCCGGGAGGGCGTCTTCGTCAACGCGTGCAGCCTGGGTGTGTATCCGGAGCTGGTGCGGGAGCGGGAGCGCTGGTCGAAGCGGATCGGCGGCTGGCCGGCCGGGGTGCTCGGGGCACTGCGGGTGCTGCGGGCCGACCGGCATCCGCTGGAGGCCGAGTTCCGCGGCCAGGCCCGGCCGCTGTGGCTGCTGTTCGTCGGCAACGGCACCTACCACCGGATGGGGCTCACCCCCGGCCGTCGCACCGACCTCACGGACGGACAGTTCGACGTGCGGGTCGTGCACGGCGGGCGCCGGCCCGCGCTGCGGCTGCTCGCCGCCGCGCTCGCGGGCCCGCTGACCCGCTCCCCCGCCCACGCCGCCGTACAGGTGGGACGGCTGCGCCTGTCCGGCGTCGAGCCGGGCACCCTCCTCGCCTACGACGGTGAAGTGACCGAGGTGGAAGGCGAGGTGACGCTGGAGAAGCTGCCCGAGGCGCTCACGGTGTACCGGCCACTACCCGGAAGCTGACATACCGTCAGTCCATATAGCAATACTGGGGTCTCACGATGCGACATGCGGGCGTACGGTTCAGCCATGTCGAAACCTCAGGTGAAACCACAGGAGACCGCCGTCTACACACACGGGCACCACGAGTCCGTGCTGCGCTCGCACACCTGGCGTACCGCCGCCAACTCGGCGGCCTACCTGCTCGGTTCGCTGAAGCCCCACATGAGGATCCTGGACATCGGCTGCGGACCGGGCACCATCACGGCCGACCTGGCCGCGCTGGTCCCGGACGGACGGGTCACCGCCGTCGACCACGCACCCGGCATCCTGGAGCAGGCCCGGGCCACGGCCGCCGGGCGCGGCCTGACGAACGTCGACTTCGCGGTCGCGGACGTGCACGCGCTGGACTTCCCGGACGACACCTTCTGCGTGGTCCACGCCCACCAGGTGCTCCAGCACGTCGGGGACCCGGTGCAGGCGCTGCGCGAGATGAGGCGGGTCACCCGGCCGGGCGGGTACATCGCGGTCCGCGACTCGGACTACGCGGCCATGACCTGGTACCCGGCGTCCGGGGGAATGGACGACTGGCTGGACCTGTACCGCCGGGTGGCCCGGGCCAACGGCGGCGAGCCGGACGCCGGGCGGCGGCTGAAGTCCTGGGCGCTGCGGGCGGGCCTGACGGACATCACTGCCACCTCCGGCACCTGGACCTACTCCACCGCCGAGGAGCGGGAGTGGTGGAGCGGACTGTGGGCGGACCGCACCCTGGCCTCGGCGTACGCGGAGCTGGCCACCGAGGGCGGCCACGCCACACGGGAGCAACTGCGGGCCGTCGCGGACGCCTGGCGGGAGTGGGGCAAGCAGGACGACGGTTGGTTCTGTGTGCTGCACGGAGAAATTCTGTGCCGAAAGGAAGCCTGAAACGTGGATTCCTGGAAACACGGATTCCAGGAGGTTTCACATTATGGTTCCCATCCTGCTGGTACTGCTCCTGGTGTTGATTCTGTTCGGCGCCGGCTTCGCAGTGAAGATTCTCTGGTGGATCGCCATTGCCGTGCTGGTGCTGTGGCTACTGGGGTTCCTGATGCGCGGGACCACGTCGGCCGGAGGCAGGGGTCGTTGGTATAGGTGGTGACATTCCCCGGAATTCATTCCCGGGGAAGCAACGGTCCCAGCGGCCCGAGGTCCAGGTTCAGGTCCTCGGGCCGCAGTCCGTACCGCTCGCGCAGTTCGGTCATGCGGTCGTCGAGCAGCATGAGGGTGAGCCCGATCCGCTCCTCCTGCTCCTCGCTCAGGTCGCCCTCGTCGAACCGGCGCAGCGCCTGGCGCTCCATGAGCTGCCGCAGCAACTCCACAACGGTCAGCACGAGCTTGACCAGGTCACGCTCGACCGTGTCGGGCTCCAGGTCCATCCGGTTGCGTCGGGTCGTCACAACAACTCCTCCCACGGTGAGGGAACTTGGGCGTTGACCGAGCTGATCAGCGCGTTCAGGTCGATGCGCACGAGGTCGACGTCCGCGATGCGCAAGGTGATGTCCCCCGTGATGACGACCCCGCCGGCCAGCAGCCGGTCGAGGAGGTCGACGAGGGCCACCTCACGACGTTCGATGACGGTCACGGCTGCTGTTCCTCCCCCGCGAAGGAATAGGCCGCCCAGGGCCCTGTGAGTTCCACCCGCATTCCCGGGACGTCACCCTTGGTCCGGTCCACCATTTCCACGAATTCCTCGGACTCGCCGCGCGGCACGAGATAGGCGGCATTCAGAATGTTCTGTCCTGAGGCTCCGGAAAGCGTGGGGTTCTGCGGGGCGTGCAACCGCGCGTCCTCGGCGTATCCGGAAAGCGTTTCGTGCAGCCGGGTCGCAAAGGCCTCCGCCTGCTGCCACATCTCCTCGTGCGAACGCACCCGCTGGCGCCGCTGCAGCAGATAGTCCCGGCCCGAGACCGGCTTCGCCGGCGTCTCGGTGGGCTCCTCACGGGCCGGGGCCGCCTGCTCGACGTACACCTTGACGCCCCACTCCACCCGGCCCTGAAGCCGGTCGAGGGTGCGTCGGAAGCCTTCCTCTCGTTCTTCGATCATCACCCGGACGCCGCTGTCGTCACGGAAGACGGTGCCGAGCCGGAGCGGCAGCGGAGTGGTGACGACCGTGAGCGCGTCGATCACGCTCTGGTGGGCACGCACGGTCGTGCTGAGCCACTCCAGGTCCTCCAGATGCCTGTGGAGCGGTTCTTCGGCGAAGTCCCGCTCCGGCACATGACTGACGACGGCCACCAGGTCGTGGTGGTGCAGGAGTCTGGGCGGATCACCGGCCACCCCGGTCAGCTGGACCTGCAACGGGGTGCCGAAGGGGCGGCAGACGGCGTACACGTAGCGCAGTCCGGTCACGAACTCTCCTCCTCGGCACGGCGGGGCTCCAGCTCTTCGAGACGTGCGAGCCGCTCGCGCAACTCGGCGTTCTCGCGGGACAGTTCGTCACGGCGGGCCCGGGTGGACAGTGCCGGATCGTCCTCCCACCAGTCGATGCCCATCTCCTTGGCCTTGTCGACCGAGGCGACGATGAGCCGCAGTTTGATGGTGAGCAGCTCGATGTCGAGCAGGTTGATGCGGATGTCGCCCGCGATGACGATGCCCTTGTCCAGCACACGCTCCAGGATGTCGGCCAGGTTGGCGCCGCTCCCCTGGCCGTACGGATCCGGGAGCCGGCTGGGCACGCTCATCGTCGGCTCCCGCCCTCGGCGTACTCGTACTCTTCCTCGTCCTCAGGCTCGTCCTCGGGTGCCTCTTCCTCGTCCTCCGGCGTGCCTTCCTCGTCCTCGGGCTCCTCCTCGTCGTACTCCTCGTACTCGTCCTCGGCGTCCTCGGCTTCCTCGTCCGGCTCGCCCTCCTCGGCGTCCTCGGCCTCGGCGCGCTCGTCGGTCTCGGCGTCCTCGTCGTCGTAGGCGCCCTGTTCCTCTTCCTCCGCAACCGCGTCCTCGTGGCTCTTGACGACCTCGCTGTCCTCGATCTCGCCGCGCCAGCCGTCCTCCGCCTCTCCCTTGAGGGTGATGAAGCGGGCGAAGTGCTTGAGGTCCAGCCGGGCCCGGCGGCCCTGGGCACGCCAGATGTTGCCGGTCTTCTCAAACAGGCCTGCGGGGTAGTACTCGATCACCAGCAGGACGCGGGTGAGGTTGTCCGCGAGCTTGTGGAAGGAGACGACGCCCTTGGTCGTGCCCTTGGCACCCTCCGACGTCCACCGAATCCGGTCGTCGGGGATCTGGTCGGTGGTGGTCGCCTTCCAGCTGCGGTTGGACCAGAAGATCTTCATCTGCCAGTCGCTGTGGGTGTCGTCGGCGCGGTTCGCGCTCTTGACGCCCTTCGCGAAGGTGGAGAAGTCCTGGTACTGGGTCCACTGGTCGTAGGCGGTGCGCAGATCCACGCCGACATCGATGAACTCGATGATCACCGTGGGCTTCTGACCGGCCCCGCCCTTGCGCTTCCCCTTGCCCTTGCCGCCGAGGTTCTTGAAGGTGTCGACCACCTTGTCCTTGGCATGCGAGAAGCCGAGCTCGACGGCGCTGCGCATGGGCCCCTTGCCGTCGGCGAGCTTGCGGCCGCCGTCGAGGGCCAGCTTGGCGAAGCCGGGGCTGTTGCCCTCGGCGATGTCGTTGAGCTTGCCGGTGGTCTCGCCCAGCTTGTGGCCGACGCCGACCAGCATGCGCTGGACCTGCGCGGAGAGGTACTCCTGCACCTCGGCCTTGAGCCGGTCGGCGGCCTCGCTGTGGGCCACGTCCGTCAGCGGGTTGTTCTTCGCCTTGTCAGTGGCATTGCGGGCGGATCCGAGGGTCTCGGTCATCACTCACCGCCTCCCTTCGGCAGCCGGGCCCGGGTGCCCCGGCCGGCGCCCCTGGCCGAGGTCGCCTTCTTGGCGGCCGTCTTCTTCGCCGTGGTCTTCTTGGCCGCGGTCTTCTTGCCCGCCGTGCGGCCCTGCGCCGCCTTCTTGGCGGGCGGCTTCCCGCCGGGCGCCTTCTTCGCGGCCTTCTTCGCCCGGGTCGGCGCGGGAGACTCCTCGGACTCGTCGTCGGCCCGGTCCTCGTCCGCGTCCTCGTCCTCGACCTCGTCCTCGATCTCGTCCGAAGGCTCGTCGTCGGTCTCGGCCCGCGTGGTACCAGTCTCCTCCTCGTCCTCTTCCTCGTCCTCGAAGAGGTCCGGCACCTCCGGCGCCACGCCCGAGAGCTGGTCGCGAACCTGGGCGGTACGGCCGTGCAGCCGGTCGGCGATCGCGTCGATCTGCCGCTCCACCATCGCGCCCGAGGCCGCCTTGCCGACGCCGCGCAGATCCTGGCGCAGCTGGTCCCCGATCTCCTTGAACTGCGGGTTCTTCAGCAGTTGCTGGGACACCAGGTCCGCGACCATCTTCGGGCTCAGATGCATCCGCTTGCCGGCCACGAGGGTGCCGACGGCGAACGCCAGTTTCAGCTTCTTCGTACGTCCCAGGAGGTATCCGGCCCCTACCGCGAGGCCCATTCCCACTCGGTTCATCGTGTCGTCCCGTCGCCAGTCCCCGCGCCGCCGCGCAGGCCGATCTCCAGTCGTTCGAGGAGCTCGTCCTCCTGTCGGTCGAATTCCTCCTCGTCGATCTCGCCCGCCTCGAGAAGCTCCTCGAGCCGGGCGAGTTCGGCCCGGACCGTCGCCGGGTCGTAGTAGAGACGCTCCGCTTCGTGCAGCACCTGTCTGATCACCCAGGCGCTGCCGCGCACCGGGGCGAACGGCAGGAGCAGCACCTCTCCGATGAGACCCACCTGCCCTCACTCCTCCGCATGGTCGATGCCGACCGTGGTGCCCGCGGGTTCCGCCGGGCCCGGGTCGACGAAGCTGTACGGCGGCAGCGGGCCGTTGACCCGCAGGTCCAGGTGCGGATGGCTCTTGCGGAGCTGGTCCACCGCCTCCAGGAAGGACGCGGCCGAGTCCCGCTCCACGAGGAAGGACACGTTGGCGAGCCAGCCGGAGGACTCGGGTCCCACGCTGATCGCCTCGGCGACCGGTTCCAGGGCCTGCTGCACCTGGGTGGCGTCCTCGGCCTCGCGGGCCTTGACCGCGGCCACGACCATCTCGCCGAGCCTCAGACGCTGCTCGTAACTTCCGCCGCCCGCCTGCCGGTTGGCCTCGGCCACCGCGCGGACCTCCGGGTTGTCGGACATCACGCGGTGCAGTACGGCCTCTTCGTCGTGCGTCGCCTTGACGTTGTACTCGACCTTGCCGTCCAGGGTCCCGAGACGCTCCTTGTAGTGCTCGGCGCGTTCCGCGAGCACCCCGGTCACGGTGCCGTCGTCGGGTGCGACGCTGCCGAACCGCATGGGCAGGATGCAGCCGTCCGCGCCCGCCTCGCTCAGCACGTTCTGGTGGGCGAGCAGGTCACGGCGCTTGGGCCTGAGGCCCTCGGGAGCGTCGCTGACGATGGCCGCCAGAGCGCCCTCCTTCAGCACCCGCACGGGGAGCGCGGGGTCGCCGACCCCGCCCATGCCCTCGGGCAGCGAGGGGTGGGAGGCGGCGGTGATGCCGTACACATACGTGCTCACTCCTGCTCCTCCTTCCTGCGCGAAGCCGTGGACTTGCGTGCCCGCGGCCTGGACTCGCTCTGGCCGTCCCCCTCACGCGCCTGCTTGAAGGCGTCGGAGATGGTCTCCGCGGCGCCGGACAGCGCGCCCTTGGACTTGCCGCGCGCACCCGATTCGGTGATCCCGCCGACCACGTCGGGCAGACCGGGGCTCTTGTTCGGGCCGGACTCCAGATCGAGCCGGTTGCACGCCTCCGCGAAGCGGAGATAGGTGTCGACGCTGGCCACCACGACCCGTACGTCGATCTTCAGGATTTCGATGCCGACGAGGGATACACGCACGAACGCGTCGATGACGAGACCCCTGTCTAGGACGAGTTCCAGAACGTCGTAGAGACCGCTGGAGCCGCCTCCCCCACCGCCCTGCTGTGCCGGGACAACGGTCATGTCTACCGAGCCTCCTCTTCTGTGAGCGGGTGAACGAGCGTCTGAACCGGTGGGCGGCCTAACGACCGCCCTGCCTGTGTGCGTCCGCGCGCCCGCGTTCGTAACGCCGAACGCGCCGATAGCCGGTGAGCTGGCCGTCCGGGTCGAGATCGACCTGGTAGCTCGCCATCAGGCTCATCGTGTCGGGCACACGGGAGAGTTCGAGGACCTCGATCTCCAACGACCAGCCGTCCTCGGTCTGTTCGAAGGACGACACGTTCTCGGCGGCCATGCCGGTCAGCTCCGCCAACTGGGTGCGCGCGTTGCGCAGCACTTCCATGGGGTTCAGCCGCCGGTCGTCCGCCATGTTCTCTTCTGTGTCCTTTTCTGTGCGCTTGGGGGAATTCCGTGAATCCTGTGACTCTGATGTGTTCCTTGTGTTCGCCATGGCCACCTCTCACCCCGGGTGGCCGCTCGTTCGATCGCCAAACCTTCAGGAGGACATCAACGCGTTCAGCCTGCGCCGGGCCGGCCCGAGCGCCCTGCCCTTGGCGAGCGCACCTGCCCAGGGATTGCTGCGGGCCTGTCCGACCGCGTCGGCGATGGTCCAGCGGCGGGCGTCCAGACCCGGGTCGTCCAGCTGGGTCCAGGCCATCGGCGTGGCCACAGGAGCTCCAGGTTTTGCCCGTACGGTGAAGGGCGCGACCGCGGTCTGGGCGTAGGCGTTGCGCTGTACGTCGAGGTAGAGCCGGTCGCCGCGCTCCTTCTTGCGGGCGGCGGTGGTGAGCCGGTCGGGGTGGCCCGCGACCAGGGTGTCGGCGACGTCCTTGGCGAAGGCGCGCACCTCGTCGAAGTCGTGCCGGCCGTTGAGGGGCACGATCACATGCAGCCCGCGCGAGCCGGTGGTCATCAGCGCCGAGGGCAGCTTCAGCTCGTCGAGCAGTTCTCCGAGCAGCCAGGCCGCCTCGTGCACCGCCGCGAAGTCGTCCCCGGCCGGGTCGAGGTCGAAGACCATCCGGTCGGGCCGCTCCACGCTCCCGGCCCGGGACAGCCAGCGGTGCAGGGTGAGGGAGGCCTGGTCGGCGAGGTAGAGCAGGGTGGCGGTGTCGTCGCACACGGTGTGGCAGACGGTGCCGCCCTCCTTGGTCACCTCGACCCGGCTGATCCACTCCGGATAGCTGTCCGGAGTGTTCTTCTGCATGAACTTGGGTCCTTCGACGCCGTCCGGGTGCCGTTCCAGCATCAGCGGACGGCCGCGGAGGTGCGGCAGCATGAACGGCGCCACGGCCCGGTAGTAGTCGATGAGATCGCCCTTGGTGTACTCCTTGACGCCGTCACCGCCGGGGAAGAGCACCTTGTCCGGCCGGTGCACCTCGACGGTGCGCCTCCCCGCGCGTACGGTCCTGACGGCATCCTTGGTCACGACACGATCGCCTGCTCCACCAGCAGCCGTCCGGCGGCCGCGATCGACTCGGCGTCGATGCCCGCGGCACGCAGCTGCTCCTCGGGCGAGGCCGAGCCCGGCATCGTACGGACCGCGAGGCGCACCAGGCGTGGCACGGGCCGGCCGTCGGCGAAGGCGTCGAGGACGGCGTCGCCGAGGCCGCCCTCCTCGCGGTGGTCCTCCACGGTCAGGAGGCAGCCGGTGTCCTCGGCGGCCTGGCGGAGGGTGGGCCGGTCGACGGGCTTGACCGAGTACAGGTCGATCACCCGCACCCGGATGCCCTCCTGGTCGAGGGCGTCGGCGGCCTTCAGCGCCTCGGGCACGGTGACGCCCGCCGCGACGAGAGTCATCCGGTCGCGCTCGGAGGACCGCAGCACCTTGCTGCCGCCGATCGGGAACTCCTCCTCGGGCCCGTAGATCACCGGGCTCTCACCGCGATTGGTGCGCAGGTAGCGGATGCCGTCCAGGTCCGCCATCGCGGCGACCAGGTGGGCGGTCTGGTTGGCGTCGCACGGGTACAGCACGGTCGAGTCGTGGATCGCCCGCATCATCGCCAGGTCCTCCAGGCCCATCTGGCTGGGACCGTCCTGCCCGATGGCGACGCCCGCGTGGGAGCCGACGAGGTTGAGGCCGGCCCCGCTGATCGAGGCCATGCGGACGAAGTCGTAGGCACGGGTGAGGAAGGCCGCGAAGGTTCCGGCGTACGGCACCCAGCCGCGCGCGGCGAGTCCGACGGCGGCCGCGACCATCTGCTGTTCGGCGATGTAGCACTCGAAGTAACGGTCGGGGTGTTCCTTGGCGAAGAACTCGGTACGGGTCGAGTCGCCGACCTCGCCGTCGAGGGCAACGACGTCACCGCGGCCGGTACCGAGGGCGGTGAGGGCCTGGCCGTAGGCGTTCCGGGTCGCCACTTCCTCACCGATGTCCCACCTGGGCAGTTCGAGGTGCCCGGAGCGGACGGCGTGCAGGATGCGGGCGGCCGGCGGCTCGTGCACCTGGACGCGCAGGTCGCGTACGCCGCCGAGCTCCTCGATCGCCTCGTCGGCGTCCTTCAGCGGCTTTCCGTGCAGTCCCTCGCGGTCCTCGACGTCGGCGACGCCCTTGCCCTTGAGGGTGCGGGCGAGGATGGCGGTGGGCTGGCCCTTGGTGGACTCGGCCTCGCCGTACGCGCGGTCGATCGCGTCCACGTCGTGCCCGTCGATCTCGACGGTGTGCCAGCCGAAGGCCTGGAAGCGGCGGGCGTAGGCGTCGAGGTCGTGGCCGTGCCGGGTCGGGCCGCGCTGGCCGAGCCGGTTGACGTCCACGATCGCGGTGAGGTTGTCGAGGTGCTCGTGACCGGCGTGCTCGGCGGCCTCCCAGATCGAGCCCTCGGCGAGCTCGCTGTCACCGCAGAGCACCCACACGCGGTACCCGGTGCGGTCGAGGCGCTTGCCGGACAGCGCGATACCGACGCCGACGGGGAGTCCCTGGCCGAGGGAACCGGTGGCGGTCTCGACCCAGTCGAGCTTGCGCGGGGTGGGGTGCCCTTCGAGGCGGCTGCCGTCCTTGCGGAAGGTCAGCAGCTCCTCGTCGTCGATGACACCGGCCGCCTTGTAGGCGGAGTAGAGCAGCGGCGAGGCATGCCCCTTGGACAGCACGAAGCGGTCGTTGCCGGGGTGTGCGGGGCGGTCGAAGTCGTAGCGGAAGTGGTTCGCGAGGAGTACGGCCATCAGGTCCGCGGCGGACATCGAGGACGTCGGGTGCCCGGAGCCCGCGGCGGCGGAGGCGCGGACACTGTCCACGCGCAACTGCTGGCCGAGTTCGACGAGTTCACCGGTGTTCATGAGTCTCCTTCCGCGGGATCCGCGTCACTGCGCTTGACGGGGCCGGGGGTTTTCCCGGGCTCACCGCCGGGTTGGTTCTTGGCGGGTTCGGCGTCCGGCTGGTTTTTGGCCGGCTCACCACCCGGCTGGTTCTTCGCGGGCTCGGGGGCGGGCTGCTGCGCGGCAGGCTCGGGGGCGGACTGCTTCTTCGCCGACTCACCGCCGGGCTGGTTCCTCGCGGGATCGGGTCCCTTCCCGTCGGCCGCCTCGCGGGCCTTCGCCTCCGCGATCACCGCCTCGCCGGCGCTCGGTTCGGTGGCTGCCGGCTCTCCGGGCGGATCGGGCACAGGTTCCCCCGACGGGGTCCGCCCCGGCCTTGTGTCCTCCGCTGTCGCCGCGCCCGGTCCGGAGCGGGCGTCGGCCTCCTCGCGTGCCCCCGGTCGGCCCGGTACCCGGGCCAGCTCCGGTGACGACGACTCCAGCGGTACCGACCAGGACCGTACGAGGCCCAACTGGACGGCCTGGCGCGGGAGTGCGGCGTCCAGCAGCCAGTCGGCGGCGACGCGGACACGGTTGCCGGGCATCGCGGCGAGGTGGTAGCCGCGGGTGACGGCACCGGCGGCGAGACCGGACAGCGGCACACCCAGCGGGTTGGCGGCGGCCTTCGTACCACCGAGGTCCACGACGAAGCCCAGGTCCTTGTGCCGGTAGGCCTGTCGCTCACCGTCCCCGAACGACGCGGCGATGTTGTGCGCCACCGTCTTCCCGTGCCGCCAGGCATGCTGCGCGGTCATCGGCGTGAAGCCACCGGGGTTGTTCAGGTCGGGCACGGCGGCCGCGTCACCGCAGGCGAACACCTCGGGGCGGCCCGGGAGTTGGAGATACGGGTCGACGACGAGCCGCCCGCGTTCGACGGGCTGGCCGGTGGACTCCACGAGCGGGTCCGGCCGTACCCCGACACACCACACAAGGGTGCGGGTCTCGACGAACTCGCCGTCCGTCAGCAGCACCCCGTCCGGCGTGGCCTCCTTCACGGAGGTGCCCATGCGCACCTCGACCCCGCGCTCCCTGAGCGTGCGGTCGGCGGTGGTGGAGAGGTGCTCGTCGAGCTCGGGCAACACCCGCTCGGCGACGTCGAGGAGTATCCAGCGCGGCCGTATGCCCGCCCTGAGGGGGTGCTTGCGGACCTGCGCGTCGGTGTAGAGCTGCCCGTGCGCGGCGACCTCGGTGCCGGTGTATCCGGCGCCGACCACCACGAAGGTGCAGCGTGCCTCGCAGCCGCTCCGGTCGTCCGCCGCGGCCGCCAGCTCCACCTGCCGGGTGACGTGGTCGCGCAGGTACAGCGCCTCGGGCAGCCCGCGGAAGCCGTGCGCGTACTCGGCGGCCCCGGGGATCGGGAGCAGTTTGTTGACGCTGCCCACGGCCAGCACGAGCCGGTCGTAGGACAGCGTGCCCTCGTCGCCCTCCGGGTCGGTGTAGTGGACGGTCCGCGCGTCCATGTCGATGCCGTCGGCCTCGCCGAGCACCAGCCGCACCCGGGGCAGGGTCTCGGAGAGGGACACGGTCACCCGGCGTGGTTCCAGGATTCCGGCGGCCACCTGGGGCAGCAGGGGCAGATACAGGAAGTAGTCGGTCGGGTTCAGCAGGGTGATGTCGGCCTTGCCGCGGGCTTTTCGGGACAGTTCCTTGGCCGTCCGGTACCCGGCGAAGCCGGCACCGACGATCACGATGCGGGGTCGACTCACGGTTCGCCTCCGGGGCTGTCGCGTACCTCGGGAGCCTTCCGCGTCCCCCTGGCCAGGACGCCCAAACGCCGGTTTCCGCACGGACCGCCGGGTACTCGGGCGAGGCCCACTGCTCAACGGAGCCGCCGGAGGTACCCCCATGCCCGAATACGGCTATTTCCTGTCGTGCGAGGAGTTCGGTCCCGCGGAGCTGGTCGAACAGGCGCGGATGGCCGAGCAGGCCGGGTTCCACTCGCTGTGGATCTCCGACCACTACCACCCGTGGAACGACGCGCAGGGCCAGAGCCCCTTCGTCTGGTCGGTGATCGGCGCGCTGTCGGAGGCGGTGTCACTGCCCGTCGAGACGGCCGTGACCTGCCCGACGATGCGGATCCACCCGGCGGTGGTGGCGCAGGCCGCGGCGACCTCGGCCGTCATGACGAACGGCCGCTTCCGCCTCGGCGTCGGCTCCGGCGAGGCCCTCAACGAGCACGTCCTGGGCCATGTCTGGCCGCCCGCGCACATCCGCCTGGAGATGCTGGAGGAGTCGATCCAGGTGATGCGCCGTCTGTTCACCGGCGAGGAGGTCAACCACCACGGCACGCACTACACGGTCGAGAACGCCCGCCTCTACACGGTTCCCGACGAGCCCGTCCCCATCGACATCTCCGGCTTCGGGCCGGCGGCCACGGCGCTCGCGTCCCGGGTCGGCGACGGCTACATCACGATGATGCCCGAGGAGTCGATGGTCGAGCAGTTCCGCAAGGGCGGCGGGGCCGGGAAGCCGGTCATCGGCGGCACGAAACTCTGCTACGGCGTCGACCGCGACGAGTGCGTCCGTACGGTCCAGAAGCTCTGGTTCAACCAGTTCCTGCCGGGCGAGATGGCTCAGATCCTGCCGTCGCCGCGTCACTTCGAACAGCTGGCCCCGCTGGTCACCGAGGAGATGGTGCGGGAGAAGGCGGTGTGCGGGGACGACGTCGACGAGCACGTCGCCGCGCTGAGCGCCTTCGCCGACGCGGGCTTCGACCGCGTCTACGTCAACCAGATCGGTCCGGACCAGCGCGGCTTCTTCGACTTCTACCGTACGAAGGTGCTGCCCCAGCTCCAGCAGGGGTGAACGATGAAACTCCTCAGGCCGGTCGTCTCGGTGTACACGGTGCCGGCCGACGCCCCCGAGGCCGACGGCACCTTCGCGTGGGACACCACGACCATGGTGATCGTCGAGGTGACGACGGGTGACGAGACCGGGACGGGCTGGACCTACGGTCCGGCCGCGGTCGGTGACTTCCTCACCGAGCAGCTCGGACCGCTGGTCGAGGGCCGCAGCGCGCTGGACATCCCGGCGCTGCACGAGGCGATGTGCCGCTCGGTCCGCAACGCGGGCCGAGGGCATCGCGGCGTGCGCGATCTCGGCCCTCGACATCGCCCTGTGGGACCTCAAGGCCCGCCTCCTCGAACTCCCCCTGGCCCGGCTCCTCGGCGTCGCCCGCGAACGCGTCCCGGTCTACGGCAGCGGCGGCTTCACGACGTACCACGACACGCATCTCGCCGCGCAGCTCAACGGCTGGGTGCACGGTCAGGGCATTCCCCGCGTCAAGCTGAAGATCGGCGAGAGCTGGGGCCGGGCGGTCTCCCGTGTCTCCCGGGTGCGGACGGCGCGCGAAGTCATCGGCCCCGACGCGGAGTTGTACGTCGACGCGAACGGCGCGTACACCCGCAAGCAGGCGGTCCGGGTGGGCAACGCGCTGGTGGAGCACGGCGTCGGCTGGTTCGAGGAGCCGGTGTCCTCCGACGACCTCACCGGCCTCCGCCTGGTCCGCGACGCGCTCGTCTGCGACGTCACGGCCGGGGAGTACGGCTACGACCTTCCCTGCTTCGCGCGCATGATCTCGGCGGGTGCGGTCGACTGCCTCCAGATCGACGCGACCCGCTGCGGCGGCCTCACGGAGTTCCTCCGCGCGGCTGCCCTCGCGCAGGCCCACGGCCTGGAGGTCTCGACCCACTGCGCCCCGCACGCCCACGCGTCGGCGGCCACCGCGATCCCCAACCTCCGGCACATGGAGTGGTTCCACGACCACGTCCGCATCGAGGACATGTTCTTCGACGGCGCCCTGGACCCGACGGGAGGCACGGTCCGCCCCCTGGCGGGGCTGGGCCACGGTCTGACGTTGCGGACGGAGGAGGTGGAGGAGTTCCGGGTGGCGTGAACCCCGGCCCGGCACCACGGCGGGGGCTCAGCCCCGTCGGCGGAGCCCGGCGGTCACCGCGGTACCCAGCCCGGCGGCGGCCGCCGCCACGAGCACGCGGCTGCGGTTGCGGGACATCCAGTCCTGCGGACTGGACGACACGGCCTCCTCGTCGAACCGTCCGTGCGCCCCGAAGTCCCGCCCGTGCGGTCCGTCCGCGGGAGCCCACAGGTTCCCGGGACCGCCGTGCTCCCCCTCTTCCTGCTGTGCCTCGACGTTGGTGCGGGCGAGATAGCGGTCCAGTACCCCCGGAGCGACCGCGTTGGCGATGAGCGTGGCCACCGTGGACCCGCCGACCCAGTACTCCCGGCGCCGTGCGTGCGAGGCCGCGTGCACGACCGCGCGAGCGGCGACCTCCGGCTGGTAGACCGGCGCCACCGGGCGGGCCCTCCCGGGCATCCGGTTCAACACCCAGTCGAACTGGGGGGTGTTGACGCCCGGCAGTTGCACCATCGTCGTACGGACACCACTGCCCTGGTGCAGCAGCTCGCAGCGCAGGGACTCGTTGAATCCCTGGATCGCGTGCTTGGCGCCGCAGTACGCCGACTGCAGCGGGATCCCCCGGTAGGCCAGCGCGGACCCCACCTGCACCACGGTCCCCCGGTCGCGCGGCAGCATGTGGCGCAGCGCGGCGCGCGTACCGAACACATAGCCCAGATACGTCACTTCGGTGACCCGCCGGAACTCGTCCGACGTGATCTCGGTGAACGGTGCGAAGACCCCGGAGAAGGCGTTGTTGACCCAGACGTCGATGTGCCCGTAGGCGTCGACGACCTTCTGCGCGGCGTCGTCCACCGCCTTGGCGTCGGCCATGTCGACGCTCACGACGAGGGCCTCACCGCCGGCCCGCTGCACCTCGTCGGCGGCCGCCGCGAGGCCTTCGCGCCCCCGGGCCAGCAGGGCGACCCGGGCCCCGCGCTCGGCGAAGGCACGGACCGTGGCCCGCCCCACGCCGCCGCTGGCCCCGGTCACCACCACGACCTTGCCGTGCTTCACGCGCGATCCCTTCCCTGTGTCGCGCACCCCGCGTCAGGCGCGGTGGTGCGGCTGTTCGGGGTCGATGTCGTCCTGTCGCGGCGCCGCGCCGGGTTCCGGTGTGCCCGGCGCCCCGGGGGCGACCGGCGGCATGGGCGGATACGGCGTACCGAGCCCGCTCGGCG
The DNA here is from genome assembly GCF_040651535.1 of Streptomyces sp. NPDC048420. Lineage (NCBI taxonomy): Bacteria > Bacillati > Actinomycetota > Actinomycetes > Kitasatosporales > Streptomycetaceae > Streptomyces > Streptomyces sp. NPDC048420. The sequence continues at coordinate 78,464 of NZ_JBEZKG010000009.1, forward strand.
GCGCGGTCACCGGCGCCGTGGCCCCGGCGGCACGGTCGCGCCCGGCGGCCGCTTCCGCCTCATGCGCCGCCGTCGGCCGCGATGCGGCGGGCCGCGCCGCACCACGCAGCGCGTAGGCCACGGCGCCCAGGATCGCGGCGGTGATCAGCGCGGCGGCCCAGTCGGGCAGCCCGAGGGCGAGTGCGAGGCCCACGGCGAGTGCCAGGGCCGCGCCCGCGTACAGGGCGACGGCGCCGGACGCGGCGTACAGCATGGCCGTACGGCGCTGCTTGCGCGTCTGCTCGCGCAGCTCCTCCCGTACGGTCTCGCGTGCCACCTGCGCCAGCTCATCGACCAGATGCCTGTCCAGATGCTCCAGATGATCCAAGCGCTCCATGGCCGCCGGGTACCCGCACAGGCGTACGCATAACGCCGGCCCCGGCGACCTGTGCGGCACCGGCGGCCGGGTCGGGAGGATCACGTGAAACGATCTCCTCGGCCCGGCCGCCGCAACTAGGCTCGTGCGCATGGACATTCTGGGAACCACGCTGCGTGTCTGTGTCGACGACCTGGAGGCCGCGGTCGTCTTCTACGAGCGGCTCGCGGGCGCCAAGGCCCTCCGTTTCGAGCGCGGCGGCGTCCAGGTGGCCGCGGTCGGCTGCTTCCTGCTGATGAGCGGCCCCGAGGCCGAGCTGGAGGTGCTGCGCAAGGTCGCGGCGACCATCGCGGTGAAGGACGTCGACGAGGCCCACAACCTGCTCAGCGAGCTCGGTGCCCGCATCATCGCGGGCCCGGTGGCAACCGGGGTGGGCCGCAATCTCATCGTGATGCATCCGGACGGGGTGGTGTACGAGTACGTGGACCGCAACGTTGCATAGAGCGGTTCCGGGCGCTTATGGATCGCGCCAACTCGAGTGCCACCGAACGCAGTTCGCGCTCCACGGGTCCGCGCCTCGGACGGGCCGCGCCTGTCCAGGAGTTCGATGCGCAGGTGCGTCGGCGGATGACCGGCGTCCTGCTGGTGCCACTCCAACGCGCTGATCCTGCACAGCCGTTCACGCTCGCGCGGCGGCACCGACGCAACCTGGTCGGCCAGCCGCCGCCTCAGCGCCTCGGGGACCTCCCGCACCGGCCTGCTCAGTTCGCCGTCGATCGGCTCCGCCTGGAGCAGCGTCTCCATCAGCCAGGGCCCGCCGGAGCCACCGCCGCTCGGGCGCGAGCACCAGCACCCACAACCGCAGGGTGTGCAGGGCGCTCCGACGCAGGGCCACCTACTCCTGCGGCGAGAGCACCGACCACAGCCCCAGGCCGAGGTGCAGCACCCGTCGCCGTAGACCGTAGGTGGTGACGGCCGCGTTCTGCGGCGGGGCAGGTCGTCCCGGTCTCTCACCTCGATGCGGTGCACCTCGTGCAGGAGCCGCAGCGGGGGCAGGGGGTTGTCCGGCCCCAACTGCGGGGCGGGCAGGGTGAGTACGTCGCGCCGGATCGTCGTCACGATCACATGGAAGCCGTTCGTCGGTGAGTCGGCCAGGCAGCTGCCGGTCAGGACTGCGCAAAGGCGTCCACGACGATGTCGGCAAGCAGCGCGCCCGCCGTGCCGTCGGGGTCCAGATCGGGGTCGTAGATGGTGGTGTTGAGGCCGATGCAGGAAGGGGAGGCGAGCAACGGCCGTAGCAGCGACACGAGTTCGGCGGGCAGGAGCCCCTCCGGGTCGGGGCTGTCGACGGCGGGCATGACGGACGGGTCGAGGACGTCGGCGTCCAGGTGCACCCAGAAACCGTCGATCTCGGGGGTCTCGAAGGCCTGCGCGGTGGCCCGGGCGAGGGCGTCCGCACCCCACTCGCGGAGGTCCCCGACCGTCACGACCGGGATCTTCAGGCCGGCGAGTTCGGCCCGGTCCTCCTCGAACTCGTCGCGGATGCCGAAGAACCGCACGTCCTCGTCCCGCAGATAGGGCTTCAGCCCCTCCAGGTCCGTGAGGTCCTCCTGTCCCCGCCCGGTGGCCAGCGCGACCTCCTCGCCGCCCGCCGCGCCGATCCGCTCGGAGTTGCCGGGGTGCCGGAAATCAGGCGAGGCGTCGATCGCGGCCAGTCCGTACCGTCCGACGCGGCGCAGCGCGAGCGAGGCGCCGAGCTGGATGGAGCAGTCGCCGCCGAGGACGACGGGGAAGTCCCCGGCGCGTACATGGCGCTCGATCCGGTCGGCCAGCTTGACGGTGTACGAGGCGATGGCGGCGGCGTTGAAGACACCGTCGCCCTCCCGCCAGTCCCCGCGGTCGTAGCGAGGTGGCACCACCACCCCGCCCTCCAGGGCCCCCAGGCGCCGCACGATCCGCTGCTCGCGCAGAGCACCGGCCAGCTTGTAGCAGCCGGGCACGGTACCGGGGGCGGGCGGGCGCAGGCCGAGGTTGGAGGGGGCGTCCAGCACGACGATATTCCGCATGCCGGGCATCTTCGCCGACGTACAGTCGACCGTCCACGGAGACAGGCGACACAGGCGAAGGAGCCACAGTGAGTGAGCAGCACACCTACCGGGTGATCGTGCGCGGAACCTGGGACGGGCTCACCGAGGAGGCCCGCGCCCGGCTGCTCGCCGAGGCGGCGGACCACGGCATGACGAGCATGCGGTTCTCCGAGGAGGGCTCGCTGTCGTACGAGCCGGCGCCGCTGAAGCACTTCTCCATGCGGTACGTGGTGGTCTCGGACGCGGCGGACGGCGAGGAGATGGCGGGCGCGATCGCGGAGGACCGCGCGGAGACGGCGCTGCGGGACCTCGGCTACGGCTTTCGCGAGCTGAAGTCGACGGTCACCGACCTCGACACCATGAAGATCAACCGGAAGCCCGCATCTCGGCGGTGATCGCCCAGCGCTCGTGATCGCGCCACTCCCCGTCGATGTAGATCATCTTCGGGGAGAACCCCTCAAGGCGGAAGCCGCAGCTGCGGGCGAGGGCGAGGGAGGCGGTGTTGCGGGGCTGCGCGTTGATCTCCAGACGATGCAGCCGCATCGGTCCGAAGGCGTGGTCGACCACCAGGTCGAGCCCCTCGCGCATCAGTCCGCGCCCCGCGGCGTGCGCGAAGGCGCCGTAGCCGAGGGCCCCGCACCGGAAACCGCCCTCGACGATGTTGTTGATGTTGATGAACCCGGCGATGGCCCCACCGCCCCGCGCCCCGCTCTTCTCCCCGTCCTTCTCGCAGACCAGGAACCCGGCCTTGGTCCGGTCCTCGATCAGCCGACCCGCGTACGCGAGATAGGCGCTCTCACTGTCGGGCGGAAACAGCCACGGCTGATGCAGTTCCTTGCTCTCCCGGGTCCGGGCGGTGAACTCGGCGCCGTCCTCGTAGGTGAAGTGACGTATGCCCACGCGGGGGCCTTCGGCGAGATAGCGGGAAGCGGTGTGCGGCATCCCGCCACCCTACGGTCTGCCGGGGCCTGTCCGGCGGCTCGGGCGGGCCCCGGAGAACCCTGGCTCCGCCCTTGCGGGTGCCGCTCTCGGAGGTCTTCGGGCTCCGGGTGCCTCATACGACGGGAAGCTCCAGCTGGATTCAGCGAAGGGCCGGCTCGTCCAGCGTCAGCGTGCCCGCGTCGGCGTCGAGTTCGGCAGCCACGCCGAAGGGCATGGTCAACGCCCCTTCGCAGTGCCCGAATCCGAACTCCTCGACGACGGGGACACCGAGTGGGCCGAGCCGGTCGGCGAGGACCGCGCGCAGCACACCGTACGGACCGCACCCCGCCCAGGAGCCGAGGGCGATCCCGCTGACACCGTCCAGCCATCCGGCGCGCAGGAGGTGGGTCAGCATGCGGTCGACGCGGTACGCCTGCTCCCCCACGTCCTCGATCAGCAGCAGTCCGTCCCGGGCCCCGGGGCGGGCGTGCCGGGTGCCGAGGTCGGTGGCGAGCAGGCTGAGACAGCCGCCCAGTGTGACTCCGCGGGCCCGACCGGGGGCCAGGGTGCCGCCCCGGGAGGCGATCGTGCGGACCGTCTGAGGGGCGAACAGCGTGGCCTTCAGATGGTCCTGCGCGACGGTGTTCTTGGTGAAGTCGACACCGGCGGCGGCCGGCCCGTACAGCGTGACCAGTCCCAGGCGGGTGGCGAACGCCTGGTGCAGGGTCGTGACGTCACTGAAGCCCACGAACACCTTGGGCCCGGCCGCCCGCATCGCCTCCCAGTCGAGCAGGTCGACCATCCGCTGGGCACCGTAACCGCCGCGTGCGCACAGCACCGCGTCGACGGAGGGGTCGCACCAGGCCTGCTGGAGATCGGCGGCGCGGTCGGCGTCGGATCCGGCCAGATAGCCCAACTCGCCGTGCACGTCGAGCACATGAGGGGCGACGACCGGGTCGAGGCCCCAGCCGCGCAGGATGTCGAGTCCCGCCTGCAGCCGCTCCTCCACCACGGGTCCGCTGGGCGCGACCACGGCCACCCGGGCGCCGGGACCGAGCCTGGACGGCCGTACGAGTTCTGTCACTTGGTGAGCTCCAATGTCGGAACGCCGGGCGGGTTGAGTCCGAAGACCTGGGCGTACAGGGAGAGTTCGGACTCCAGTACCCGGATCATGGTCTCGGCCCGCCGGAACCCGTGCCCCTCCCCCTCGAAGGCGATGTAGGCGTGCGGCACCCGCCGCCCCGCGATCCGGGCCAGGAACCGTTCGCACTGCGCGGGCGGGCAGATCACGTCGTCCAGGCCCTGGAGCAGCAGGAAGGGCACGGTGACCCTGTCGGCGTGCTCGACGGGCGAGCGTTCCGCGTACCGTCCTGGGACCTCGGCGAGCGGTCCGACCAGGCTCTCCAGGTACTGGGACTCGAAGTCGTGGGTCTCCCCGGTGCCCCAGCCGGCCAGGTCGAGGATCGGGTAGACGATCGTGCCGCAGGCGTAGACGTCGGTGGTCGTGAGCGAGGCCGCGGCCGTCCAGCCGCCGGCACTGCCGCCCCGGACGGCGAGCCGGTCGCGGTCGGCGGTGCCCTCGTCGGCGAGGGCGAGCGCGACGGCCGCGCAGTCCTCGACGTCGACCACACCCCACTGCTCGCGCAGCCGGCCCCGGTACTCCCTGCCGTATCCGGTGGAGCCGCCGTAGTTGACCTCGGCGACGCCGATGCCGCGCGAGGTGAAGTAGGCGATCGCCAGGTCGAGTACGAGGGGCGCGTGTCCGGTCGGTCCGCCGTGCGCCCACACGACGTACGGCGGCAGCTCGTCGCCGGGCGCCCGGTACCCGGGGTGGTGGGGCGGGTAGACGTGGGCGTGGATGTCGCGGCCGTCCGGTCCGGTGAAGGTGCGGATCAGGGGCTCGGGGTAGTGGACGGGGTCGACCGGGTCGTCGTGCTCGGTGCCGATCACGCGGGCGTGGCCGGTACGGGTGTCCAGCTCGACGACCTCGTAGGCGGTGCGCGGACTGGCTCCCACGGCGACGACCCGCTCGCCGTGCACCGCGAGGGTGGGCGCGAACTCGGTCCAGGGGCCGGCCGCGTCGACGAGTTCGCCGGTCTCGGGGTCCAGGATCCCGAGCGCGGTCGAGCCGCTGCCGTGCACGACGGCGATCAGGCCGCCCGCCAGCGGGGCGAACCAGCGGTGGCCGAGCTTCCAGAGGGCCCCTCCGAACTCCTCCTCGCGCGGGCAGAGTTGCTCGCCGTCGCGGTAGAGGTTCCACCAGCCGGTGCGGTCGCTCGCGTACAGGAGCCGGCCGTCGGACGACCAGTCGGCCTGGGCGATGGACTCCTCCGGGCCGCCGGCCACCGTGCGGGGCTCCCGGAGCATGCCCTCATGCACCTCGGCGACGATCAGCTCCGTGCCGTCCCAGGGCATCCGCGGATGATCCCAGGCGAGCCAGGCCGCACGTGAGCCGTCGAGCGAGATGCGCGGCCCGGTGACGAACCGGTGGCGGTCGTCGGTGAGTTCGCGTACGGCGTCCCGGTCCTGGGCGGCCGAGCCGTCCAGCGGCACGGCGGCTAGCACCCGGCGTACGTCGGTGGGACCGTCGCCGGTGAACTCCTCCAGGACACACCACACTTCACCCAGGTCGAGTCTCAACTGCGGCTCGGCCCAGCGCAGTCCGCCGCCCACCGGGGAGACGGGCGTGAGGGGACGCGGCTCACTCCCGGGCTCGTACCGGTACAGCCGCTGGTCGGCGAAGTGCACGAACACCACGAGCGGTTCGCCGGCCACGACCGCGCCGGCCCAGGGGTGACCGCCGTACTCGATGACCCGGCTGCGCACGTTCCACGGTGCGGGCAGCACCGACTCCTCGGTCCCGTCGGCCCGCCTGCGCACCAGGGTGCGGCGGCCGCCCTCGGCGGGCCGGGGCTCGGTCCACCACACCTCGTCCCCGACGAAGCCGAGCCATTCGGGGTGTCCGTCGTGGGCGGCCGCGAGCGCCGCGTCGATGGGTGAGGGCCAGGAACCGTATGGCGACGTCTGCACGTTCTCCCCCACTCGCTCAGGCTGTCCGCAGGAACCGGTCGAGTACCCGGACGCCGAAGTGCAGTGCCTCGACGGGGACGCGTTCGTCGACCCCGTGGAAGAGGGCCTGGTAGTCGAAGCCCTCCGGGAGCTTCAACGGTGTGAACCCGTACCCGGTGATGCCCAGGCGGGAGAACTGCTTGGCGTCGGTGCCGCCGGACATGCAGTACGGCACCACGTACCCCTCGGGCGCGAACTCCTCGACGGCGGCACGCATATGGGCGTACGCCGACGAGTCGACCGGCGCCTGGAGCGCGACCTCGCGATGGCTGAACTCCCATTCCACGTCGGGGCCGGTGAGCAGGTCGAGCGTCGTACGGAACTCGTCCTCGCCGCCGGGCAGATACCGGCCGTCGACGTAGGCCACGGCCTCCCCCGGGATCACGTTGAGCTTGTAACCGGCTTCCAGCATGGTCGGGTTGGCGCTGTTGCGGACGGTCGCCTCGACCAGCTTGGCGGCGGGGCCCAGCTTCTCCAGAAGCCGGTCCACGTCGGTGATGTCCGTCTCGATGCCGTAGAGCGCGGCGAGTTCGGCGAGGGCCGCGCGAACGGTCGGGGTGAGCCGCAGCGGCCACTCGTGCTCGCCGATGCGGGTGACCGCGGCGGCGAGGCGGGTGACCGCGTTCTCCTTGTTGACCTTGGAGCCGTGCCCGGCCCGGCCGCGCGCGGTGAGCTTCAGCCAGCCGGTGCCGCGCTCCCCCGCCGCGATGGGGTAGATCTGCCGCCCGGCGCCGTCGTGGAAGGTGAACGCCCCCGACTCGCTGATCCCCTCCGTGCAGCCCTCGAAGAGCTCCGGGTGCTCGTCGGCGAGGAACCCTGAGCCGTCCTCGGCACTGGCCTCCTCGTCCGCCGTGAACGCGATCACCAGGTCCCGCCGGGGCCGTACGCCCTGCCGGGCCCAGTTCCGCACGACGGCCAGGATCATCGCGTCCATGTTCTTCATGTCGACCGCCCCACGGCCCCAGACGACCCCGTCGCGGATCTCCCCGGAGAAGGGGTGCACGCTCCACTCCGCGGCCTCGGCGGGTACGACGTCCAGATGACCGTGGACGAGCAGCGCGTCCGCCGACGGGTCGCTGCCCTCGATCCGGGCGACGACGTTCGTGCGGCCCCTGGTGCGCTCCAGCATCAGGGGCTCCAGGCCCGCCCCGGCCAGCTGCTCGGCCGCGTACTCGGCGGCGGGACGCTCCTGGCAGTCGCCGCCGCCCCGGTTGGTGGTGTCGATGCGGATGAGGTCGGAGGTGAACCGGACGACCTCGTCCAGTGCCTGCTGGTCAGCCATACTGCTCCTCCACGGCGGCCGAGACGATGGTGGTGACCGCCTTGAAGGTACGGATTCCCGCGTACATGGTCTCGTGCGTGTAAGCCACCTTCCGCGAGCCGATCCGCTCCACACCAGGCACCACGGTCGCGGCCATCGCGAGGTGCTCGGCGTCGAACTCGACCGCGATGGTGTACGGCCCTGCCTGCACCGGCTCCTGACGTACCGCCAGCTGGGCCGCCTCCTTGGCCGCGGCCCGGATGTCGGCGGCGGTACGGACCGGGGTACGGCACACGGCGGCATACCGGGAGACATGGTCCTTGACTGCGACCTTCAGCGCCTCGGGGGCGTAGCCGAGGGCGTCCTCGCAGGCCACGTCGTCCCCGGTGACGAGGACGACGGGGACGCCGTACTCGGCGACCACGTGCGCGTTGAGGTATCCCTCGCTCGCGGGGACGTCGTTCAGCCACACCCCGGTGATGGAGTTGGCGAGGTAGGTGTGGGCGAGGACACCCTCCTGGCCGGCACCCGCGTGGTAGCCGAGGAAGGCGATGCCGTCGACGTCTCCGTGCTGGACGCCCTCGACCATGGAGAGGTCCTTGTGCCGCCCGGTGAGCATCTGAGCCCGCTCGTCGAGCTGTTCCAGCAGCAGGTTGCGCATGGTCGAGTGCGCCTCGTTGATGAGCACCTCGTCGGCGCCGCCGTCGTAGAAGCCGAGCACCGCGGCGTTCACGTCCGAGGTGAACATCGACCGGCACCGCTCCCACTGCGAGGCCCCCGGCATCACGTCGTCCGGCCAGGTGACGCCTGTGGCGCCCTCCATGTCGGCGCTGATCAGGATCTTCATGGTGCGCCACGTTACGCGTCGGAGAGGTTTACGTCGCCCGCAAGTGGTGAGGCGAGGCGAATGCCGTTCACCCACGCCTCACAGCGAACTCCCAGAAGACGCGTCTCCTCCCTCGCGGGTTCCACAGGAGACGGTCAAGGAGAAGAGTGAGCGACACCGCACAACCCGTACAGCCGGCCCGACGCACGACGGTGGCCACCGCGGTGGCCACCGTGCCGGGGAACCCGCCCGGACGCACCGAGCAACGCGACGCGTTCTTCGACAACGCCAAGTACCTGGCGATCGTGCTGGTCGCGATGGGGCACGCCTGGGAACCCCTGCGTTCCGACAGCCGTGCCGTCACCGCGCTGTACACGATCGTCTACGCCTTCCACATGCCGGCGTTCATCATCATCTCCGGCTACTTCTCGCGGACCTTCGACGCGAGCCCGCAGAAGATCCGGCGCCTGGTCACCGGGGTCGTGGTCCCTTACGTCGTGTTCGAGACGGCGTACACCTGTTTCACACGGTGGTCCGACGGGGTCCCGGACCGGGAGATCAGCCTGCTGGACCCGCTGTATCTGACCTGGTTCCTGGCCGCGCTGTTCATCTGGCGGCTGACCACACCGATCTGGCGGAGCGTGCGGTGGCCGCTGCCGATCGCCCTCACGATCGCCGCGCTCGCCACCCTCAGCCCGTCCATCGGCAACGACCTCGACCTCCAGCGGGCCCTCCAGTTCCTGCCGTACTTCGTGCTCGGCCTGTGTCTGCGGCCCGAGCACTTCTCGCTGGTACGGCAGTGGCGCGTCCGTCTCCTGGCGGTGCCGGTGTTCGCGGCCGCGGTCGTCTTCTCGTACTGGGCCGTGCCGCGCATGGACTACGCGTGGTTCTTCCACCGCTACGCCGCCGAGCACTTCGGGGTGCCCGACTGGTACGGGCCGCTGATGACGCTTGCCCTGTTCGGCTGTTCGCTGGTCCTGGTCGCGTGCTTCCTGTCCTGGGTGCCGGGGCGCCGGATGTGGTTCACCACACTGGGCGCGGGCACGCTGTACGGCTATCTGCTGCACGGTTTCGTCATCCAGGCCGGCAACCACCTCGACTGGGCCGGCCACCGCTGGCCGCACACCCCGCTCGGCGAGATCGCCGTCACGCTGGTCGCCGGTGCGGTGGTGACCGCGCTGTGCACGGCGCCCGTGCGACGGGTCTTCCGGTGTGTGATGGAGCCGAGGATGGAGTGGGCGTTCCGGAAGACCTCGCCTGTCACGGGCGGGATACCCGCTCAGGTGCGCCGCCAGGGCTAGGGCGCTATTGACGAGGACCGGCCGGTGGGTCGCCCGCGGGCGCCTTCACGTCCGGTGGACGCGGTCGACCAGGATGTCGATGACCAGCGGGGTGCGCGGGCCGAAGCCGAGCAGCACCCCGTCCTCCAGGCTGACCACCCTGCGGTCCAGGCCCGCCGGGGTCTCCCGGATGCCCGGGATGTCGACCAGGCCGTCGATGCCGCCGACCGACTCCAGGCCCTTGTCCATCATCAGGATCACCTCGGGCCGGGCCTTGACGAGGGCCTCGCTGGTGAGCGGGGTGAACGGCTTGTCCAGGCCGGTCTCGACCCCCGCGTCCACCGCGCCCGCGGCCTCGATGAGCGAGTCGGCGCCCGATCCCCTGCCGCCCATGAGGTACACGGCGGCACTGCCGCGCAGGTAGAGGAAGGCCACCTTGGGCCGGCTGCCGTCGGGCACCGCGGCCCTGGCCTTCTCGAGGTCCTCGGCGATCCGGGCGTTCAGGGCCTTGCCCGCCGCGGGGACGCCGAGCGCCTCGGCGATGCGGGTGGTGCGGGTGGAGACGTCGGCCAGTTTCGTCGCCGGGTCGAGGACGACGACCGGGATGCCGGCGTCACGGATCTGGTCGATCGCCTCCCGCGGGCCGGTGTCGGTGTCGGCGAGCACCACGGTGGGGCGCAACGACAGCACGCTCTCCGCGCTCACGTCGTGCGCCTTGGTGACCTGCGGGAGTTTCGCCGCCTCCGCGAAGGTGGCCGTGATGTCCCGGCCGACGACCCGGTCCCCGAGCCCCAGCGTGAACACGATCTCCGCGACACTGCCGTTGAGCGGCAGGATCCGTGAGGCGTCCGCGACGGTGACCTTCCGCCCGTCCGAGGAGTCGACGGTGACGGGCAACTCCGGTGTGGGCGCCTTGCCTTCGAGCGGTACGAGGGTGTTCCTCGCGAGCTGTTTCGCGGCCAGGGCCGCACGTGCGCTCGCGGACGCCGGGGACGTCGGGGACGTGTCCGCGGCGGTCGAGGTCGACGAGGAACCTGCCCCGCAGCCCGCCGTCAGCAGGGCGAGCGCCAGCCCGGCAGCCGCGAGGCCCCGGCACGCCAGGGAGGGTCGGGATCTTCCGGACATCCGCATCGCTTGGCCCTTTCCAGTCTCACGCGTGACCTTCAATTGATCACTAGGTTAGGTTAGGTTTACCTTATTAACCACTGGTGGGGGTGTGAAGTGAGAAGACCAAGTAGCCTGCGGGGCAGGCGAGTTGCAGGGATCTCCGCAGTCGCCCTGTCGCTCGCGCTCGCTTCCCCCGCGGTCGCCGCGGGGACCGCGGCGACCGGACCCGAGGGGCAGAAACTCACCGCCTCCAAGTCCTCCGGTCTCGATCCGGCGGGCGAGACGGTGACCGTCTCCGGCTCCGGCTACAACACCGACAAGGGCGTCTACGTCGCCTTCTGCGTGGACAACGGCGCCGGCAGGACGCCCACTCCGTGCATCGGTGGCGTCGACATGTCCGGCGAGTCCGGGGCGTCGCAGTGGATCTCGTCCAACCCGCCGTCGTACGGCGAGGGGCTCGCGAAACCGTACGGCGGCAGCGGGCACAAGGGCACGTTCAGCGTGCGGCTCACGGTGCGCGCCAAGGACGCGAACACGGACTGCACCAAGTCCGGCGTGAAGTGCGCGGTGATCACCCGCAACGACCACACGCGGGGCGGGGACCACACGCAGACGGTGCGGATTCCGGTGACGTTCGCAGGGAGCGGCTCGTCGGGCGGCTCGGGCGCGTCAGCGGCGACGCCGAGCGCGACCACCGGGGCGGGCACGACGGGCGGAACGGGCTCGGAGCCGGACTCCGGAGCCGGATCCGGCTCCGGCTCCGGCTCGGACGCGACGGAGGCGAGCGGGCCGCTCGCGAGCACCGGCTCCGCGGCCGTGACGATCGGCCTCACCGCCACCGCCCTGGTCGCGGCGGGCACCGGCACCTGGTTCTGGGCACGCCGCCGCAGGACCGGACGGACGGCGTGAGCACGCCGCGAGGGCGGCCGGGCGGCTCACACACACCGCAGGAAAGGACGTCACGATGACGAAGAGACCCGGCGCCGCCGCTCTGGCGGGCGGCGCCCTGCTCGCGCTGCTGTGCCCGGGCGCGGCGGTAGCGCAGGGCGGGGAGACGTACCCCCGTGAAATCACCGGCGGGTACGCGAGCTGGACCCCGGCCGACGACCTGACGCTCCACGTCACCGAGCCCGCGGTCCAGGGATCCGGCAACCGGGCCTGGTTCCCGGCGACGGGCGGCGGCACGGACCTCGAAAGCGGTGACGTGCAGGTCGAGTTCGGGGGCGCCGCCCAACTCTCGGGCACATCCCGGCTGTTGACACTCGGCGCGCTGCGCGTGGAGCTTGCGGACGGCGTCGGCAACCTCTACGCCCGTACGGCCACCGTAGGCGAGGCTGCTCGTGAACTCGCCCTGGCCGACGTGGAGTCGGGCGGCACCTCCCCCGCCGTACGACCAGGCGGAGTGACCTGGACCGGTCTGCGGGCGTCCCTCACGGACGAGGGTGCGCGGCTCCTCTCCGAGTGGAGCGGTCACGAGTTCGCGCAAGGGACCGGTCTCGGGCTCCTCGACGTGACGATCGGCACCGGGTCCACGGCCACGGACGCGTCCGAAACCGTCGTACGACCGCAGGAGTCCCCGCAACCGTCACCGAGCACCGCCCCCGCCACAGCCGGAGAACCACAGGAGCCGTCGGCCTCGTTGAGCCGGCCCACCCTGACCGCCGGGGGTGAACAGACCGTCACCGGCGCCGGATTCGAGCCCGGCGAGGTCGTGCTCGTCGCGGTCGACGCCGACACCCGCTACCAGGCGGTGGCCGATCCGCAGGGGCGGGTCTCCCAGGCCTTCCCGGTGTACCCGAACGCCACCGAAGGCGCGCACTCCGTCGAGCTGTACACGGTCTCCGGCGAGCGCGGCGCGGTCACGCGATTCGAGGTCCGGCCCGCCTCGGAGTGATCCGGGCGGGTCGGCAGCAGTGTTCCCCACCCGACTTCAACCGGAGTCGGGCACCCCGAGAAAGGTGAAGCACTCGCCATGAGAGCTGTTCCCTCCGCCCGTACCGCCGCCCGCGCGGGTCTCGCCGTCGCCGCCTCCGCCGCCCTGACCCTGGGCCTGGCGACCTCGGCCTCCGCCGCCACCTCGACGCGCACGATCGTCGACGGCACCACGTACAACCTGTCGGTGACCGCCCCGAACGCCGCCTCCGCGGCCGGCCAGGTCGTCAACGTGACGGGCTCCGGATTCAACACCGGCCAGGGCATCTACGTCGGTCTGTGCGTGATCGACGGCGCGCCGGGCGCGAACAAGCCGACCCCGTGCCTGGGCGGACAGGACGAGGACGGCTCGACCGGCGCCTCGCACTGGGTCAACAACACCTTCGGCGGCCTGTTCGCCAACAGCTCCAAGTTCGGCACCGGCGGCACCTTCAACGTGAACGTCTACGTCAAGCCCACCCTCGACGACGGCAGCGTGTGCGGTGTGGACGTCGACTGCGCGATCGTCACGCGCGCCGACCACTTCGACACCAACGACCGCAAGTACGACGTGCACGTCCCGATCACCTTCAACTGACGCTCGCAGCACCGACGGTCCACGGGCCGGCCCTCACCCGGCCGGCCCGTTCCGGCAGGGGCCCACAGGGACAAGGAATCCCGATGCATCTCAGACGCACCCCGGCGCTGCTCGGCGCCTCCGCCCTGGTGGCCGCGGCCGCCGCGGCCGTCACGACGGGTTCGCCCGCCTTGGCGGCCGACACCCCGAGGACGGCTCTCGGCAAGAGCGGCCAGAAGCTCTCCGTCTCGGCGTCCGCCGGCATCGCCCCGGACGGCGAGAAGCTGCACGTCACCGGCGAGGGCTACGACGACACCAAGGGCATCTACGTCGCCGTCTGCAAGGACAACGGCGACAACCGCATCCCCACCCCCTGCCTCGGCGGTGCCGACCAGAGCGGCAGCGGCGGCGCCTCCGTCTGGGTCATCCCCCGGGACGCCTCCGACGAGGGCGCGGGCGGCATCGCCGTGCGGTGGGGCGAGGGCGGCACCTTCGACATCGAGCTGAACGTCAAGTCCGGGGACGCCGGCCTCGACTGCCTGACGGTGGCCTGCTCGGTCGTCACGCGCGTCGACCACAACGCCTCCGGCGACCGCTCCCAGGACGTCCGCATCCCGATCACCTTCGAGGGCCAAGACCCCGGTGACGGCGGCGGCAGCGGCGACGGCGTCGACGTCCCCGCCGGCACGGTCAGCTACGTCCGGAGCGCCGAGTTCAGCACCGCCGGCCGTCCCCTGGACCTGCTCCTGCACCCCGACTCCGGGAAGCTGTACGTCGGTTCGGACGACATCCCCGATACCTCGGACGTCTCCGAGAAGGGCCTGTACGTCCTGGCCCCCGAGGACGGCAAGGTCCTCAGCTTCGTCACCCAGGCCCCCGGCCTGAACGGCGTGATGGCCGCCCGCACGATCCGCCGGATCGCCGGCCCGCTCCCCGGTGACGGCGTGGCCCTGCACTACCCCCTGCGCGGCACAGGCACCGCCAAGGACGGCGACACGGCCATCCAGGGGCACTGGTACAACGGCATGTCGTTCACCGGCGTCGGGCAGGACGCCGACACCTCCTCCATGCTGGTCGCGGCGGGCCCCGAGCTGCGCCGCGTCGACCTCGCCACCGGCACCGTGAAGAACACCGTCACACTCGAGGGCGGCAACCAGCTCGGTGTGGACGCGGTCCGCGGCGCGGCCTGGTCCCTCGGCACCGCCGGGGACAAGAAGGTGCTGCGCCGGGTGGACACCACCACCTTCCAGGTCACCGCGACCACCGAACTGCCCGCCGGCTCCGTGTACTTCGCCGACACGGACCCCGCGACCGGCAACGTCTGGGTGGGCGTCGACACGTCGATGCTCGTCTTCGACAAGGACGGCAGGCAGCTGGCCGGCCTGCCGGGCGTGGACCGCCCTGCCGCGGTGGACTTCGACAGGGCCACCGGGCGGGCCTTCGTCCTGCGCCAGGACCCCTCCGACGACACCGGCGACGGCAACGGCACCCTGGAGATCCTGGACGGCGCGACCTTCCGGCAGGCCGCCGCACCGGTCGCCCTGCCGGGGAGCGAGGCGAGCACCTCCTACGCGGGCGTCGCCGTCACCCCCGGCGCCACGTCCGTGTACGTCACCAAGTACGCGGAGAGCACGATCGTCAGGCTCGACCTCCGGATGTCCCCCAGGGTCACCCGGTCCCCCACCGACCGGACCGTCACCGCCGGCGACGGGGTCTCGCTGGTCGCTGCGGCCGAGGGCACCCCGGAGCCGACCGTGCGCTGGCAGGTCAGCGCGGACGGCGGCCAGACCTGGTCGGCGATCGAGGGAGCCACCGAGAACGCGTACTCCTTCACCGCCAGGGCCGCGCAGGACGGCTACGAGTACCGCGCCGAGTTCACGAACTCCGTGGGCACCACCCGTACGTCACCGGTCACCCTGACCGTCGAGGCGGCCTCCGGCGACGGCGGTACCGGGGGCGGCGAGGAGACCGAGCCGTCGGGCACCAGGACCGAAACCGGCTCCGAGGGCCAGAAGCTGACCGTCACCCCGGTCAACGACCTCGCCACCGAGGACCAGAAGCTCACGGTCACCGGCTCCGGCTACGAGATGGACAAGGGCATCTATGTGGCCCTGTGTGTCGACAACGGCGACGCTGAGCTGCCGACGCCCTGCATCGGCGGCGTCGACATGACCGGCGGGTCCCACTCCTCGGCGTGGATCTCCTCCAACCCGCCGGACTACGGCGAGGAGTTGGCGACCCCGTACGGCGCCGGAGGCACTTTCGAGGTCGAGCTGAGCGTGGACGCCAAGGACGAGTTCACCGACTGCTTCAAGGCCAGGTGCGTCCTCGCCACGAGGGCCGACCACACCCTGTCCGGCGACCGCTCACAGGACGTGAAGGTGCCGGTGAGCTTCGTGGGCCAGGACCCGGTGGACACGGACCCCGAGTCGGGTGACAGCGCGGGCTCCGACGGGGGCGGGACGTCCGGCGGCGGATCGAGCACGAGCGGCGGTACGTCCGGCGGCGGCACCACCGGCTCCACCACGGGCGGCTCCGGCACCTCCACCGCGGGCGGCAGCCTCGCCGCCACCGGTGTCACGGTGGTCTCCGTGGCCGCGCTCGCCGCCGCACTGGTGACCGCGGGCTGGGTGGCCCACCGCCGCGGACGGAAGGCCGGCGAGCAGTAGGCGGCCGGTGCCGGCCCGGCACCGGCCGTCACCGGAGTCCCCCATCCCCACCCCGTCCTCAGGCCGTGCGCCCCACCACCCACCACTTCGACGGCAGTTCGATCCGGGTGCCGTCGGCCCGGTACTCCGTGGTGATGAGCGGCAGTTCACCGCCGGCCACGACGGTGAGCCCGGCCGCCCCCAGATAGACGGGCACCGCGTCGTCGGCCACCTCGCCGGGCGCGATGCCGTGGCGGAAAACCGGCGCCAGCTTGGCGGGCGGTCCGTCGGCGCTCTGCGCGAGGCCCACGAGGACGGACTTGGCGGCCTCGGACAGCTCGACGAGGAAGGCCCGGCCGCGCTCCCCCACCAGGGTGGCGATCGCGTCGACCATCTGCTGCCGGTCCTCGGGCGCGGCCTGGTGCAGCACACCGCGCATGTAGACGTTGGCGTCCCCGAGTTCGGCGTGCAGGGTCTCCGGCTCGCCCTTGTCACAGGCGTCCAGCAGCCGGTACGTGGCCTGTCCGTCGGGATCGGCGGCTCGCGCGTGCTCGAGCGCGGCCTCGGCCAGGTCGGTACCGACGACCTGGGTGAAGTGGGCGGCGAGGAACCGGGTCTGGGTGCCGTTCCCGCAGCCCAGGTCCACGAGGGGCAGCCCGGGATCGATCAACAGGGGCTCGAAGTGGGCGAGATGGACTCCTGAGGTCAACACCGGTTCCGCATCCCAGAACACGGCCCCCTGCCGCCCCGGAGCCTCCCGCCAGAACCCCTCCCAGGACTCCCGGTACCGACTCGTCACGCTCATGCCCAACTCCCCAGGATGCGAACACAACCCGCCAAAGCTGACAGGCCAGTACGGTGTATCGCGCCGGGGTGACACGGACAAGCGCATGGCGCATTCCTTCACGCCCAGTTCGAGAGGCGAGCGCCCCGCGGGAAGCTGCTCAGCGCCGGGGCAAGGTCATTTCGAACCACACGGTCTTCCCGGCCTTCGTGCGACTCGCACCCCACTCGCGCGCCAGGGTGCTCACCACCCGCAGCCCCCGCCCGTGCTCGTCGGTGGGCCCCGCGCTCAACAGCGACGGCAGGTCGTGGTCGTCGTCGTCCACCTCGCACAACAAGGTGTCCCCACGCACCAGTCGCACCTCCACGGGCCGACTGTGGGAGTGCCGCACCGCGTTGGTGACCAACTCGCTCACCATCAACTCGGCGGCATCGGCCAGCTTCGCCAGCCCCCACTCATGGATCTGCTCCCGCACCACGGCCCGGGCCCGTCCCACCTCGGCGGGCTCGAGCCGAACCCGCCACTCGGCCACGTCGTCCGGCTCGATGCCGTTGAGCCGGGCCATCAGCAGCGCCACGTCGTCCTTGCGCCCACCCCGCGTGTTGAGCGCCCGGATGATCGCGTCGCAGGCGTCGTCCATCGACGCGGCCGGATGCGCGGCCGACTCGGTGAGGGTCGCGAGCCCCACCCCGATGTCCTCGCCCCGCACCTCCACCAGACCGTCGGTGCACATCAGCAACCGGTCACCGGGCTCCACGCGCACGCGTACGGCTTCGAAGGGCACCCCGCCGACGCCGATCGGCGCACCGGTGGGCAGTTCGAGCAACTCACTGCGCCCGTCCCGCGAACGTACGATCACCGGCGGGATATGGCCCGCGTTGGCAATGTGGAGCTCGCCGACGATCGGGTCGTAGACGGCGTAGAGGCAGGTCGCGAGATAGGTGTCGCCGAGCCGCTGGGCGAGGTCGTCGAGGTTGCGCAGCAACTGGGCGGGCGGCAGGTCGAGCGCGGCCATGGTCTGGACGGCCGTACGCAACTGTCCCATCATGGCGGCCGAGTTGAGCCCGTGCCCCATGACGTCGCCGACCACGAGGGCCGTCCGCGCACCGGGCAGCTTGACCGAGTCGAACCAGTCGCCGCCGACCCGCCCCAGGAGGGTGCCCGGCAGATAACGGGTGGCGATGTCGCAGCCCGCCATGCGCGCCGGGATGTGCGGCAGCATGCTGTCCTGGAGGGTCTCGGCGACGGACTCCTGGAAGGTGTACATGCGCGCGTTGTCGAGCACGAGGCCCGCGCGGGCGGCGAGTTCGGCGCCGGTGACGCGGTCCATGTCGTTGAACTCGACGCGCTCGGGGTGCCGGAGCAGGATCATGAAGCCGAGGACCACATTGCGGGCCTTGAGCGGTACGACGAGCATGGAGCGGCCGGTGATCAGCGGCCGGATGTCGCGCTTCTCGAACTGCGAGGCGATGGCGTGGCCCATCTGCTCGCTGATGCGCGGCACGAGAACCGGCTCACCGCTGGTCATGCACTGGAAGAACGGCGTGTGGGCGGGGAACGGCATGGCCTCGCCGACCGGCACCACGTCGTCCCAGCGGCCGGGTTCGTCGGTGTGTTCGAGCGCGACCCGGTGCCACATGGTGGTGGTGTCCGGCACACCGTCGGGGAATCCCTCGCCGGCGACGACCTGTTCGCGCAGATAGGTGCCGGCGACGTCGGTGAAGCGCGGCACGACGGCCTTGCTGACCTCGACGATGGTCCGGGACAGGTCGAGGGAGGTGCCGATCTTCCCGCTGACCTCGTTGAGGAACTCCAACCGCTCGCGTACGGCGACGAATTCGAGGTCCTCGCCCTCGTCGAGGTCGGCCTGTGCCACGGGCACGCCCTCGGCGGCCGCCCTGACCATCCGCTCGCGCCGGGCCTTGCGCTCGGCGCGCCGGGGCACGCCCCAGTCGGGGGTGACCGGCACCCGGTCGTTCTGGCTGAACTCCAGGATCGGATAACCCAGTTCGAGGATCTGCGCGACGATGCGGGCGCTTTCGCCGACGCTCATGCTGGGCAGGATCTCGGGGAGCCTGCGCGCGAGTTCGTCGGCGCCGGGGAAGTCGGTGTGCAGGGCGAAGGCGGGCGCGATCCGCTCGACGGCCAGGGTGCCCTCGCCGAGGTCCAGGTCCTGGTGCAGCCCGTCCGCGTCGGCGGCGAGGACCAGCAGGCGCTCCTGGCCGGGGCCCACCAGGGGGTAGGCCCACCACAGGACGTCGACGCGGTCCGCGCCGGGCACGGTGAGGCGGGCGCGGCCCGCGGCCGGGTAGGAAAGGCCGCCGTCAAGGGACGACTCCAGGTCGGGTCCGAGACCGTCGTAGGCCGCGTGGACGTCGTACGGAGGGGTGTCTTCCGCTTCGGGGAGGGCTCCGGAGACGGGCAGCAGGTCGGCGGCCGGGCGGCCGATGGCCTCCTCCTTGGGGACGCCGAACAATCGGCGCGCACCCCGGCTCCAGTGGGAGACCATGCCGTCGCGGTCCACCACGACCACGGCCAGCGGGACTCGTCCGGCCGCGGCGTGTCCGTCCGCCGCGCCGTTCCCAGCTCCGCGGCTGGGAGGTGCGCCCCTCTCGGTGCCACGGTCCATGGCCCAGGCCCTCTCTCCGCAAGATCTGTGCCGCCTACTCCACCGTACGGCGCCGACCGGTCACGGTGTGCGGCAAACGCGGGAATTGGTTCGGACCGGCTCGCCCCGGCGCACGCCCCCGCACTGACGCCCTGTCAGTCCTCGTGTCCGAGCTGGAGATCCCGCTCCGTGCGACCGCCTCCGGCGACCTGGAGGACGGTGGCGACCGGTGGGTAGCCGGCGGCGATGACGGTGTACTCGCCGGTGGACAGGTCGACGAAGCGGAAGGTGCCGTCGAGGCCGGTGGTGAGGGTGTCGACGACGTTTCCGGCCGCGTCCAGGAGCGTCACGCGCGCGTTCTCGACGGCCCGGCCGCCGCCTGCCCGCACGGTGCCGCGCAGCACCGCGCCGCCCGCGAGCTCGATGTCCTGGCGGGTCTCCCGGGCGGCCTGGACGGTGACGGGGAGCGCGGCGGGACGGAACGCGCGGGCACTGGCCGCGAGGGTGTACTTTCCGGCGACCAGTTCGGTGATGACGTAGCCGCCCTCGCGTCCGCTGCGGGTGGTGGCCACGACCTCGCCGTGCACGTCGGTGAGCGTGACGGTCGCGCCCGGCACGGGCGTGCCGTCGGCGGTCAGCACGGCGCCCGCGAGCCGTCCGGCGCCGCCGAGGACGATGTCCAGTTCCACGGGGTGCTCTCCGACGGTCACGGAGACCGCCTGCGGCTGGTGGCCACCGGCGGCCGCGATGAGGACGTACGACCCCGGCCCGGGCGCCGGCAGCGCGCACCGCCCGTCCTCGCCGCTCGTGCCCCGCCCGATCTGCGCTCCGGCCACGTCGATGAGGGTGAGCGCGGCCCGGGGCAGGAGGGTCCCGTCGGAGTGCCGCACCGTGCCGCACACGGGGATTGAGGCGGTGTACGGCGTACGGGCCTGCGGGATCGGGGCGGTCTCCGTGTCGGGGGCGTTGTGGGACACCAGCGGTTTCTCCTTGAGGAAGAAGGCGATGAGCAGGCCGAGGACGAGCACCGGCACGAGGTAGAGGAAGATCCTCGGCATGGCGTCGGCGTAGGCCCGGACGTAGGCGTCGCGCAGCGCCGGGGGCAGGGCGTGGACGAGCTGCGGGGTGAGGGACTCGGGGTCGGGCAGCCCGGCGCCGGCGGGCAGTTCACCGGCGAGCGCGTCGGCCAGCCGGTGGGCGAAGAGGGCGCCGAAGATCGCCGCGCCGACGCTGCCGCCGATCTGCCGGAAGTAGTTGTTGGCGCTGGTGGCGGTCCCGAGGTCGGCCGGACGGACGGAGTTCTGCACGGCGAGGATCAGCACCGGCATCACCATGCCGATCCCGGCACCGAGGACGGCCATCCAGACGCTGTAGTGCAGCCGGGGGGTGTCGACTTCGAGGCGGGACAGCAGCCACATGCCGAGGACGGACAGGGCGCTGCCGAGGATCGGCCAGATCCTGTAGTGGCCGCTGTGGCTGATGAGTTGTCCGGAGACGACGGAGGCGCCGACGATGCCGGCCATCATGGGCAGCATCAGCAGCCCCGACTCCGTGGCGCTCGCGCCGTCGACCATCTGCAGGAAGGTCGGCAGATAGCTCGCCGCCCCGAAGAGCGCGACGCCGATCACCAGCCCCACCAGACCGGTGACGTTGAAGACGGAGTCCCTGAACAGCCGGAGCGGGATGAGGGGTTCGGCGGCGAAGTGCTCGGCGACGAGGAAGAGCACGGCGGACACGGCCGCTCCGGCGCCGAGTCCGAGGACGACCCGGGAGTCCCAGGCGTACTCGGTGCCGCCCCAACTGGTCAGCAGCACCAGGCAGGTGGAGGCGGCGGCGAGCAGCAGCGTGCCGAGGACGTCGAACCGCGCCTTCACTCGCGGCTTCGGAAGCTTCAGTACGGCGGTGACGACCGCGAGGGTGACCAGACCGAAGGGCACGTTGATGTAGAAGCACCAGCGCCAGGAGAGGTGGTCCGTGAACCAGCCGCCCAGCAACGGGCCCGCGACGGACGCGAGTCCGAAGGCGGCACCGATCAGGCCCATGAAGCGGCCACGCCGCCGGGGCGGCACGATGTCGGCGATGATCGCCTGCACACCGATCATGAGGCCGCCCGCGCCGACGCCCTGGACTGCGCGGAAGGCGATCAACTGGTCCATGGTCCCGGCCCGTCCGGCGAGCGCCGAGCCGATGACGAAGACGACGATCGCGAACTGGAAGACGCCCTTGCGGCCGAGCAGGTCGCCGAGCTTGCCGTAGACCGGCAGTCCGATCGTGGCGGTGAGCAGGTAGGCGGTGATCGCCCAGGACATCCGGTCCAGACCGTGCAGCTCACCGACGATCTTCGGGAGCGCGGTGGCGACGATCATCTGCTCCAGCGCGGCGAGCAGCAGCGCGAGCATGAGCCCGAAGAAGACCAACCGCACCCGGCGCGGGCCGAGTTCGACGGCCTGGGCGGGGGTCTTGGGGGGCTCTTCGATCCGTTCTTCCTCGCGCACCGGAATCGTCACGCCCACGGACCGCTCCCCTCGTCACGCCTGCCACGCATTTCCCGCTTTAGGCGACAACTACGAGCAAGCGTGACGAGTTACGGCGTTCCAGGGGGTCGTACGGAGATCCACTCGATCCGGTGACCGAGATCAACATCCGCCGAGCACGGGGGACTTACTTCTCGACCTCGGCGGCGAGCCGGTCGAGGAGGGAGTCGTAGATCCGGCCGAGACCCTTGGGGGCGAAGGTCTTCTCGAAGAAGCCGCCGATGCCGCCGGCGCCCTGCCAGACGGTGGTCACGACGACCCGGGACTTCCCCTCGCCGGCCGGGGTGACCCGCCAGGTGGTGACCATGGAGGAGTTGCGGTCCTTCTCCACGAGCTCACCGTCGGTGGGCTCGGTGACCTCCAGGAGGCAGTCGCGCACGCGCTTGCTGGTGGCCTGGAGCTTCCAGTGCACGAGGGTGCCCTCGCCGTCGCCGCCCTCACGCACCTCGTACTCGCTGAACTGCTCGGGGAGCACCTTCCCGCGCGTGCCGCTGTAGTCGGCGACGGCGTCGAACACCTTCTCCGCGTCCGCCGCGACGATCCGCTCCGTAGTGGCCTCGACCTGCGCCATCGACTTCCTCCAGGACTTCAAGTTCTCGGGGTCGGGGCAAGCCAACCACCCCCGCCCACGGGCGCCCAAATCGGGGTTGCACAAGAATTCGAACAAGTGTTTCACTCGGAGGGCAGTGCTACCGAGGAGGCCTCATGCGCTGGGAGAACCTCACCGAGTCCGCCGAGCACGGACGGGCCGACGCCGCCCTGTTCGGCGCCGACGCGGTGGTCAGCCGTACCTTCGACACGCCCGAGTTCGCCGGGATCACGTTCCACGAGATCCGGGCCCGCTCGATCATCAACCGGGTGCCGGGCGCCTCCCGCATGCCCTTCGAGTGGACGGTCAACCCCTACCGGGGCTGCACGCACGCGTGCGTGTACTGCTTCGCCCGCAAGACGCACAGCTACCTGGACCTGGACACCGGCCTCGGCTTCGACTCACAGATCGTGGTCAAGGTGAACGCGCCGGAGCTGCTGGCCCGCCAGCTGGGTTCGCGGCGCTGGGCGGGCGACCACATAGCGATGGGCACCAACGTCGACTGCTACCAGCGGGCGGAGGGCCGCTACCGCCTGATGCCGGGCATCATCGCCGCCCTGCGCGACCACGCGAACCCCTTCTCGATCCTGACCAAGGGCACGCTGATCCTGCGCGACCTGGACCTGCTCCGGCAGGCCGCCGAGGTGACGGACGTCGGCATCTCCGTCTCGGTCGGCTTCACCGACCCCGCCCTGTGGCGGACGGTCGAGCCGGGCACACCGGCTCCGGAGCGGCGCCTGGACGTCGTACGGACGCTGGGCGAGCACGGCATCGGGTGCGGGGTGCTGATGGCACCGGTGATCCCCTTCCTCAGCGACCATCCGGCTCAGCTGCGGGCAACCGTTCGCGCGATCGCAGCCGCGGGGGCCACCTCTGTCACCCCGCTGGTGCTGCATCTGCGGCCGGGCGCCCGGGAGTGGTTCATGGCCTGGCTGGAGCGGGAGCACCCGTATCTGGTGCGCCGCTACGAGCGGCTCTACGCGGACGGCGCCTACGCCCCGAAGTGGTACCAGCGCCGGATCACCCGTCAGGTGCACGAGCTGGCCCAGGAGTACGGCATCGGTCCCGCGGGCGCCGGGATGCCGCGGCGGATCCGCGAGCCGGAACCCGAGGCCGAGCCGAAGTCCGAACCGACCCAACTCACGTTGATCTGAGAGCGTTCGAGCGCACCGGACGGCCCAATCGGGTCAAGTATTGCCAGAACACGTTCTTCCGGGCGTACTTTCCGGGACGATGCGGCGTGGACCGTGACCCTCGCGGTCCGGAACCTCCGTCCTGGGAGGACCTCATGAGAAAACGCGCAGCCGTGCTGTGCGGTGCCGCGGTCGTCGTGGCCGGGACCTTCACCGCCGTCCCCGCCGACGCGAGCACCCCGCGGGCCACGCAGACCGTTCACGCCGCCGAGCTCACCTGGAAGAAGTGCGGTACCACCGACTACCCGACGCTGCAGTGCGCGTCCCTGAAGGTGCCGCTCGACCACGCGAACCCGCGCGGGAGGCAGATCACCCTCGCGCTGTCCCGCGTGCCGCACACCGCGAAGAAGTACCAGGGCCCGCTGCTGGTCAACCCCGGCGGTCCCGGCGGCAGCGGTCTGACGCTCGCCGGATTCGTCGCCTCCGCCCTCCCCAAGGCGGTCGCGGCCCAGTACGACGTCGTCGGCTTCGACCCGCGCGGGGTGGGCAAGAGCACGCCCGCCCTCAACTGCAAGCCGGGCTACTTCAACCCGGTGCGCCCGGACTCCGTGCCGAGCACACCCGCGATCGAGAAGGCCAACCTCAAGCGCGCCAAGTCCTTCGCCGCCGCCTGCGGCCAGAAGTACGCGAGCGTGCTGCCGTACATCAACACCATCAACGCCGTGCAGGACATGGACTCGATCCGCCGGGCCCTCGGCGCCGAGAGGATCAACTACTTCGGTTACTCGTACGGCACCTACCTCGGCGCGGTCTACGCCAAGCTCTTCCCGCACCAGGTGCGCCGCCTGGTCCTGGACTCGATCGTCGACCCGACCGGCGTCTGGTACGACGACAACCTCGCCCAGGACTACGCCTTCAACGACCGGCACCGGGCCCTGATGGCCTGGATCGCCAAGTACAACTCCACGTACAAGCTCGGCACCGACCCGGAGAAGATCGAGGCCAAGTGGTACGCGATGCGGGCGGCCCTCGCCAAGAAGCCCGCGGGCGGGAAGGTCGGCGCCTCCGAGCTGGAGGACACCTTCATCCCCGGCGGCTACTACAACGGCTACTGGCCCTACCTGGCCGAGGCGTTCTCGGCGTATGTGAACAAAAAGAACGCCGACCCGCTGGTCGAGGCATACGAGAACTTCACCGCGGTGGACGCGGCCGGGGACAACGGCTACAGCATCTACACCTCGGTGCAGTGCCGTGACGCCTCCTGGCCGCGCGACTGGCGGCAGTGGCAGAAGGACAACTGGGCCGTGTACGAGCAGGCCCCGTTCATGGCGTGGAGCAACGCCTGGTACAACGCGCCGTGTGCGTTCTGGCCCACGGAGTCGCTGCGGCCGGTGAACGTCGCCAACGGCAAGCTGCCGCCGGCGCTGCTCTTCCAGGCGACGAACGACGCGGCCACCCCGTACGAGGGCGGCGCGACGGTCCATCGTCTGCTGGCGGGGTCCAGCCTGGTCGTCGAGCAGGACGGCGGGAACCACGGCATCACGCTGAGCGGGAACAAGTGCCTGGACAAGCACCTGGCCGCGTATCTGACCGACGGCAAGGTGCCGCACGGTCACGGCGAGGCCGACGCGGTGTGCAAGGCGCTGCCCGACCCGAAGCCGCTGAGTTCCAAGGCCGCGTCGACGTCCTCGCGGGGTTCGACGCTGCACGGACTGCTCGGCTTCCGCGGCTGAGCGCCTGACGCTCCGTCGGGGACGGGCGTTGTCAGTGCCGTGGTCCACCATGGACGTATGAGTGAGCTGACCAGGATTCCCGCCCCCGACGGGGTCGCCCCCGCGGCCCCGTACTCCCATGTGGTGCTGGGCCGCGGCCGTTTCGTCGCCGTCTCGGGCCAACTCGCCCTCGACGAGGACGGCAAGCTCGTCGGCGACGGCGACGCCACGGCCCAGGCCCGCCAGGTCTTCGAGAACCTCCGCCGCTGCCTGAGTGCCGCCGGGGCGACCTTCGACGACGTCGTCAAACTCACCTACTTCGTCACGGACATGACCCACATGCCGGCCCTCCGCGCGGCCCGCACCGAGCACATACCGGACGACCGGCTGCCGGCGTCCTCAGCGGTGCAGGTGGCGGCGCTGGTGCGGCCGGAGTTCCTGATGGAGGTGGAGGCGTTCGCGGTGGTGGGCGAGTAAATCGGAGGCCGAGGGGGCGGGTGGCGCCCAGGGTGCCGCCGTGGACGACGACCGCTTGTCTGATCGCACCTCCGCCGACCTCACACGCGCCCCTACCTCCACCGACCCGCTCACGTTGCGCCAACCGGCGCAGGCAGTGGCTGTCCGGGGGAGGTCTGGGGTCCGGCGCCTGCAGCCGACGCCATCACTCGGCACCGCCGCTTGCCATCCGCCGCCCCGCCTACTCACCGCTGCTTGGGAATCCGCGCCAACGCCCGTACCGCCGCCTCCGCCAGCGCCGGATGTGCGAGGGCCTCGTTCAGGACGGGTCTGGCGCGGGTGTCCGCCAGCGTGCCCAGGCCCTCCACGCAGGCGAGGGCCACGCGCCGGTAGGGATCGTGCGGGCGCAGTCGGCGTTCCAGCGTGGTGATCAGCGCGGGTACCGACTCGGGGGCGCGCAGGTCGGCGAGGAGCCGGACCGGGTGCAGGGCGTAGGCGACGCGGAGTTCGTTGGTCGCGAGGGCCGCGGCCGCGCGGGCCGTGCGCGGGTCGTCGAGCCGGGTGAGGGCGTACGCGGCGGCGGCGCAGCGCGCCGGATCCCGGTGGTTGAGCAGCAGGACGAGCGACTCGAAAGCCCGGCGGTCCCCCGCGAGGCCCAGCCGGAACGCGGCCAGCTCCCGGGCCCACAGTGGTTGTCCCGCTTCGGTGAGCACTCCGGCCAGCTCGTCCGGGTCCTGGGTCGCCGCCAGCCGGTCCACGGCGGCCGGCGCTCCCGACTCCTGCCGTAAACGCTCCGTGAGCGATCGCAACTCTTCGTCCATGAACCCGAGGTTAGGGGGCGCGCACGTAGCGCGGGACGTACATCACAAATCCGGGGGCTGGCGCGCTCGTTACCCACCGGTTAAGCTCAGACGAGCGAGTTACCCACTCGTGGAACTCCTTGCGGTGGCCTGGTGACGCAGCCGCCGTAAGCGCAGTCGGTTCGGTACCTCAGGTACCGCCAGTACGACCCGGCTTGGGACAGGGCCGGTCGGCTTCCACCGTTCTCCGGGCATGTGCAATGCCCTCCCCCACTCTCGGCTTCGCTCGAGCGGGGGACCCCCATCGACGGCCCGGGCGTGTGCGCCAGTAGCCCGGCAACACCCGCATTCCGCAATGCCTCACGCACCCGGTGCGCGCTCTCGGCGTACCGGGTCGCTCTCCCAGTCGTCACCCTCATTCCTGGAGTCCCGCGATGGCCACTCCCCTGTCCGACACCTCTTCGTCCCCGCTCAAGACGATCGCCGTCGTGGGCCTCGGCACCATGGGCACCGGCATCGCCGAGGTCCTCGCCAAGGCCGGCCGCGAGGTCGTCGGCATCGACATCAGCGAGGCAGCTGCCGCCAAGGCCGTCGCCACCCTGGAGACCGCGACCGCCCGCGCCGTGGAGCGCGGCCGGATCACCGAGCAGGAGCGCGCGGACGTCCTCGCCCGCGTCCGCACCTCAACCGATCTGCGGGCCGCGGCCGACGCCGACCTCGTCATCGAGGTGGCTCCGGAGTCGTACGAGGTCAAGCACCAGATCTTCCGCGAGCTGGACGGGATCGTGCGCCCCGAGACGATCCTCGCGACCGGCACCAACGCCCTGTCGGTGACCCGTCTGGCCGCCGACTCGGCCCGCCCGGAGCGCGTGCTCGGTCTGCACTTCTTCAACCCGGCGCCCGCGATGAAGCTGGTCGAGGTCGTCTCCTCGGTGCTCACCGCCCCGGCCGCCGTCAGCGCGGTCACCGATCTCGCCGTCGACCTCGGCAAGGAGCCCGTCGCGGTCGGCGACCGGCCCGGGTTCGTCGCCGACGGGCTGCTGTTCGGCTACCTCAACCAGGCGGCCGCGATGTACGAGGCGAAGTACGCCTCCCGCGAGGACATCGACGCGGCGATGCGGCTCGGTTGCGGTCTCCCCATGGGCCCCCTCGCCCTGCTCGACCTGATCGGCGTCGACACGGCACGCACGGTCCTGGAGGCCATGTACGTCGAGTCCCACGACCGGCTGCACGCCCCCGCCCCGATCCTCAAGCAGCTCAGCGAGGCTGGTCTGACCGGTCGTAAGTCCGGCCGCGGCTTCTACACCTACGAGGCGCCGGGCAGCGCGACGGTCGTGCGGGACGCGCTGACGCCCCTGGAGAGCTCCACGCGGGCCCCGGGCCGCGAGGTGCGCTCCGTCGGTGTCGCCGGCTCCGGAACCATGGCGTCCGGTATCGCCGAGGTGTTCGCCAAGGCCGGGTACCAGGTCCTCCTCGCCGCCCGCAGCGAGGAGAAGGCGCAGACGGCGAAGGCCCGTATCGGCAAGTCGCTTTCCCGCTCTGTCGACAAGGGCCGGATGACCGCCGAGGCGGCCGCGCAGACCCTGGACCGGATCACCGCGGCGGGCTCCTACGATGCCTTCGCCGACGTCGACCTGGCCGTCGAGGCCGTCGCCGAGGACCTGGAGATCAAGCAGCAGCTGTTCCAGACGCTGGACAAGGTCTGCAAGCCGGGCGCGGTCCTGGCCACCACGACCTCCTCGCTGCCGGTCGTCGCCTGCGCCCGCGCCACCTCGCGCCCGCAGGACGTGATCGGCATGCACTTCTTCAACCCGGCGCCGGCGATGAAGCTGGTCGAGGTCGTCCGTACGGTGTTGACGGCCGAGGACGTCCACTCAACGGTTCACGAGGTGTGTGGACGGATCAAGAAGCACGCGGTCGACTGTGGAGACCGTGCGGGCTTCATCGTGAACGCCCTGCTTTTCCCGTACCTCAACAACGCGATCAAGATGGTGCAGGAACACTATGCATCTCTTGACGACATTGATGCCGCGATGAAGCTGGGCGGCGGCTACCCGATGGGCCCCTTCGAGCTCCTGGACGTCGTCGGACTCGACGTATCGCTTGCGATCGAAAAGGTCCTGCACCGGGAGTTCCGCGACCCCGGCCTGGCTCCGGCCCCGCTCCTGGAGCACCTGGTGGCCGCCGGCTGCCTCGGCCGCAAGACCGGGCGTGGCTTCCGCGAATATGCCCGCCGCTGAGCCCGTCGGCGACTGGTTCACAGACGGCGAGGACTGGGGCGGGCTGCTCGATCCGGGCAGCCTTCCCCCGCCGACCCCGCCCGGTACCACCCCGCCGGTCCCGGGCGGGGCAAACCCCGGACACGCGCACCAACCTGCGCACATGCAGTACGTTCGGGTCATGTCCCAGCCCGCCAGGTCCTCCCGTACGCCAGCCACGCCCGACGCGCCGGAAAGTGCCGCAGGCAGCCGCGCGGCCGCCCAGCGGCTCAAGATGCGCCGCGAACTGGCGGCCGCCGCGATGGAGCTGTTCTCCACCAAGGGGTACGAGGCGACCACCGTCGACGAGATCGCGGCCGCGGCCGGGGTCGCCCGCCGCACCTTCTTCCGCCACTTCCGCTCCAAGGAAGAGGCGATCTTCCCCGACCACGACGACACGCTGATCCGGGCGGAGGCGGTGCTGAACGCGGCCCCCGCGCACGAGCACCCGCTCGACACCGTGTGCCGCGGCATCAAGGAAGTCATGAAGATGTACGCGGCCCGGCCGGAGATCTCGGTCGCCCGCTACAAGCTGACGCGCGAGGTCCCGACACTGCGGGAGGCGGAGATCGCGTCGGTGGCGCGCTATGAGCGCCTGTTCACGCGGTACCTCCTCGGACACTTCGACGAGCACGCGCACGACGACGACGCGAACGACGATCCGTTGCTGGCGGAGGTCGCCGCGTCGGCCGTGGTCACCGCGCACAACCATGTGCTGAGGCGCTGGTTGCGGGCCGGGGGGCAGGGCGATGTGGAGGGACAGCTGGACCATGCCTTCGCGATCGTGCAGAAGACCTTTGGGAGGGGGATCGGGGCGGGGCGGGATGCCTCGCCGCGACCCGCTCCTGCGAGCGTGGCTTCGCAGGGGGAGGTTCTGGTGACTGTTGCTCGTACGGATGCGCCGCTGGATGAAGTGATGCGTGCCATCGAGCAGGCGCTCAAGGAGCGTTGACGGGTGCGGGTGTGTGGGGGCTGGTCGTACAGTTCCCCGCGCCCCTGGGGAGTCACCACCGGGTCGGTGAGAATCTGCCTGCCAGCTCCGGGTCGGCATCACCCGTCACCCATCCGGCGATCAGCCGTCCTGTCACTGGCGCCGGCATCAGACCCAGCATGTTGTGGCCTGTCGGCGGGCCTGTCACAGGCAGGCCGTCCGGGGTCATCGGGCGGGCGCCCATCCACTCCTGCTCCCGACGGTCCCAGTCCGCGCCCGGCAAGTACCGCCGGGTGGCCGCGGCCAGCGCATCCACGCGACCCTGCCTGAAACGGTCCGGGTCCCGGTCGAACTCCATCGTCCCGGCGACCCGAACGTCAGCGACAGCAGCATCGACGCCGCGATCTGCCACAGCGGCTGCGACCCCGTGGACAGAGAAGCTGTAACCCTTGCCGGCCGCGAGGTCGAGGCGTACGCCCAGGGAGCGGCACAGCTCCCGGGACCACACCCCCGCGGCCACGACCACGGTGTCCGCCGCGTACGTCCCAGCAGTCGTACGAACCTCCACACGCCCCCGTTCCTCTCGTACGGCGATGACACGCGCCCCCTCCACTGGCCTGGTGGTGCGGCGGCAGACCGAGATCCTGCTCGAGGAGGCCGCGCTGCTGCGCTCCCGGCTGCTGCACGAGCGGGCGGTCGACGACTGCGTACGGGACATCGCGCTCTACGACCCCGACGTGGTCGACGCCGAGACGGTCGAGGCGCGGCTGGGGGAGCTCGGGGTGGATCCCCGGCGGCCGCGCACCGCGGTGGTGCTGGACGTCCGCGCGTGCGGGGTGTCCCGGATGTCGCTGCTGCGGACCGTACGGGAGGTCTTCGGCGGCGGCCAGGACGTGGCCGGCGAGCTGGCCGCCGGACGGTACCTGGTGCTGCGGGCCGAGGACGCGGCCCTCGTCGAGCGGTGCTCCGCGCTGGTCGAGCGGCTCCGGGACCGGCACGCGGCCGAGGCCCGGGCCGGGATCGGTGAGCCGGGCCGGGGCGTCACCGGGATGCACGACTCGTACCGGGACGCGGCACTGGCACTGCGTGCCGGGCCCCGCCTGGACCCGGACGGGCGGGTGTACCCGGTGACCGGACTGCGGGTCCCCCAGCTGGTCGCCTCCGTCGTACGGCAGGAGCGCGCCCGGTACGCGGCCGTACTCCTCGCGGGACTGCGCGAACGGGAGGACTGGCCGGTGCTGCGGGAGACGCTGATCGCGTGGGCGGAGTGCGGGTGCCGGCTGGTCGGGACGGCGGAGCGGCTGGCGATCCACCGGAACACACTGCTGTACCGGCTGACGAAGATCGAGGAACTGAGCGGGCGCGAGGTGCGCGAGCCGCGGACGGCGATGGGGATGTACCTGGCGTGTCTGGCTGATGCCCTTTAGCACCTACTTGCCGGTAACTATGATCGATCATCGCTCATTTGTTACGTAAAGATTTCATCTGAGAGCAAGAACTGGCACTCCGTGCCTTGCGAGCTGGCACGCGGTGTCATACGTTGAAGGGGTTCCGGGCACCTGTCCCAGCGAGCCCACAGCTCGCCCGCCCGGACGCCTGCGTCACAGGCAACCTCCCGCGCCACAAAGCGCTGCCGAGCAAGAACACCGCCGAACCGACGGCACCGACGTAACCCTCAGCGTCCCTCCCTCAGGACGCGTATCGCCGGAGGCAACACCGTGACCGTGAAGGACATCCTCGACGCGATCCAGTCGCCGGACTCGACTCCGGCCGACTTCGCCGCTCTGCCGCTCCCCGAGTCGTACCGCGCGATCACCGTGCACAAGGACGAGACGGAGATGTTCGCGGGCCTGGAGACCCGCGACAAGGACCCGCGCAAGTCGATCCACCTCGACGACGTGCCGGTGCCCGAGCTCGGCCCGGGCGAGGCCCTGGTCGCCGTCATGGCGTCCAGCGTCAACTACAACTCCGTGTGGACCTCGATCTTCGAGCCGCTGTCGACCTTCGGGTTCCTGGAGCGCTACGGCCGCACCAACGACCTGGCCAAGCGCCACGACCTGCCGTACCACATCATCGGCTCCGACCTCGCGGGCGTCGTCCTGCGCACCGGCCCCGGCGTCAACGCCTGGAAGCCCGGCGACGAGGTCGTCGCGCACTGCCTGAGCGTCGAGATGGAGTCCTCGGACGGCCACAACGACACGATGCTCGACCCCGAGCAGCGCATCTGGGGCTTCGAGACCAACTTCGGCGGCCTGGCGGAGATCGCGCTGGTGAAGTCCAACCAGCTGATGCCGAAGCCGGACCACCTCAGCTGGGAGGAGGCCGCCGCTCCCGGTCTGGTCAACTCCACCGCGTACCGGCAGCTCGTCTCCCGCAACGGCGCCGGTATGAAGCAGGGCGACAACGTCCTGATCTGGGGCGCGAGCGGCGGTCTCGGCTCGTACGCCACGCAGTTCGCGCTGGCCGGCGGCGCCAACCCGATCTGTGTCGTCTCCAGCGACCAGAAGGCGGACATCTGCCGCTCCATGGGCGCCGAGGCGATCATCGACCGCAACGCCGAGGGCTACAAGTTCTGGAAGGACGAGCGGACCCAGGACCCGAAGGAGTGGAAGCGCTTCGGCAAGCGCATCCGCGAGCTGACCGGCGGCGAGGACATCGACATCGTCTTCGAGCACCCCGGCCGCGAGACCTTCGGCGCCTCCGTCTTCGTCACCCGCAAGGGCGGCACCATCACCACCTGCGCCTCGACCTCGGGCTACATGCACGAGTACGACAACCGCTACCTGTGGATGTCCCTGAAGCGGATCATCGGCTCGCACTTCGCCAACTACCGCGAGGCCTGGGAGGCCAACCGGCTCATCGCGAAGGGCAGGATCCACCCGACCCTCTCCAAGGTGTACTCCATGGAGGAGACCGGCCAGGCGGCCTACGACGTGCACCGCAACCTCCACCAGGGCAAGGTCGGCGTGCTGTGCCTGTCCCCCGAGGAGGGGCTCGGCGTGCGCGACGAGGAGATGCGCGCCCAGCACATCGACGCCATCAACCGCTTCCGCAACATCTGAGGAGCGCTGAATGACTGAGCGTCAGCCCGCCGAGGGCAAGCGGGAGAAGGACCGGCCGTGGCTCATGCGGACCTATGCCGGTCACTCCACGGCCGAGGCGTCCAACGAGCTGTACCGGCGCAACCTCGCCAAGGGGCAGACAGGGCTCTCCGTGGCCTTCGACCTGCCGACGCAGACCGGCTACGACTCCGACCACATCCTCGCCCGCGGCGAGGTGGGCCGGGTCGGCGTGCCGATCGCGCACCTCGGTGACATGCGCCGGCTGTTCCAGGACATCCCCCTGGAGCAGATGAACACCTCGATGACGATCAACGCCACCGCCATGTGGCTGCTGGCGCTCTACCAGGTCGTCGCCGAG
The DNA here is from genome assembly GCF_040651535.1 of Streptomyces sp. NPDC048420. Taxonomy (NCBI): domain Bacteria; kingdom Bacillati; phylum Actinomycetota; class Actinomycetes; order Kitasatosporales; family Streptomycetaceae; genus Streptomyces; species Streptomyces sp. NPDC048420. The sequence continues at coordinate 111,731 of NZ_JBEZKG010000009.1, forward strand.
GAGCAGGGCGCGGACATCACCCAGCTCCAGGGCACGACCCAGAACGACATCGTCAAGGAGTACCTGTCCCGCGGGACGCACGTCTTCCCGCCGGGTCCGAGCCTCCGTCTGACGACCGACATGATCGCGTACACGGTCTCCCACCTCCCGAGGTGGAACCCGATCAACATCTGCAGCTACCACCTGCAGGAGGCGGGCGCCACGCCGGTCCAGGAGATCGCGTACGCGATGTCGACGGCGATCGCGGTCCTGGACGCAGTCCGGGACTCGGGGCAGGTGCCGCAGGAGCGCATGGGCGACGTCGTCGGCCGTATCTCCTTCTTCGTGAACGCGGGCGTCCGGTTCATCGAGGAGATGTGCAAGATGCGGGCCTTCGGCCGCATCTGGGACCAGGTGACCCGCGAGCGCTACGGCATCGAGAACCCCAAGCACCGCCGCTTCCGGTACGGCGTCCAGGTCAACTCCCTCGGTCTGACCGAGGCGCAGCCGGAGAACAACGTCCAGCGGATCGTCCTCGAAATGCTGGCCGTGACCCTCTCCAAGGACGCACGCGCGCGTGCTGTGCAGCTGCCCGCCTGGAACGAGGCCCTCGGCCTCCCCCGGCCCTGGGACCAGCAGTGGTCGCTGCGCATCCAGCAGGTGCTGGCGTACGAGAGCGACCTGCTGGAGTACGAGGACATCTTCGAGGGGTCGAAGGTGATCGAGGCGAAGGTGGACGAGCTGGTCGCGTCCTCGCTCGCGGAGATCGACCGTATCCAGGAGATGGGCGGCGCGATGGCCGCCGTCGAGTCCGGCTACCTCAAGTCGCAGCTGGTCGCCTCGCACGCCGAGCGGCGGGGCCGGATCGAGTCCGGCCAGGAGAAGATCATCGGTGTCAACGCCTTCGAAGGCACCGAGCCGAACCCGCTCACGGCCGACCTGGACACCGCTATCCAGACGGTGGACCCGGCCGTCGAGGCCCGCGTGATCGCCGGCCTGCAGAACTGGCGCGACACCCGCTACCAGCCGCCCTTCAACCACCCGCGCCCGTGCAAGGCGCTGGAGAGGCTGAAGGAGGCCGCCAAGGGCACCGGCAACCTCATGGAGGCCACCCTGGAGTGCGCCCGCGCCGGTGCCACGACCGGCGAGTGGGCCGGGGCGCTGCGCGAGGTGTTCGGCGAGTTCCGGGCGCCCACGGGTGTCTCCTCGGCGCCGGTGGCGGTCCCCGCGGAGGAGGGCTCGGCGATGGCCGACGTCCGCCGCCGGGTCGAGGTGACCGCCAAGGACCTCGGCGTCGGCAAGCTGCGCTTCCTGGTCGGCAAGCCGGGTCTGGACGGGCACTCCAACGGGGCCGAGCAGATCGCCGTACGCGCGCGTGACGCCGGCTTCGAGGTGGTCTACCAGGGCATCCGGCTGACCCCGGAGCAGATCGTGGACGCGGCCCTCGCCGAGGACGTGCACGCGGTCGGACTGTCCATCCTGTCCGGCTCGCACGCCCAGCTGGTGCCGGACGTACTGGAACGGCTGCATGTGGCCGGTGCCACAGATGTACCCGTCATCGCCGGTGGGATCATCCCCAATGGAGATGCCGAGCAGCTGCGGGCCGCCGGAGTGGCCGCCGTCTTCACCCCGAAGGACTTCGACATCACCGGCATCATCGGCCGCATCGTCGACGAGATCCGGAAAGCGAACAAGCTCGATCCCCTGGAGGTCCCCGCATGACCGTCAACCGTCTGCGTCCCCGCCGCTCGTGTCTCGCGGTACCGGGAAGCAACCCCCGCTTCCTGGAGAAGGCGCAGGGCCTCCCGGCGGACCAGGTCTTCCTCGACCTGGAGGACGCGTGCGCCCCGCTCGCCAAGCCCGAGGCGCGGCACACCATCGTCAAGTTCCTCAACGAGGGTGACTGGACCGGCAAGACGAGGGTCGTGCGCGTCAACGACTGGACGACCGAGTGGACGTACCGCGATGTCGTCACGGTCGTCGAGGGGGCCGGCCAGAACCTCGACTGCATCATGCTGCCGAAGGTGCAGACGGCCGAGCAGATCGTCGCGCTGGACCTCCTGCTGACCCAGATCGAGAAGACCATGGGCTTCGAGGTCGGCAAGATCGGCATCGAGGCGCAGATCGAGAACGCGCAGGGCCTCAACAACGTCAACGAGATCGCGACCGCGTCCCAGCGCGTCGAGACGATCATCTTCGGCCCGGCCGACTTCATGGCGTCGATCAACATGAAGTCGCTGGTCGTGGGCGAGCAGCCGCCCGGCTACCCGGCGGACGCCTACCACTACATCCTGATGAAGATCCTGATGGCCGCCCGCGCCAACAACCTCCAGGCGATCGACGGCCCCTACCTCCAGATCCGCAACATCGACGGCTACCGCGAGGTCGCCCAGCGTGCCGCGGCCCTCGGTTTCGACGGCAAGTGGGTGCTGCACCCGGGGCAGGTCGAGGCGTCCAACGAGATCTTCTCGCCCTCCCAGGAGGACTACGACCACGCCGAGCTGATCCTGGACGCGTACGACTACTACACGTCCGAGGCGGGCGGCAAGAAGGGCTCGGCGATGCTCGGCGACGAGATGATCGACGAGGCCAGCCGCAAGATGGCGCTGGTCATCTCCGGCAAGGGACGGGCCGCCGGCATGCAGCGGACGTCCAAGTTCGAGATCCCGGAGGCCTGAGCGCGATGCAGTTCGGACGCACCTACGAGGAGTTCGAGGTCGGGGCGGTCTACAAGCACTGGCCCGGGAAGACGGTCACGGAGTACGACGACCACCTCTTCTGTCTCCTGACCATGAACCACCACCCGCTCCACATGGACGTCAACTACGCCGAGAAGACGACGGACTTCGGCAAGAACGTGGTGGTCGGGAACTACATCTACTCCCTGCTGCTCGGCATGTCCGTGCCGGACGTCTCCGGCAAGGCGATCGCCAACCTGGAGATCGAGTCGCTCAAGCACGTGGCGCCGACCTTCCACGGGGACACGATCTACGGCCAGACGACCGTGCTCGACAAGTGGCCCTCCAAGTCGAAGAACGACCGCGGGATCGTCCACGTCGAGACCAAGGGCTACAAGCAGGACGGCACGCTGGTCTGCGTGTTCCGCCGCAAGGTCATGGTCCCCACCGAGACCTACATCAAGGAGCGCGGCGGCGAGCAGCCCGGCCGCCCGGAACTTCAGGAGGGCTGACCCCCATGGCACGCCTCGCCCAGACCGCCGGTCTGACCGACATCCAGCAGGAGATCCTCTCCACCGTCCGCGACTTCGTGGACAAGGAGATCATCCCGGTCGCGACCGAGCTGGAGCACCGCGACGAGTACCCGCAGCAGATCGTCGACGGGCTCAAGGAGTTGGGCCTGTTCGGCCTGATGATCCCCGAGGAGTACGGCGGTCTCGGCGAGTCCCTGCTGACGTACGCGCTGTGCGTCGAGGAGATCGCCCGCGGCTGGATGTCGGTGTCCGGCATCATCAACACCCACTTCATCGTGGCGTACATGCTCAAGCAGCACGGCACGCAGGAGCAGAAGGACCACTACCTGCCGCGCATGGCGGCCGGCGACATCCGGGGCGCCTTCTCGATGTCGGAGCCGGGTCTGGGTTCGGACGTGTCCGCCATCACGTCGAAGGCGGTCAAGGACGGTGACGAGTACGTCCTGAACGGCCAGAAGATGTGGCTGACCAATGGCGGAACGTCAAGTCTGGTCGCCGTCCTCGTCCGAAGTGATGAAGGACACCCTGAGGGCACCGCGCCCCACAAGTCGATGACGACCTTCCTGATCGAGAAGGAGCCCGGCTTCGGAGAGGTCCGCCCCGGCCTCACCATCCCCGGGAAGATCGACAAGATGGGCTACAAGGGTGTCGACACCACCGAAATGATCATGGATGGCCTGCGACTTCCGGCCGATCGCGTGCTCGGCGGGGCCACCGGGCGAGGTTTTTACCAAATGATGGACGGGGTCGAGGTCGGCCGCGTCAACGTGGCGGCGCGTGGCTGTGGCGTCGCTCAGCGTGCCTTCGAACTGGGCGTCCAGTACGCCCAGCAGCGGCACACCTTCGGCAAGGCGATCGCCCAGCACCAGGCCATCCAGTTCAAGCTGGCCGAGATGGCTACCAAGGTCGAGGCCGCGCATGCGATGATGGTCAATGCGGCACGCAAAAAGGACTCCGGGGAGCGAAACGACCTTGAGGCAGGGATGGCGAAGTACCTCGCCTCCGAGTACTGCAAAGAGGTCGTGGAGGACGCCTTCCGGATCCACGGCGGCTACGGCTTCTCCAAGGAGTACGAGATCGAGCGCCTCTACCGAGAGGCTCCGATGCTGCTGATCGGTGAAGGTACCGCCGAAATCCAGAAAATGATCATCGGTCGGCGACTGCTCGAAGAGTATCGATTCCAGGGCTAGATGTCCGGATACGGGGTGTTTTCTTGGAGAAGAAGATCACACCCCGTCAACGCGCTTCAGCCGTCGACTCGGCTTCCTGGCTTGCCCAGTTGTGGCCCACGACCGGTACGATCCCGGAAAGCCGCCGTCCCCCGTCTAGTGCGCGGCATCATCCGCTACGAAGGTCATCCATGCCCCACAGCCAAACCTCTGCACCTCGCGACAGCCTGGCAGGCGTACGCCTCGCGCGCGGAGCATCGCCGTGGCTCCTTCCGACCGTCGCCACCGCAGCCGTCAGTCTGCTGCGCGCGCGTCGCTCCGGCGTCGCGAAGGCCGTCGCCGTGCCCACCACCGCGCTGGCGGCGGGCATGCTGTGGTTCTTCCGCGACCCCGAGCGTGAGATCGCCCAGGGCCGGGTCGTCTCCCCGGCCGACGGTGTGGTGCAGAGCATCATGCCGTGGAAGGACGGTCGCACCCGCGTCGCGATCTTCATGAGCCCGCTCAACGTCCACGTCAACCGCGCGCCGCTCTCCGGCACGGTGGCGTCGGTCGAGCACATCCCCGGTGGGTTCGTTCCGGCGTTCAACAAGGAGAGCGAGAACAACGAGCGCGTCGTCTGGCACTTCGACACCGAACTCGGTGACATCGAGATGATCCAGATCGCCGGCGCGGTGGCCCGTCGTATCGTCCCCTACATCCCGCAGGGCACGAAGGTCGAGCAGGGTGACCGGATCGGTCTGATCCGCTTCGGCTCGCGCGTCGACATCTACCTGCCCGAGGGCGTGGAGGTCGCGGTCGAGGTCGGCCAGAAGACGACGGCTGGGGTGACTCGCATTGACCGTGATTGATCCCGAGACCCAGGCGGGCTGGGTGCCCGAGGCAGACGAGGCCGACGACGAGGAGGAGATGCCGCTGTCTCTCCGCCTCTCAATAGCGGACACCCTCACCCTCGGCAACGCCACGTGCGGCTTCATGGCGGTGTACTTCACCACCACCGGCATCCTGATCCCGCACCTCACCGACAGCCAGGAGTCCGGCATGGCGCGCAACAGCGCGGCCACGGCGGTCATCCTGATGCTGTGCGCGGCGGTCTTCGACCTCTTCGACGGCCTGGTGGCGCGCAAGCTGCGCTCGTCCCCGATGGGTGCGGAGCTGGACAACCTCTCCGACCTGATCAGCTTCGGCCTCGCTCCGGCGTACTTCGTGCTCGTCTACGGCATGGTCGCCGACGACGCGTCGCAGCGGGTGGCGGCGGTGGGAGCCGTGGTGGTGCTGCTGGCGGTGGTCCTGCGGCTGGCCAGATTCTCCTGTGTGACGCCCGCGAACGGAATGTTCCAGGGCATGCCGTCGCCGTTCGGCGCGCTGACGGTGGTCGCGATCGTGCTCCTTGAGCTGCCCTTCGTGGCGACGCTCCTCGCGATCCTGGGTACCGCGTGGCTGATGGTGAGCCGGGTGGAGTACCCGAAGCCGCGGGGGCGGCTCGCGGGGGCGATGCTCGCCTGGATCGTGCTGGCGATGGGTCTGCTCGCTGCCTGGGCCTTCGGCGCCCCCAGCGGCCAGCTCCTGCTCCAGACCGGCTGCGCCCTGCAGCTCGTCACGGGCGCGGTGATCCCGCTGTTCGCCACGGCCCGCCGGGTGAACAACTTCCGCGGCAACCGGCGCGAGGCGCGGGCGGCCCAGCTGCCGTAGTGGTTCTCGTACGACGGTGAAGGCCCCGAGCCACTCGGCTCGGGGCCCTTCTGCGTCCGGGGTCCCTCGGCGTCTCACGCCCCCGGCGTATACGCCTCAGCCACCTCCGACGCCCCCGCCTCCCGTACGACCCTCATGCCGCCCGTGACGCTCTTGTCCGGCTGGAGGATCACGCTCTCGTGGGAGGAGGGGGACTTGGGGTCGGTGAAGTCCTGGGAGATGCCGAAGCCGATGTCGTACGAGTCGATCGACAGCAGGGCCTTGTCCACGCCCTCCCTGGTGAGGTCCTTGTCGGCGCAGGCCTTCTTCAGGGCCTCGCCGAAGGCCGACGCGGCGGTCCAGCCGGCGACGATGCCGTTGTCCAGGGCGTCGTCCGGATAGGCGGCCCGGTAGTCGGCGACGAGTTTCTTCGCCTCGGGGGTGTCCGCGCCGATGGGCAGCGAGGGCGAGGCCACGTAGTAGTTCTTCATCAGGGCCGGGCCCGCCTGGGTCGCCAGGAGCTGCGGCGCGAAGGCCGAGTTGTTGCCGATGATCGGCACGTCGAAGCCGCCCGCCGCGGCCACCCCGACCAGGGACGCCGCCTGACGCGGACCCGCACTGATCACGATCGCCTTGACCCCGGCCTGCTTGAGGGCGGCGACCTGGGCGGTCATGTCGTTGTCGGTGGGCTTGATCTTCTGCTCGACGACGGTCAGGCCCGACTCCTTCGCCATGTGCTTCGAACCGGCCAGCGCGCTCTCGCCGTAGTCGCCCTCGAAGTAGACGTGACCGATCCTGTCCCCCTTCTTCACTCCCTTCTCCTTGATCAGGAAGTCGATCGCGTTGATCGTCTCGATGTCGTACGTGGATCCGATGACCCGGATGTAGGGGCTCCCGAGGAGCGCCGACGACCAGGCCTGCGGCAGCACAAGACCCTTGTCCTGGCCGTCGACGCGCTGTTTGACCGCGGCGACGAACGGCGAGCCGATGAACTGCGCGAAGCCCAGCACCTTCGGCTCCAGCTCGGTGTATCCGGAGACGGCCTTCTGCGGGTCGTAGCCGTGGTCGCGGACCGAGAGGGCCACCTTGTAGCCGCAGACGCCTCCGGCGGCGTTCAGCTGCTTCACATAGAGCTGCTGGGCCTGGGTGACGCTCTTGCCGAGGGTCGCGTAGACGCCGGTCATGTCGGTGAGCGCGCCGAGGGTGATCGTCCTCCCGGAGATGCCGTCGCCGGTCTTCACGCCGCCCGCTGCCGCCTTGGAGCCGTCCCCGTCGGAGTCCTTGGCCTTGGAGCTGCATCCGGCCAGCAGCAGCAACACGGCGAGGGCACCGGCGGTGGTCCTGGTCGCGTGCGTCGTCGTGATCATCGTTCCTCCGTGTGGGTTCTGGTGCGACGCCGGGCGGCCACGCTGACCAGGCCGCCGGGCAGGAACAGCACCACCAGCACGACGGCGGCGCCGTAGAGGTACCGGGATGCCTCGCCCGGTGCGATCCCGCCCGTGCCGGGGGCGGAGACCAGGGGCAACGCATCGCTGTAACGGGTCAGCAGCTGCGGGAGCAGGGAGACGAACACGGCTCCCGCCACCGCCCCGGAGACCGAGCCGAGCCCCCCGATGACGATCATCGCGAGGTACTCCAGCGAGAGCGTGATGCCGAAGTAGTCGGGCACCGTCCGCTGGAAGACGAGGGCGAGGAGAACGCCCGCGAGGCCCGCGTACATCGACGACAGCACGAAGACCGCGGCCCGGTGGCGGGCGACCGGAACACCGAGCACCCCGGCGGCGATGCGGTGGTCCCGGATGGCGTTCATGGCCCGGCCGGGGCGTCCGCGCAGGACGCCCCGGGCGAACAGGGCCCCCGCCAGAAGCAGGACGAGACCGGCGTACCAGAGCTTCTCCGCGGACCCGAACGGCACGGCCGCGACCAGGAGTTCACGGTCGTCGAAGGTGAGGCCGAACAGGCTCAGCGGTGGTACGTCACGGCCGTTGGCGCCGCCGGTCAGGTCGTGCGCGTTGAACATCACGTGCTGGCCGATGAAGACGAGCGCGAGCGTGGCGATGCCCAGATAGGCGCCGCTGAGGCGCCCGGAGATGGGGCTGAACAGCCCGCCGGCGACACCCGCGACGAGCACCGCGAGCACGGCCGCGAGCCAGGCCGGCAGCCCCAGGCCGGTCAGTCCGTCGCCGCCGTCCGCCGCGAACACGCAGTAGCCGTAGGCCCCAACGGCGAGGAAGAAGGCGTGCCCCATGGAGAGCTGGCCGGTGGCGCCGGTGAGGAGGTTGATGCCGATCGCGCCGATCGCGGCGGCCATGGCGAACAGGCCCGCCTGGAGCCAGAACCGGTCCAGGTAGAAGGGCAGGGCCAACAGGACGACGGCTCCGGCGCCCCAGGCCCACGTCCGCGTCCGGACCACCCGCAGCGGCTTCAGCAGGACCTCAGACACGGGCGAGCTCCTTCGTGCCGAACAGCCCGGCGGGCCGTATGAGCAGGATCGCGACCATCACGAGGTACGGCGCGAGATCGCCCAACCCGCGCCCCAGGAAGGTCAGATCGCTCTGGTAGCCGGTCGCGAGCGACTCCGTGACGCCGACCAGCAGGCCGCCCACCAGCGCGCCGGTCGTCGAGTCAAGGCCGCCGAGGATGGCCGCCGGGAAGGCCTTCAGAGCGGCGAGCGAGGTCGCTCGCTCCAGGCCGGGCGTCGGGAACACGGTCAGGAACAGGGCTGCCACGGCGGCCAGTCCGCCCGCCACCGCCCAGGCGCCGAGCGACACCCGCCCCAGCCGTACGCCCATCAGCGCGGCCGTCTCCGCACTCTCCGCGGCCGCCCGCATCGCCACACCCCACGACGTGTACCGGAAGACCAGCAGGAACGCGGTGATGAGCAGCGCGGCGGCGACGAACGCGGCGATCCGGGTGTGGGCCAGGGAGATCGGCCCGAGCTTCAGCACGGCATCGCCCCACGGGTCCCCGAGCGCCAGTACGTCCGTGCCGATACGGCGGGTCAGTTCGGTCGTCAGCAGGATGTCGACGCCGATGGTGACGATCGCCAGAACACTGTGGTCGCTGCCCCGGTAGCGCCGCATCACGAGGAACTCCACGGCGGCCCCCACCAGCGCGGCGCCCGCGATGCCGACGAGGAGCGCGGGCCAGAAACCGAGGTCGTCGTGGAGGGTGGCGGTGACGTATCCGCCCGCCAACAGCAGTGACGCGTGGGCGAAGTTGACGACCTCGGTGGCCCGGAAGATCACCACGAAGCCGAGTGCGATGAGCGCGTACACCGACCCCAACGAGACGCCGTTCAGCAGGATTTCGGCGAAGGTGCTCATGACGCGGCCCCCAGGTACGCCCGTACGACGGCCGGATCGTTCTGTACGTCGACGGGGGCGCCGTCGGCGATCCGGCGCCCGAAGTCCAGTACGGTCACCGCGTCCGCGAGCCGCATCACCACCCCCATGTCGTGTTCCACCAGCACGATCGAGATGCCGAGGGAGTCGCGAACTCCCGCGATCACCGAGGCTGTTCGGCGCCGTTCGTCGGCGGTCATGCCCGCGACCGGCTCGTCGAGGAGCAGCAGGCGGGGTTCCATGCAGAGCGCGCGGGCGAGTTCGGCGAGCTTCCGCTGCCCGTACGGGAGCGAGCCCGCCGGACGGTCCAGGCAGTCCGCGATGCCGACGAACTCGGCGATCTCCCGGACGCGTTCACGGTGGAGCCGTTCCTCGCGGGCCGCCGAGGGGAGTCGTAGTCCGGCGGCGAGGAAGCCGGTGCGGGTGAGCCGGTGCCGGCCGAGGAGCAGGCAGTCCTCGACGGAGGCGCGGGGCGGCAGCGCGAGGTTCTGGAAGATGCGGGCGACTCCGAGGGCGGCGATGCGGTGTGCGGGCATGCCGGTCAGTTCGTGCGGGCCGAGGCGGACGCTGCCTTCGGTGGCCCGGTAGACGCCGGAGAGGACGTTGAAGCAGGTGGACTTTCCGGCGCCGTTGGGGCCGATGAGGGCGTGGACGGTGCCGGGGCGCACGGTGAAGCCGACGTCGTCGAGGGCGGTGAGTCCGGCGAAGCGGACGGTGAGGCCGCGTACTTCGAGGGGGTCCATGGGTCACCCCTTCCAACGGGTCAGGGTGCGCTCCACGACCTGGGTCGCGTCGGCCGCCGCGTCCTCGTCGACCACGCCCAGGTAGCGGCGGCGGACCTCGTCGGAGGCGGACAGTTCGGCGGCGGGGCCGGACAGGGTGACTTCGCCGACTTCGAGGACGTACGCGCGGGTGGCGAGCCGCAGGGCGAGTGCCGCGTTCTGTTCGACGAGGAGGACGGAGGTGCCCTGGGCGTTGATCTCCTGGACGGTGTCGGCGATCCGCCGGGCCATGAGCGGGGCGAGGCCGAGGGAGGGTTCGTCGAGGAGCAGTACACGCGGACCGGCCATCAGGGCGCGGGCGACCGCGAGCATCTGCTGTTCGCCGCCGGAGAGGAGTCCGGCTCGCTGGCCCGCGCGTTCGGCGAGCACGGGGAAGAGTTCGTGGACGCGGGCGAGGGCCGTGGACCGGCCCGGTCCGGTGCCGCCGAGTGCGCCCGCGCGCAGGTTGTCGGCGACCGTCATACGGGCGAACACCCGTCTTCCCTCCGGTACTTGGGAGACTCCGGCGGCGACCACGCGGTCCGGGGCCAGTCCGTGGAGGCGGCGGCCGTCCAGGGTCACCGTGCCCTCGGTGACCGCGCCGCCGTGGAAGGACAGGGTGCGGCTGATCGCGCGCAGCAGCGTGGACTTGCCCGCGCCGTTGCCGCCGAGCACCGTCACCACGGCCCCCGCGGGCACCTCCAGGGACACCCGGCGCAGGGCCCGCACGGGGCCGTATCCGACCGACAGGTCACGGACGACCAGTCCGGCTCCGGTCATGGACTCCCCCCTTGTCCGCACTCGGTGTGGCGCTCACCCCAGCACCGGCGAAGGCGTCCGTCCACGGCCCGCGGCCGAATCGCTGCGGGTGCCCAGCGGGCCGGTGCCGCCGTTGTGCGCGTGCACAACACCGCGTGTCAGGGGCCTGTGCGCGGCCGGGTCCCGGTGGCATCCTCCGGGCATGGGAGGGCGACGGCCGCGGACCGGTCATGACTGGAAGCTGCTCGCGGAGTCCTGCACGGCTCTGCTGGAACGGGTGCCCGAGCTCGTCGACGAGCACCTCAGGCAACTCACCGACCACTCCCCCGTCTACGGCCAGGTGCTGCCGTACGACCAGCAGTGGCGGGAGGCGGAGGAGGCGATGCGGATCGGCATCGAGACGATCTCCGCGCCCCGGGACTCACCGCGCCGGGACCTGGAGTACGCCGAGGACGCGGGCCGGCGCCGGGCCCGGCAGGGGCTGCCGCTGGACCTGCTCGTGCACGCGTACCGCAACGCCGGCTATCTGGTGTGGGACGCGCTGGTCGAGGGGGCCGCCGGGCGGGAGCCGGAGCGGCTCGCGGCGCTGATGCGGTCGACGACGATGGTGTGGTCGGCGGTGGACGCGCAGGCGCAGGCGGCCTCGGAGGCGTACCGCGCCACCGAGGCGGAGCTCAGGCGGCGGACGGACGAGCAGTTGCAGGCCCTGCTCGACGCGCTGCTGGAAGGGCAGGCGACTCCCGGGCTCGCGGCCCGGGCGGCCGCGGGGCTCGATCTGCCGGAGCACGGGCCGTACGCGGTGGTCGTGCTGCGGGCCGAGCGGCGGGAGGCGACCGAGCGGCCGGTGCGGGGCGCGGGGTTCCGGTTCATCTGGCGGATGCGGGCCGACGGCGAGGTTGCGGTCGTGGCACTCGCGCCGGGACAGGGGCTGGACGGTGTGGCGCGGGCGCTGGAGGGACGCTGCTCCGGGCCCGGCGGGATCAGTCCGGTGGTGCCGGGGCTCGCCGAGCTGGGGCGGGCCCGGCGGCTGGCCGAGCTGGCGTTGCGCACCTGCCCGCCGGACGCCACCGCGGTCGTACGCCTTGATCAGCGGATGCCGACCGCGCTGGTGGTGAGCCAGCCGGAGCTGGCCGACCGGCTGGTGTCCGACGTGTTCGGCGCGCTCCTGGAGCTGGAGCCCGCCGACCGGGCCGTACTCCTGGAGACCCTCGACGTGTGGCTGGTGTGCGAGGGCTCGGCGGGGCGGGCCGCCGGACGGCTGTACTGCCACCGCAACACGGTCTTCAACCGGCTACGGCGGCTGGAGCAGCTGACGTCCCGGTCGCTGGCCCGGCCGCGGGACCTGATCGAGATGACGCTGGCGTTGGACGCGTACCGGTTGTCGGGGGCGCGGAGGTGAAGGGCGGCGCGGGTGGCCGACGGTGAGGGTGCCACCTCGGAACGGGCGGGCGGCGACCCATAGCCGACTGGCTCACCGGCTCACTGCCACCGCACCGTGCCACTGGCGGCTGCGGCTCGCACGCCCAGCCCCCACCCTTCGCCTCAGGTCAGGAAGTCCCGGCCGATCCGTTCCGCCACGTCCTCCAGGATCGGGCCCGCCTCCGCGATGCACCGCTGGACGTCCGGCTCGGCGTCGGTGAGCGGGTAGGCGCGGCGGATGCCGGCCCGGCCGATGGCCTCGGGGGGCAGCGCGAGGCGGCCGCAGACCGCGACGACCTCCTTGCCCTTCGCGCGGGCGGCCGCTGCGACGCCCGCCGGGGCCTTGCCGTGCAGGGTCTGCTCGTCGAGGGAGCCCTCGCCGGTGATCACCAGGTCCGCCCACTCCAGCGCGGGCGCGAAGCCGAGCACGTCGAGCATGACCTCGATGCCGGGGCGGAACACGGCGCCGACGAGGAGGGCGCCGTAACCGATGCCGCCCGCCGCGCCCGCACCCGGTGAGGCGGCGTACCCGGCGGCCTTCGCGCCGACGGACTCCTCCAGCACCTTGGCGTAGTGGGCCAGCGCCTCGTCGAGGATCTTCACGTCGTCCGGGGAGGCGCCCTTTTGCGGGCCGTAGACCGCGGGGGCGCCCTTGGGGCCGGTCAGCGGGTTGTCGACGTCGCTGGCCAGGATGAACTCGACGGCCGCGAGCCGCGGGTCCAGGCCCGACAGGTCGGCCGAGGCGAGGTCGGCGAGGCCTCCGCCGCCGGGGGTCACGGGCTCGCCGTCGGCGTCCAGGAAGCGGGCGCCGAGCGCGGAGAGCATCCCGGCGCCGCCGTCGGTGGTGGCGCTGCCGCCGACGCCGAACACGATCGTGCGGGCACCGGCGTCCAGCGCGGCGCGCAGCAGCTCTCCGGAGCCGTACGTCGATGCCGTGAGCGGCGCGAAGACGCCCGCGGGCAGCCGCTGCAGTCCGCTGGCCTCGGCCATCTCCACGACCGCGGTCTCCGCGCGGACCGCGAAGGCGGCCGTGACCTCCTGGCCCAGCGGCCCGGCGACCGCCACCTCCCGGCGCTCGAAACCGGCCGCGACGGCCGCGGCGACGGTGCCGTCACCGCCGTCGGCGACGGGCAGCGCCTCCACCTCCACGCCCGGCACGACCCGGCGCAGCCCGGCCGTCACCCGCTCCGCGACCTGTACGGCCGTGAGCGAGCCCTTGAACTTGTCCGCGGCGATGAGCACGCGCTGTGTCACGTCTTCCCCTTGCTCTCCGGGCCTCGCGCACGTCAAGGCCAGTCGCGCCGTTGCGACCTTAACCGCAGACGCGCCCCGGCGTCATGCACCGCCCAAGCCTGAGAAGGCACTGCGTCCCCTCTGTGCGGGCCCGCGGAATGGGGTAAACCGGAGCTATGACCCCTGTGGGCACTGAGCCAGAGCTCACCGACCGCATCCTCGGGGGCTGGCTGGGCCGGATCGCGGGCAACATGCTCGGCAAGCCGGTCGAGCAGGGCGACCTGTGGACGCGGGACCGGATCGACCGCTATCTACGGCAGGCCGCCGCCCTGCCCCTGACCGACTACCTGCCCGAGCCCGTCGGCGAGAGCGACGGCTTCGAGCTGCGGCCCGAGTGGCGTGAGTGCGTGCGCGGCCGCATCCACGGCAGCTGCCGCGACGACGACGTCGACTACGCCATCCTCGGCCTCCACCTCCTGGAGACGCACGGCTTCGCCTTCAGCACCGAGCAGGTGGGCGACCTGTGGCTGCTGAGGCTGCCGTATCTGCAGACGTTCACCGCCGAGCGGGCCGCGTACCGCAACCTCGCCAACGGGCTGAAGCCGCCGCTGACGGCGACGTACGACAACCCGTGCCAGGAGTGGATCGGGGCGCTCATCCGCGCCGACATCTACGGCTGGACCTGCCCCGGCGCCCCACGCCGCGCCGCCTCGCTGGCCCGCCGGGACGCGGTGCTCTCGCACACCGGGAACGGGGTGTACGGGGCGATGTGGGCGGCGGCGATGGTCTCGGCGGCGTTCACGGTGGACACCGTGCGGCAGGCCGTGGACCAGGCGCTCGCCGTGATCCCCGCGAGCAGCCGTCTCGCGCGGACCGTACGGCGGGTCGTGTCCCTCCATGACACCCGGATGACCTGGGAGGACACCCTGACGACGGTCGCGGAGGAGACCGCCGGGCTGGGCTGGATCCACACGATCCCGAACGCGGCCGTGCTGACCGCGGGGCTCCTGTACGGCGACGGCGACTTCACCCGCACCATCACGCTGACGGTCCGGGGCGGCCTCGACACCGACTCGAACGGGGCCACGGCCGGTTCGGTGGCCGGGGTGCTCACCGGCGCGGACGCGATTCCCGCGCAGTGGAAGGAGCCGTTGGAGGACCGGGTGCGCAGTGCGGTGTTCGGGTTCGACGGGGTGCACATCAGCGAGCTGGCGGAGCGGACGGTGCGGTTGGCGGAGACGGACACCTGAGCGCGGGTCGCGCTCTACGCTCGGTGGATGGACCGAGAAGCGGCCACGGGGCGGACGTCGTCCCATCCCGTGGCCACCTGCTGTCTCGTCCTGCTCGTCATCCCGGTGTGCGTGGTGGCGTACTTCTGGTACGACATCTGGCACGCGGCGCGGACCGCCCGTGCGCTCGGCGCGAGCTCCGACACGGGCACTGCCACACTGACGGGAGTCGTCTGGCGGCACACCGAGGCGCCGGCGTCCACGACCAGGAGCCCCAGCTCCTCTTCCACGGCCCCGACCGGGTGAGCCGGTGCTTCACCTTCGTCTTCGGCGTCCACGGCGGTGACCGGGCATGGACGTCGGAGGTGACCGTGCGGGACTACGCCGCGTGCAGAGCGAGCCTGTCCATCGGCTTCAGCTCCGAACGGGCGCGCGAGCGTCTCACGGGCCTGCCCGCGAAGGACCTGACGCGCGCGAGGGTGCAGCAGGCCCTCGCGCTGCCGGGGCAGTCGTACGAGGTCGAGGACGTGGTGCGCGAGGGGCGCACGGTGACGGTCCGCGTACTCGTGCGTGACACCTCGGGCGCCGCCCAGTGCTACCGGTACACCCGGCCCGTCGATCCCGCCGCTGACCGGCGCGAGACGACGGCGGTGCCGGTGGCCGCCTGTCGAGAGGTGCCGGAGCGGCCGCGGGAGCTGACTACGCTGCGGGGATGACGACCATCCAGGACTTCGCCACGTACATCGCCGGTCTCCCCCGCATCCTCGCCGGAGCCGCCGCCCTCTTCCGGGACGCCGAGGGCCGGGTGCTGCTCGTCGAGCCCAACTACCGTGAGGGCTGGGCACTCCCGGGCGGCACGATCGAGTCCGACCAGGGCGAGACCCCGCGCCAGGGCGCGCGCCGCGAGACCGCCGAGGAGATCGGCCTGGACCGTGAGCTCGGCCGCCTGCTCGCGGTGGACTGGGTGCACGGCACGGCCCGCCCGCCGCTGGTCGCCTACCTCTACGACGGCGGAGTCCTCACCGAGAACGACCTCAAGGCGATCCGCCTCCAGGAGGAGGAGCTCCTCTCCTGGCGCCTCGTCCCACGCGAGGACCTCCCCGAGCACCTGCCGGGCTCCCTCGGCCGCCGCGTCCTGACCGCGCTGGACGTGCTGGCGGAGGGCTCGGGGACGGCGGAGCTGGAGAACGGGCATCGGGTGGGCTGACGCGAGCGGATGCAACTCGCAGCTCTGCCTTGCCCCACCGGCTCCTCAGCCGGTCGGATATCTGTTCGCTCGACCGGCATCACCCGCCCTACCCTCGGCACCATGACCAAGCCCCTCGTCGCGCTCCTGAGCGGCGCCGGTATCTCCACCGACTCCGGGATCCCCGACTACCGCGGCCCCAACGGCCTGTGGCGGCGGGACCCCGAGGCCGAGAAGCTCGTGACGTACGACTACTACATGGGCGACCCGGAGATCCGGCGCCGCTCGTGGCAGATGCGGCGTGCGAACCGGACGCTGAAGGCCGAGCCCAACGCCGCGCATGTGGCGGTGGCAGAGCTGGAGAAGTCCGGCGTGCCGGTGCGGGTGATCACGCAGAACGTCGACGGGCTGCACCAGCTCGCCGGGATGCCCGCCCGCAAGGTCCTCGAACTGCACGGCACCGCACGGGAGGTGGTGTGCACCAAGTGCCATGCCCGCGGCCCGATGGAGGACGCGCTCGCCCGCGTCGAGGCCGGCGAGGAGGACCCACCGTGCCTGGACTGCGGCGGCATCCTGAAGTCGGCGACCGTGATGTTCGGCGAGCGTCTCGACCCGGTGGTGCTGGGTGAGGCCGCCGCGATCTCCAAGGCCTGCCAGGTGTTCATCGCCGTCGGCACAACCCTCCAGGTCCACCCCGCGGCCGGCCTCGCGGGCGTCGCCGCCGACCATGGCGCCCGGCTCGTCATCGTCAACGCGGACCCGACGCCGTACGACGACCGGGCCGAGGAGGTGATCCGCGAGCCGATCGGCACGGCGCTGCCCGAACTCATGAGCAGGATCGGGTCGTTCGGGAAGCCATGAACGGAGTCTCTGCGCACACCGACACAGGCGATGACCGGATGCAGACGCAGAGGTGATGCGTTGGGACGCGACTTCACCGCCACCACGAGCACCGTCAACAACGTCCTGCGAGGTCCCGCCGGCGGTGACGGCAGCGCCTGGCACGGTCACCAGCCCCCGCATGGCATGCGGATCCATGGCCGTCGCGAATCGTCCGTGCCGGCCACCATGAATGGTCTGGTCAGCAGCGACATGCTTGATGTTGCCCTGCCGACTGCCGATGTTCCGAGAGTCGAGGCCCGCACCGATGCCCGAACTGCAGCGACTGCACCCTGATCACGCCCCCGCGGTCCTGGCCTTCGAATTGGCCAACCGTGCCTACTTCGCCGCGTCCGTCTCCGACCGCGGCGATGCCTTCTTCGACCGGTTCTCCGAGCGGTTCGAAGCCCTGCTGGCCGAGCAGGAGACCGGCCTCTGTGCCTTCCACGTGCTGCTCGACGACGACGGCTCGGTACTCGGCCGGTTCAACCTGGTCGACCTCGAGGACGGCACCGCGAACCTCGGCTACCGGGTCGCCCAACATGCCGGCGGCCGGGGCGTGGCGACGACGACGGTCCGGGAACTGTGCCGGCTGGCGGTGACCCGTTACGGGCTGCGCAGACTGCGAGCGGCCACCGCCCACGAGAACATCGCGTCCCAGAGAGTGCTCAGCAAAGCGGGCTTTGTCGCGGTCGGCCCGGCGGATCCGGCCGACATCGGCGGAAAGCGGGGCAACTGGTACCAGCGCGATCTGGTGGAAGGAGACGGCGACTAGGACCGACCGGCTTCCACCCGGACCACCCGCACGCCCGCCTCCTCCAGCGCCGCGCACGTTGCCGGGTCCGAGGAGTGAGCGGTCACCACGGTGTCCAGGTCCTCGGGGTCGCAGATCTTGACCATGCCGGTGCCGGGGAACTTGGTGCTGTCCGCGAGGAGTACGACCCTGTCCCCGGCGGTGATCATGGCGCGGCGGGCCGGCACCTCGGCCACCGTGGTGTCCATGACCTGGCCGCCGGGGCGGACCCCGCAGGCCCCCATGAAGAGCCAGTCCGCGTGGACCTGACGGAGGTTGTCCTCGGCCATGAAGCCGTCCAGCATGCGTGACTCCCGGATGACCATGCCGCCGAGCAGCATCAGTTGGACGTCTTCGTCGGGGAGCAACTCCTCGTACACGCCGAGGTTGTTGGTGATGACGGTGATACGGCGCCCGTGCAACAGGCGGGCCAGGCGGTGCACGGTCGTGCCGGAGTCGAGGATGACCGACTGGCCGTCCTCGATCATCTCGGCGGCCAGGGCGGCGATCGCGTCCTTCTCCGGCACCTGGGCTTCGGCGGACTCGGCGAAGGGCGTGGGCCGTTCCTCGATGACCGCTCCCCCGTGGACGCGGGTGAGCAGGCCGTCCTCCTCCAGTTTGAGGAGGTCCCGGCGGACGGTCGCGGCGCTGGCCTCCAGTCGGTCGGCGAGGTCCGTCACCGTGACGGTGCCGCCGGAACGCAAAGCCTTCAGAATGAGTTGGTGTCGTTGTTCAGCCAGCACAGGCAGGAACACTACACATCAGAACAGCGCCGCCCCCCGCTCGAAGTCCAGCAGCCGCTGCTTGCGCTCCAGTCCACCCCCGTACCCCGTGAGGCTGCCGTCCGCTCCGACCACTCGGTGACAGGGGACGATGATGCCGATGGGGTTCTTGCCGTTGGCGAGGCCGACCGCGCGGGAGGCTCCGGGATTGCCCAGGGCGTCGGCCAGTTCGCCGTAGGAGCGGGTCTCGCCGTAGGGGATCCGGCGGAGCTGGTCCCATACCGCGCGCTGGAACGGGGTTCCGTGCAGGCGGAGTTCGATGCCGAACTCCTGCAAGTCGCCCTGGAAGTAGGCCTGCAGTTGCTCCAAGGGCTCCCCGAAGGGGCCGTCGTCCGGCTCGCCGAAGGTCTCCTCCGGTGGGCGGTGGCGTTGGTCGGTCATGTAGAGGCCGCACAGGACGCCTTCGTCGGCGACGAGGGTCAGGGGGCCGTAGGGGCTGTCGATCACGGTGTGCTGCTTGGTCATCAAGGGTCCTCGAACGTCTTGAACGTGCTTATACGGGCAGGAAGTTGATCGGGTGGCTGTCGGTCGCCCACAGGTACTGGACCGCGTAGGCCCGCCAGGGCCGCCAGGCCGCCGCCCGGGCCGTCAGCGCGGCCGGGGTGGACGGCAGGCCCAACTCCTGGGCCGCGCGGCGGATGCCGAGGTCGGTGGGGAGGAAGGCGTCCGGGTCGCCGAGGGCGCGCATGGCGATGACGTCGGCCGTCCAGGGGCCGAAGCCGGGGAGGCCGAGGAGACGGGTGCGGGTCTCCGTCCACTCGGTCGCCACGCCCAACTGAAGGGTGCCGTCGGCCAGTTGGCCGACCAGCGTGGTGAAGGTCGCACGGCGGGTGCGGGGCATCGCGAGCGAGGCGGGGTCCACCGTGGCCAGTGCCTCGGGGGACGGGAAGAGGTGCGTCAGGCCGCCCTCGGGGTCGTCCACCGGTACGCCGTGGGCCGTGACCAGACGCGCCGCGTGCGTACGGGCCGCGGCCGTGGAGACCTGCTGGCCCAGCACGGCCCGAACGGCGAACTCCGCCTCGTCGACCGTGCGCGGGACGCGTCGGCCCGGCGCCTTGTCCACCAGGGGTGCCAGGAGCGGGTCCGTGCGCAGCTGGTCGTCGATCGCGACGGGATCGGCGTCCAGGTCGAGCATGCGGCGACAGCGGCTGATGGCGACGGTCAGGTCACGCAGGTCGCTGAGCAGCAGCCGGCAGGCGATGTGGTCGGGCTGCGGGGTGAGGGCCACGATGCCGTGTCCGTACGGCAGTCGCAGCGTGCGCCGGTACGCCCCGTCCCGCCACTCCTCCACACCGGGGACGGCGGTCGCCGCGAGGTGGCCGAAGAGGTTGTCCGGGTTGAGGGGCACGCGGAACGGCAGGCGCAGACTCAGCATCCCCGGACTGCCTCCCACCTCCCACCTCGGAGCTCCGTCCACCGCCCTCCTCGGCGCCCGGGCGCGCAGGTCGCTCGGCGAGAGGGCGAAGACCTCGCGCACGGTGTCGTTGAAGGTGCGGATCGCGGAGAAGCCGGCCGCGAAGGCGATGTCGGCCATCGGGAGCGCGGTCGTCTCGATGAGGATCCGCGCCGTCTGGGCGCGCTGGGCCCGGGCCAGGGCGAGCGGGCCCGCGCCCAGCTCCGCGAGCAGCTGGCGTTCGATCTGGCGGGTGCTGTAGCCGAGGCGGGCCGCGAGGCCGGGTACGCCTTCGCGGTCGACCACTCCGTCGGCGATCAGCCGCATCGCGCGGGCCACGAGGTCGGCGCGCTGGTTCCACTCCGGCGAGCCCGGGCTGGTGTCGGGCCGGCACCGCTTGCAGGCCCGGAAACCGGCCTGCTGGCAGGCGGCCGCGCTCGGATAGAACGTCATGTTCTCGGGCTTGGGCGGTACGACCGGGCAGCTCGGCCGGCAGTAGATGCGGGTGGCCAGGACGGCCGTGAAGAACCATCCGTCGAACCGCGCGTCCTTCGACCGCACGGCGCGCACACAGCGCTCGGTCTCGGTGTACATCCCCGTCTGCATGCGTCCAGCATCGACCACCCGCCGGTACCGGGCTGGCGAGAATCCGACATCAACCTCGCGGGTCCTGGGCCTGCCCGGACCGCCACGCGGACTCGCGAAGGAGCCGCAGTCCGTTGAGGCCGACGAGGACCGTCGAGCCCTCGTGCCCCGCGACACCGAGCGGCAGCGGGAGGTGTCCGAGGAGGTCCCACAGGACGAGTCCGGTGATGAAGGTACCCGCGATCACCAGGTTCTGGACGACCAGTCGGCGGGCGGCCCGGGACAGCCGTACGACCGCCGGAACGGTCGCGAGCTCGTCCCGCACCACCACCGCGTCCGCCGTCTCCAGCGCCAGGTCGGAGCCCGCCCGTCCCATCGCGATACCGGAGTGGGCGGCGGCGAGCGCGGGCGCGTCGTTGACCCCGTCCCCGACGAACAGCACCTTGCGACCGGCGTCCTGCAGCTCCCGTACGGCGTCCACCTTGCCCTCGGGCAGCAGGTCGGCGCGGACGTCGGTGAGCCCGGTGGCCGCGGCGACCCGGGCGGCGGCCCCGGCATTGTCGCCGGTGAGCAGGACGGGGGCGGTGCCGGTCAGTGCGGTGAGCGCGGCAGTGGTGGCGGAGGCGGCTGGGCGGAGCCGGTCGGTGAGGGCGAGGGTGCCGAGGGGGACGCCGTCACCGGTGACGAGGACCAGGGTGTCGCCGTTCTCGGTGCCGGGGACGGCCGCGCTCCCTTCGGCCATGCCGGCCCCCGTGGCCTCCGCGTCACCCATGCCCGTCGCCCGGCCGACCTCGATCACCCGACCGCCGACCACCGCCGTCACCCCGCGCCCGGGTACGGCGGCGAAGTCCCGCGCGTCCGCGATCCGCAGACCGCGCTCCCGCGCCGCCCGCACAACCGCCCGGGCCAGCGGATGCTCGCTCCGGTGCTCGGCCGCCGCGGCCAGCGCGAGCAACCCGTCCTCGTCGAGCCCCGAGCCCGGCAGCGGTCGTACCTGCGACACCTCCGGCGCGCCCTCCGTCAGCGTCCCCGTCTTGTCGAGGGCCACGGCGTCCACCTCCCCCAGCCGTTCCATCGCGACCGCCGACTTGACCAGGACGCCGTGGCGTCCGGCGTTGGCGATGGCGGACAGCAGCGGGGGCATGGTCGCGAGGACGACCGCGCACGGCGAGGCGACGATCATGAAGGTCATCGCACGCAGCAGCGCGTCCGTGAGGTCCTCCCCGAACAGCAGCGGGACACCGAAGACGGCGAGCGTGGCCGCCACGATCCCCACCGCGTACCGCTGCTCGATCCGCTCGATGAACAGCTGCGTCGGCGCCTTGGTGCGCGAGGCCTCCTCGACCAGCGTCACGATGCGGGCGATCACGGAGTCGGCGGGGTCGCGCTCCACGCGGACGCGCAGCGCGCCGGTGCCGTTGAGGGTGCCGGCGAAGACCTCGTCGCCGGGGCCCTTGGGGACCGGGAGGGGCTCGCCGGTGATGGTGGCCTGGTCGGCCTCGCTCGCCCCGTCCAGGACCCGTCCGTCGGCTCCGATGCGCTCACCGGGACGGATCAACAGTACGTCTCCCACGGCGAGTTCACCCGCGGGGACCGTCTGCTCGCCGTCCTCCGTCACGCGGGTCGCCATCGAGGGCGCGAGATCCAGCAGCCCCCGCACCGAGTCGGCCGTACGGGCCGTGGCCAGCGCCTCCAGCGCGCCGGAGCTCGCGAAGATCACGATCAGCAGGGCCCCGTCCAGGACCTGCCCGATCGCGGCCGCGCCCAGCGCCGCCACGATCATCAGCAGGTCGACGTCCAGAGTCCTCTCGCGCAGCGCCCGCAGCCCTTCGAGAGCCGGTTCCCAGCCGCCGGTGGCATAGGCGACCGCGTACAGCGGGCCGTAGGCCCACCACGGCAGACCTCCCAGGTCGAGCGCGAGGCCGAGCAGGAAGGCGACGGTGGACGCGAGCGCCCAGCGGGCCTCGGGAAGCGCCAGGACACGGGTGCGGCGGCGGACCGCCGGCGGGGTGGACGAGGGGACACGAGCGGGAGCGAGAGTCGTGGACACCCGAGCCATCATACAGGAACACATGAAGACTCATTCATCTGTTCATGTGCAGTGAGTAAGATAGCGCCCATGGGTCATGGAGCCGTCACCACCACCGACGAAGAGCGCGTACGCCTGGACGCGGCCAATGTCGCCAAGGTGGCCACCACGCTCCAGGCCCTCTCCACCCCGTCCCGTCTGCTGATCCTCGCGAGGCTGCGCGAAGGGCCGCTGCCGGCCACGGAGTTGGCCGCAGAGGTGGGCATGGAGCAGTCCGCCTGCTCGCACCAGCTGCGGCTGCTGCGCAACCTGGGCCTGGTCGTGGGCGAGCGTCAGGGCCGGTCGGTGGTGTACGCGCTGCACGACCACCATGTCGCCGAGCTGCTCGACCAGGCGGTGTACCACGTGGAGCATCTGCGGCTCGGGATCAGCGACACGGCGGAGTGACACCTCGACGAAAGAGGGTGCGGCGCCCACGAAATCGGGGTGAGGCGCCCCCGAACAGAACGCCTCACCCCTGGTGCGCCGAACTCCTCAACCCCCGGCGCGTTATGTGGTCGCCGTCGGCCGCCGAGAGGTTGCCGTGGCCTGCGTCACATCCGTGAGGGGGCGCAGCCGGTAGGTGTACGAGTAGTCCCGGTTGGCGAGGAGTTTGTACTCGTCGTGGGTGTGCGCGCCCCAGCTGTTGTCGCCGCCGACGCCCATCTGCCGGTGGTTGACGCGCAGGACGACCGCGTCGCGCGGCGTGAGCTGGTAGTCGTGGCGCACCCCGGTGGACAGGTCCTCCGGGGTGAAGTGCGAGGCGTTGACCTCCAGGAGGGGCTCACCGCAGACGAGCAGTCCGACGCCGTCGCGCCCGGTCAGGGCGGCCCAGCGGACGTCGGTCTTGTTGCCGTTCTCCTGCGGGCGGATGTAGGAGGTCCACTGTTCGGCGACGGTCCCGGAGTAGAGCCCCACGTCGGTACCGTCGTTGCGGTCCCAGTGGTTCTCCTCGGGCCCGCGGCCGTAGTAGTGCAGCCGGTCCAGGCGGCGCGGCAGGAACAGGATCGTGCCGACCTCCGGTATGTACGGCAGTGAACTCGCCCCGGGATGAAGGGTGTTGTCGACCTTGACCTCGCCGTTCCCGAAGACGGTGTAGGTCGTGGTGTACGTCGACTCGGTGGCCGTCGGCAGGGTGCCGCTCACCTTGATCTCGACGGCCCGGTCCCCCAGCGCCCGCACGCTCACGTCGGTGACCTCGCGGTTCGCACCGGCGTCGCGCCAGGTCTGGTTGCGGGTGTGCTGCCCGTTGCCGTGGTCGTTGTCGGTGGGCGCCCGCCAGTAGTTCGGCACGGGCCCACCGGTGATCAGGCGGGTCCCATGGGCCTGGTACGAGGTGATGGTCCCGCTGCTCCTGTCGACGGTGACGGAGAAACCCCTGCCGGTGACGGTGACTTGGCCGGACGCCTCCCGGTAGGTCAGCGTCGGGACCTTCGTCAGCGGTACCGGTGTCACTGCCGGGCTGCCCGCGTCGACGGCGAGCTGCTGCCGGGCCACCTCGAAGCCGGACCTCGCCCAGGGCGTGGACTCCTTGGTGGTGAAGGAGAGTTGGAGGAAGTACTCGCTGCCCGGCGCCGGGGTGCTCGGGAGCTTGTACGGGACGTTGATCTCCTTGCTGGACAGGGGTGGCACGTTCAGCTGGTCGCGGGTGAGCTTCCCGCGCTGGACCACCTTGCCGTCGGCCGTGAGCGTCCAACTCACGCCGAATTCCCTGAGGTTGGTGAAGAGGTTCTCGTTGGTGAGGGTCACCGCCCCGCCCGGAGCCCAGGCCGCGTCGACCGCCTGGTAGATCCGCTTGACCTCGGCGGCCTTGCCGGTGTGGCCGCGGTCGGCGGTGACGATGCCGTCCGCGACGAAGGCGCCGTCGTTGGGGTTGTCGCCCCAGTCGCCGCCGAACGCGAAGAAGGTCTTCTGTGCGGGCCGCTTCTCCTTGACCCCCACGGTCGCCGCGTCGAACCAGAACCGCACGCCGTCGTCACCGGGCCCCCGGCTGTCGGAGGCCAGTTCGGCGGCGCTCAGGGCACGGCCGTACACGCGCGCCTTCCTGATGGTGCCGCTGAACTCCCTTGTGGGGTTGTCGACATCGACGGCCAGCGCGAGGGGCGCGGTGTTGCCGCTGGGCTTCTGGGTGGTGGTCCGGGTGGCCCTGACCTGTCCGTCCACGTGGAGGGTCAACGTGCCCGCGTCGGCGTCGAAGACCCCGGCGACGTGGTGTTCCCTGCCCGTCCAGTCGTCCGGGAGCGGCCAGGTGGCGGTGACCCACTGGCCGCCGCCGTAGATGAAGAACTCCAGTGTCCTCCCGGACTGTTTGAGGGCGTACTGGGTGTCCCCCTTGACGACGATGGGCTGGTGATAACCCGTCACCTTCGGGGTGACCCAGGCCTCCAGCGTCAGCGAGCCCCTGAGGTCGAGACGGGCGTCGCGGGCGAAGACCGTACCGCCGGAGACACCCTTGTCACGGTCGAACTTCGCACGGGCGGGCAGGACTTCACCCACAAGCGCGCCGGGTCCGGTCTCGGTCAGCAACTGCCGTACCGGGACCGGCTCGGTGAGGGACTGGTCGACGAAGTCCCAGATCCAGCCGCCCTGGAGGACGGGGTGGCGTCGGACGATGTCCCAGTACTTCTTGAAGTTGCCGTTGGAGTTCCCCATGGCGTGGCAGTACTCGATCATCACGTACGGCCGGGTGTCGGAGGTGTCCTTGGCGCGCTGCTCCACGCGTGCGGGGCTCTCGTACATCTCCGAGCGGATGTCGCTGATGGTGGGCCGGTCGTCGCCCTCGTACTGGACGACGCGCGTGCTGTCGTACGACTTGATCCAGTCGCGCATGGTGACGAAGGTGCTGCCGCCGCCCGCCTCGTTGCCCAGGGACCAGATGACCACCGAGGCGTGGTTCTTGTCGCGGTGGACCATGTTCTGCGCACGGGCCACGCAGGCCGCGCTCCAGTCGGGGTGGTTGCCGGGGTACTCGCCGCGGATGCCGTGGGTCTCCAGGTTGGTCTCGTCGACCAGGTAGAGGCCGTACTCGTCGGCAAGTTCGTACCACAGCGGGTTGTTGGGGTAGTGCGAGGTGCGCACGGAGTTGATGTTCAGCCGCTTGATGATCGTGATGTCCTGCACGAGGTCCGCGCGGGTGAGCGCGGTGCCGCGGTCGGGGTGCATCTCGTGACGGTTGGTGCCGCGGAAGGACACGGGTTTGCCGTTGATGCGCATCAGCCCGTCCTTCAGGGCGAATTCACGCAGGCCGACGCGGTGCGAGAGCGTCTCGATCACCTTGCCCGCGGGGTCGCGCAGCCGCAGGACGGCGGTGTACAGGTTCGGGTGCTCGGCCGACCACAGCTTGGGCGCCGGTACGGCCTTCGCGGCCTGTACGGTCGTCTCGGCGCCGGCGTCGAGGGCCACGGTCTGCTGGAGCGGCCGGGACCAGACCGCGTGGCCGCCGGCGTCGTAGAGCTGCGTCTCGACGGTGTAGCGGCCCTGGTTGTCGCCGCCGTAGTCCCGCACGCTCGCGGTGACCGAGAGCTCGGCGGAGGTGTAGTCGTCGCCGAGCGGGGTGTCCAGCTTGAAGTCGCGCAGGTGGACGGCCGGGGTGGAGTACAGGTAGACCGAGCGGAAGATGCCGCTCAGCCGGATCATGTCCTGGTCCTCCAGCCAGTCCCCGTCGGAGTAGCGGTAGACCTCCACGGCTATCTGGTTGGTGCCCGGCTTGAGGTGCTCGGTGATGTCGTACTCGGCGGCGGTGTAGGAGTCCTCGTGGTAGCCGACGAGTTCGCCGTTGATCCACACGTAGTGGGCGGACTTGACGCCCTCGAAGTGCAGGAAGGTCCGGCGGCCCGACCAGTCCTTCGGGACGGTGAAGGTGCGCCTGTACTGGCCGACGGGGTTGTAGCGGGTCGGGGCGGCGGGCGGCTGGGCCTCCTCGCCGAGCCCGTTGGGGCCCCACCAGGGGTAAGTGATGTTGATGTAGATCGGGAAGTCGTAGCCATGCACCTGCCATGTCGAAGGCACGGGAATGGTGTCCCAGTCGGAGTCGTCCACGCCGGTGCCGTAGAAGTCGGTGTCCCGGTCGTCGGGGCGGTCGGCGTAGGCGAACTTCCAGGTGCCGTCGAGGCTCAGACGGTACGGCGAGCGGGTGCGGTCGGCGGTGAGGGCCTGGCCGACGGTGCCGTACGGCATGAGGGTGGTGTGCGGGGGCTCGGTGCCCACCCGGAAGAGGTCGATGGCGCCGTTCCACTCCGGGGCGCCCTCCGCCGCATGGCCGCGGGCGGACAGGGGGCCGGAGGAGAGGGCGAGTGCGCCGAGGACGGCCGCTCCTCCCTCCAGCAGACGCCGACGGCTGATGGGGGCGGGCGGAAACGGATGGGACATCAGCGGAACCTTCCTCGGGACGACAGTGCGGTGTACGTACTGAGGGAGCGTCAATTCCTGTGCGCTAATGGTGACTTTGAGGCACAGGATGCGACTCAACCTAGATCCCGAGCGCTTCCGAGGCAATGACTATGTCGGTGTCTGTGAGGTCCTGGGGACATCGCGACACACGGGCACCCCCGCGTGTGTTCACGCGGGGGTGCCCTGATGCTGTCGTGCCGTGGTGTCAGACGGCCGGCACCGAGGGCAGGCCGCCGCCGAGGAGGCCGGTGACGGCACCGAGCACGGAGCCCAGGACGCCGGTGACCGCACTCAGCACACCGCCCAGGTCCAGGGAGGTCAGTGACGTGAGCAGGCTGTCGACGGTGGACTGGATCGTGTCGAGGAGGTCGGAGACCGGATCGGCCGCCGCGGCCGCGGACCGGTCCGTGCCGCTCGGCTGCCGCAGCTGTTCCTGGACCTCGGTGTTCGCCGCTTCCACGGCCTTCGCGTGGGCGGCCGCCTCGCGCGCGTCGAGGTGGGTGCCGTCCAGGGCGGCGATGTCGGTGACGGCGTCCAGGAGGGGCTGGAGGACGGTGTCCTGCTCGGCACGGTCCAGCGCGTCGAGGCGGTCTTCCAGGGTGCCCGCGTTGTCGGTGCCGTACCAGACGACCGGCTGCGACACCCCGTGGTCCGACGCCGCGCGGCCCGCGTCGGTTACGGCGGCCGCGGTGCCGACCGGGCCGAGGATCAGCGCGGCACAGACCAGGGGCGGCAGGAGACGGCCGCGGGAGACGAGGGGGCGCATGCGTGTTCCTTTCGGAGAACTTCCTTGGGCCCACCGTCGGAAGGGCTCCGGCGCCCTGCAACCGATCGCGGGCCGCCGGATCGCCCCGGCGGGCCGCTCGCGCCACCGCGACCCCATACAGCCATGTCCTCGGTGCCCGGAACGCGTTCGCCCGTAAGGGTGTGCCGCGCGTGACCGGGGGTCAGGAGACGTGCCTCGCGAACGCCTGGTACGCCTGGTCGTCGAACAGTACGAACCGGACCTCCTCGACGGCGGTCGGCGTCTCCCGTACGGTCGCCACCGCGATCCGGGCGGCGTCGTCGATCGGCCAGCCGTAGATGCCGGCGGAGACGGCCGGGAAGGCGACGGTCCGGGCGCCGAGTTCGTCGGCGACGCGCAGAGACTCGCGGTAGCAGGAGGCAAGCAGGTCGGAGCGGTCCTCGTCACGGCTGTGGCGGGGGCCGACGGTGTGGATCACCCACTGGGCGTCCAGCTCGCCCGCGGTGGTGGCGACGGCTTGGCCCGTGGCGAGACCCTTGCCGTAGTGAGAGGCGCGCAGCTTGCGGCAGTCCGCCAGGATCGCGGGGCCGCCGCGGCGGTGGATGGCGCCGTCGACTCCTCCCCCGCCGAGGAGGGAGGAGTTCGCGGCGTTGACGATCGCGTCGGCGCTCTCCCGCGTGATGTCGCCCTGGACGAGCCGGATGGTGGTCATGACGGCCACTCTTCCAGCTCGTCCGGCCGCGGGCCGTGCTCGTCGACAGGGGGAGCGGGTCGGGTGGGTCCGTCGGGGGCAGGTTCGGCAGTCGGCGGAACAGAGAGGCCAGGCCGATCCGAAGTTGAGTGCGGGGTGCCGACCGTGGCCGGAGACGGGGTGGTGGCGATGTGCCCGAAGGCCTCCCGGCGCACGGAAGAGGCCCGCGCCGCGGCCGGCGCTCCGGAGAGGACATCAAGGGTACGGGCGCCCGGCGGGCCCGCAGAAGTCGACTTGAGCCCCGGGTCGCAGGCCCAGATCAGCCTGGTCAGAGGGAGCGCGCTCCCAGGAGGCCCCGGCGGTCAGTCCGCCGGCCACGGCGAGCGCGGTCCGGCGCGGGACCCGGCCGGAGGGGCACCGGACGCTGGGGGCGTTCCACGGCGTCGACGGTGGCGTCGACGGACTCGTTGAGCGCCATGCTCGCCCAGTAGAGGCAGACGGCGGAGCCGACGGTGCCGAGGACACGGGCGTTCACGGCGTGTCCGGTCGCGGCCGCTCCCGCGATCACATCGCCTGGGACGCTCAACGCGGCGGGGCTCGGACCAGTTGGGCGAGGTCACCGGACGTCCCGCTTGCCGTTGCAGCCGACTGGTGAACCTCAGCCCTCCTGTCTCAACCTCCGCCAGACCGCCTTCGCGGCGTTGTGTCCCGACATGCCGTGCACACCCGGCCCCGGCGGGGTGGCCGACGAACAGATGAAGACGGCCGGGTGCGGGGTGCCGTAGGGGAACAGGGAGAGCTTGGGGCGCAGCATGATCTGGAGTCCGCTGACGGCGCCGGAGGCGATGTCTCCGCCGACGTAGTTGGCGTTGCGGGCGGCCAGTTCGGGCGGGCCGGCGGTGGCACGGGCGAGGACCCGGTCACGGAAACCCGGGGCGAAGCGCTCCAGTTGACGCTCCACGGCGTCGGTGAGGTCGCCGGTCCAGCCGCTGGGGACATGGCCGTAGACCCAGAAGACCTGCTTTCCGGCGGGGGCCCGGCCGGGATCGACGACGCTGGGCTGCACGGTGATCATGAACGGCCGGTCGGGCGCCCGGCCCTCCCGGGACGCGGCACGCAGCGCGGCACCGATCTCCGCCCTGTCCGCGCCGATCTGCACGGTGCCCGCGCTGCGCGCCTCCTTCGCGGTCCACGGCACGGGGCCGTCGAGGGCGTAGTCGACCTTGAAGACGCCCGGGCCGTAGCGGTAGCCGTCGTAGTAGTTGCCGAGGCCGGCGATGCGGGCCAGGGCGGTGGGCGAGGTGTCGAAGACATACGCGCGGGCGGGCGGCAGGTCGTCGAGCCGCTTGACCTCGTAGTCGGTGTGGACGGTCCCGCCGAGGTCCTTGAGGTACGCGGTCAGCGCGTCGGAGATGGACTGCGAGCCGCCCCGGGCCACGGGCCAGCCCCGGGCGTGTGCCGCGAGGGCGAAGACCAGGCCGATGGCGCCGGTGGCGAAGCCGCTGAGCGGGGCCATGACATGGGCGACGAGCCCGGCGAACAGGGTCTTGGCACGCTCGTCCCGGAAGCGGCGCATCAGCCAGGTCGACGGGGGCAGGCCGACGAGGCCGAAGCGGGCCAGGGTCACCGGGTCGCGGGGCAGCGCGGTCAGGGGCAGCGACATGAAGTCGCGGGCCAGGGTGTCCCACTTGGGCAGGAACGGCTCGACGAGCCTCCTGTACGTCCCCGCGTCACGCGGCCCGAAGGAGGCGGCCGTCTCGGCGACCGACCTCGACAGCACGGCGGCGGTGCCGTCGGTGAAGGGGTGCGCCATCGGCAGTTCGGCGTGCAGCCACTCCAGGCCGTAGCGTTCCAGGGGCAGGGCGCGGAACGCCGGGGAGTTGATACCGAGCGGGTGGGCCGCGGAGCACGGGTCGTGCAGGAAGCCGGGGAGGGTCAGCTCCTCGGTACGGGCACCGCCGCCCACGGTGTCGCGCGCCTCGAACACCGCCACGGAGAAACCGCGCCGGGCCAGCTCCACGGCAGCCGTCAGTCCGTTCGGCCCCGCACCCACCACGACCGCATCGAGCATCGACGGCACCTTCGGACCCCTTCGTCAGCCGATGGCCAGAGGATCAGGATATGCCGGGGGACTGACAGTCTCGGGGTTCGGGGGTAAGTCGGGGAGGCGGGCTGTTCGAAACCCCTCTTCGCCCCCGCTGCCCCCGCCTTCGCCCCCGCTGCCCCGCTGCCCCCGCCCTCGGCGTCCTGTCAGGCCTCCCCCGCCAGCAGCCCCCGTACCCTGCGCGCCGTCGCCGTGTCGCGGGCCGCTGTGAAAGGCAGGGTGTTGCCTCCCGTGATGCGGAACGGGTCGCCGGTGAGGGTCAGGTGGGCGCCGCCCGCCTCCTCGACCAGCAGCAGGCCCGCCGCGTGGTCCCAGGCCAACTCCCAGGAGAACGCGACCGCGTCCGACTCGCCGCGGGCCACGGCGAGATACTCCAGGCCTGCCGAGCCGCACGGGCGCAGTGCGACGCCGTCCGTCCACAGGCCGAGCAGGGCCCGCTTCTCCGCCTCCGTCGTGTAGTCCGGGTGGGAGGTGGCCACCTGGAGGTCCCGGCCGGGGTCGGGTGTGCCCGCGTACAGCCGCTCGCCGTCGAGGAACGCGCCCCTGCCCCGTATCGCCGTGGCCAGCTGGTCCCGGGCCGGTGCGTAGGTCCAGGAGGCGAGCAGGACGCCGTTCCTCGCGAGCGCGACCAGCGTGCAGAAACCGGGGTCGCCCTGCACGAACTGCCGGGTGCCGTCGACGGGGTCGACGATCCAGACCGGGGTTTCGCCCTGTATCGCCTCGTACGACGCCGGGTTGGCGTGCACCGCCTCCTCGCCGACCACGACGGAGCCGGGCAGCAGTGCGCCGAGCGCCTCGGTGAGGTACTGCTCGGCCAGCCGGTCGGCGTCCGTGACCAGGTCGTGCGGGCCGGCCTTCTGGACGACCTCGTGCGCGGCGAGCCGCCGGAAGCGCGGCATGATCTCGGCCGCGGCGGCCTTGCGGATCGCCTCTTCGACGTCACCCGCGTGCTGGTCGAGAAACTCGTCGATGGTTTCCGTGTCTTCGATCATGCCTCCATGAGAGCACGCGGGACTGACAATCCCCGCCCGCGTGGTGGATGCGGGGTGGAATCACCGTGAACACCAGGATCCGTGGGGTGGCTCCGCGTCCTCGGGCCCGGGGCCACCGGGTCACCGCCCCACCGCATACCCCTGCATCCCCCGAGGGTTCGCCCCCGCCGACAGAACCCCCGTCTCCGGGTCCCGCGCGACGGCGCACAACCGTCCCTCCGACCACGGCGCCCCCACCGTCACGTCGTGCCCCCGTCGCCGTAGCTCCGCCACGACCTCCGGGTCCGTCCGTGCCTCCACCGTGACGCTCCCCGGTCGCATGCCCCGCGGATAGAAGGACCCCGGGAAGCTGTCGTTGTGCCAGTTGGGGGCGTCGATCGCGCCCTGGAGGTCGAGGCCGCCGCGGACCGGGGAGCGCAGGGCGACGGACAGGAAGAAGTGGAGCTGCCACTGGTCCTGCTGATCCCCGCCGGGTGTCCCGAAGGCCATGACCGGCACCCCGTCCCGCAGGGCGATCGAGGGGGTGAGGGTGGTGCGGGGGCGGCGGCCCGGCGTGAGGGAGTTGGGCAGGCCTTCCTCCAGCCAGGCCATCTGGAGCCGGGTGCCCAGCGGGAAGCCCAGTTCGGGCACGACGGGGTTGGACTGCAGCCACCCTCCGCTGGGCGTGGCGGCGACCATGTTGCCCCAGCGGTCGACGACGTCGAGATGGCAGGTGTCGCCCCGGGTGGCACCATCGGAACCGGTCTGCGGCTCACCCGGCACCGGCGAGGTCGGCCTCTTGGCCACCGTGGGTTCCCCCACCCCCATCGGACTGAACCCGGGATCCTCGGTGACGACCACACGCGCGTGCGCGCTCAGTCGCGGAACCCGTCCCCCAGGACCGCCCGGCCGCAGCTCGTACGAGGCCTTGTCTCCGACGAGTTCGCGCCGCCCGGCGTTGTACTCCTCCGACAGCAGCTCCCCGAGCGGCACTTCGGCCGCGTCCCCGTACCAGGCCTCCCGGTCGGCCATGGCCAGCTTGCAGCCCTCGACCAGGAGATGGACGTACTCCGCGGACCCGTACCGCGGCAGTTCGGGCGGCAGCAGCGCGAGTTGCTGGAGGAGCACCGGGCCCTGGCTCCAGGGGCCGGCCTTGCACAGGGTCCAGCCGTTCCAGTCGTACGTCGCCGGCGCCTCGTAGGTCGCGGACCACCCGGCGAGATCGGCGGCCGTGAGCGTGCCGGTGTGCCGGGAGCCGCTGGTGTCCATGGTGGGCCGCCGCGCCTGCCGTACGAGTGCCTCGGCGATGAAACCGGTACGCCACACCTCGCGTGCCGCCTCGATCTGCGCGACCCGGTCGCCGGCCCCCGCCACCTCCGCGAGCAGCCGCTTCCAGGTGGCGGCGAGGGCGGGGTTGCGGAACAGCGCACCTGGGCGGGGAGCGTCGCCTCCCGGCAGATACACCTCCGCCGACGAGGTCCACTCCGTCTCGAACAGCTCCCGCACGCTCTCGACGGTCGCGCCGACGTTCCCCACGGGCGCGTGCCCGTCCTCGGCGTACCCGACGGCGTACTTGAGGACATCGGCGAGGGACTTGGTGCCGTGGTCGCGCAGGAGCAGCATCCAGGCGTCGAAGGCGCCGGGAACCGCGGCGGCGAGGGGGCCGGTGCCGGGGACCAGATCCAGACCGAGCTGCCGGTAGTGGGCCACGGTCGCCCCGGCCGGCGCGACACCCTGCCCGCACAGCACCCGCACCTCTTCGCCGGCCGGCGCCAGCAGGATCGGCACCTCACCGGCGGGACCGTTGAGGTGCGGCTCGACGACGTGCAGCACGAAGGCGCCGGCGACCGCCGCGTCGTACGCGTTGCCGCCGTCCTCCAGGACCGCCATCGCCGACTGAGAGGCCAGCCAGTGGGTGGAGGACACCATGCCGAAAGTGCCCTGGAGGGTGGGACGGGTGGTGAACATAGGGCCTCTCACTTCGCTGCTTCCGTTTACGCGAGGGGAGAGAGCCCCTCCCGGCACCGCGGTGACGCCGCGTCAGGAAGCGCTGCGCCGACGCCTGAAGGACCTGCCGGTGGGCAACGCTTTACCAGAATCTGGCTTACCTGCAGTGGGCACAAATATACGATCCGCTCCATGAACAGAGCGGTGAAGGTCGGCATGGCCGGTACGTGTACGGCAGTGCTCGTCCTCGGGGGATACGGCGCGTACAACATCGTCCACGGCCTGGCCTCGGGGCCTGCGGGCGACGTTCGGACCAAGGCGGCGCACAGCTTCGACCCCGCGGCGGTGTCGACCTCACCGCCGTCGGACGCCAAGGCCGTCAAGCTGACCCGGGCGTTCCTGGAGGGCTGGTCGCAGCAGCGCCTCGACACGGCGTCGAGCGACACCGATGCGCCGAGTACGGCCGCCCAGGCGCTGCACGGGTACACCGACGGGCTGCGACTGACGAAGCTGACGTTCGGCCATGTGGTGTCGGCCGGGCCGTCGACGGTCACGTCCGGCGCCACCAAGGTCACCTTCGACGTCACGGCAAAGGTGGCGGGCGGCACCTGGACCTATCCGAGCGCGGTGGCGGTACTGCAGAGCACGGACGGTCGGACGGCGGTGCACTGGAACAGTTCGGTGCTCTACCCCGGCCTGGGCGACGACCAGTCGCTGACGGCGGGAAAGCTCCCCGCGAACGCGAGTACGGCCGAGGTCGTCGCGAGCGACGGGACAACGGACCTGTCCGCGTTCCCCTCGCTGCGGGACATCGCAGCGACGATCCGCCAGAACACCGAACCCGGTGGCGGCAGCACCGGCACGGGCGTGGCCGTGGTGGACTCCGGTGGTGGCGGGGTCAAGACATTGAAGGTCTTCTCCAAGGGCAAGGCCCCGAAGATCAGGACGACCATCGACGCGCACCTCCAGGCCGTGGCCGAGAGCGCGGTGAAGGACTCGCCCCTGCAGGGCAAGCCCGCCGGGACGGTGGCGCTGGACTGGCGGACCGGCCACATCCTCGCGGTCGCCCACACGGGCGCGGACGGCGACATCGCCATCAACGGCATCAAGTCGCCGGGCTCCACCATGAAGATCATCACGTCGGCGGCCCTGTTCGACAAGGCCGGCCTCACGCCGAGCAGTCCGGCCCCGTGCACGGACTCGATCACGGCGAACAGCCAGACCTTCCACAACGACCCGGGCGTGACGGCCGACTCCGCCTCCACCGTCGCGCACGCGTTCGCCGTGTCGTGCAACACCTCCTTCATCAAGGACGGCTTCCACTACCTCGTCAACAACGGCGACGCCTCCGCCCTGCACGACGAGGCCGTGGGCGTCTTCGGCATGGGCAGCTGGTCCATCGGCGGCGGCGTCGCCACCACCGACCCGAGCATCCCGGCCGACGTCCAGGGCGGCGACCAGGCGGCCCAGTTCATCGGACAGGGCAGGGTCACCGCCACACCGCTGTTCATGGCGTCGGTGGCGGCGACAGTTCGCAACGCCGGCTTCGAGCAGCCGATCATCCTGCCGGGACAGCACCAGGACAGCGCGCCGCAGCAGATCTCCAGCCGTACGGCCGGCTACCTGCAGTCGATGATGCGCGGCGTGGCCACCGGCGGCACCGCAGCCCCGCGCCTCGGCGGCCTGGCCGGCGTGGGCGCCAAAACCGGCACCGCGGAGGAAGCCGACCACACCAACGGCTGGCTGACCGCGTACAACTCCCGCATCGCCGTCGCGGCACTGGTCGAAGGCGGCAGCTCCGGCGTGAACTCCGCCGGATACGTCGTACGACACCTGCTGACCGAGAACTGATCCGAAGCCAGCGAGCGGGGGGAGAACCCATGTCCAGACCGGCCCGGCACCGGGGCACGGCCCTGTATGCGATATCAGCGACCTGCGCCACCATAGGCGCCCTGCTGTGGGTGCGCGGCCGGACCAGCGCGCCTCCCAGGGTGTACGCGGACTACCTCGCGGCCGACAGTTACACGCCGTCGGCCTGGCGGGTGTGGTCACCGGCGGTGCCCGAAGACCGTCTTGGCCTGTACCTCGTCGCGGTCGGCCTGGTGCTGGCCGTGGCGGCGCGCCTGCTCTCCGTCCGGCGCGGCTGAGCGCCAGCCTGCCCTTCGCGGCGCCGTCCGCGCCGGTCGCCTGTTGATCCACATCCGTACCGGGTAGACGCGTCGCATGGCTGAAGTGGTACAGGCCGGCCTGTGGGGGCTGGTGGCGGGCTCGGCGCTGTTGCTCGGTGCGGCACTGGGGTACGGGCTGCGGGTGCCGCAGAAGGTGATCGCGACCGTGATGGCCTTCGGTGCGGGGGTGCTGTTGTCAGCGGTCTCCTTCGAGCTGGTCGGGGAGGCGTACGACGAGGCAGGGCTCGCCCCCGCAGCCGTCGGCACCCTCATCGGCGCCCTGGCCTACACCGCGGGCAACGTGTGGCTGGCCCGCCGGGGCGCCCGGCACCGCAAGCGTTCCGGTCACACGCAGGCTGCGGCGCAGCCCTCGGAAGCCCAGCAGGGCGGTTCCGGCATGGCGCTCGCACTCGGTGCGCTGCTCGACGGGGTGCCGGAGTCCGCGGTGATCGGCGTCAGCCTGCTCGACGGCGGCGCGGTCAGCCTGGTGACCGTGGCAGCGGTCCTCATCAGCAACGTGCCCGAGGGACTGTCCAGTTCGGCGGGCATGAAGCAGGCCGGCCGCACCAAGGGATACATCTTCGGCGTCTGGGCGGCGATCGCCGCCGCGAGCACCGTCTCGGCCGTCCTCGGCTACACCGTCGTCGGCTCCCTCTCCCCCACCATGATCGCCGCGGTGACCGCAGTAGCCGCCGGCGCGATCCTCGCCATGATCGCCGACACGATGATCCCCGAGGCGTTCGACGACGCCCATCTGGCCATCGGGCTGATCACCGCGAGCGGCTTCCTGGTCTCCTTCGCCCTCTCTCACAGCTGACCGCGTCGGTCCCTCACCCCACGCACTCCCGCCCGGAGAATGAGAAAATCGACATACCGACACAGCGGAGGGACGCCGGTGGATCTCGATGCTGTCGCTGACGAGCTGTACGGACTGCGGCCCGACGAGTTCACCGCCGTCCGCAACCAGCGCGCCGCGAAAGCCCGCACCGACGGGAACCGCGAGCTCGCCGAGGAGATCAAGGCGCTACACCGGCCGACCCTGTCGGCCTGGGCGAGCAATCTGCTGGTGCGGGAGATGCCGGGTGAGGTGGAACCGCTGCTGCGACTGGGTGCGGGGCTGCGCGCGGCACACCGCGACATGGACGGCGACCAGCTGCGGGAACTCTCCCGCCGGCAGCATGCCCTGATCGCCGCCCTGTCCAGGCAGGCCCGTCAGCTGGCCGCCGAGGCCGGGCAGAACATCGGCGAGGACGCCCAACGACAGATCGAGGAGACGCTGCGTGCGGTGTTGTCCGATCCGGACGCGGCACAGCAGTGGGCATCGGCCCGGCTGGCCAAGCCACTCACCGCCCCCACCGGCTTCGCCGCCGCAGGCAGAGGGCTGCGTGTCGTCCCTTCTCCCTCGCCCCGGCAGGACCGGACGGAGAGGACGGTGACGGAGAGGACGGAGACGACGGAGAGGACGGACCGGACGGAGGCGGACGAGCGGCGGCGCAGACGCATCGCGGAGGCACTCCGTGAAGCCGACCGGGCCGAGCAGGAAGTTCACGAGCAGCAGCAGCGCACGGAGCAGCACCGTCAGGACGTACAGGACGCCGAGGAAAAGCTCGCCGGATTGCGGCGGCGCGCGCGTCAGCTGGCCGAGGAGCTGAAGGATCTCGAGTCGCAGGCCCGTCAGGCCGAGGCGAAGGAGCGCCGGGCCCGCGATCGGGAACGGGCCGACGAGCGCGTGCTCCGGCAGGCTCAGCGCCGCGCGGAAGCGGCGGCAGCCCGTCTCAAGAGGCTGACCGACGGCGACTGATCATCCATGACGGAGACGCGGCAGCTTCGACGGACAGGTCAGCTGGGCGCGCCGGTGGCGGTGGCGTGGAGGCTTTCCAGAGCGTCCAGGACGACGGTGTACCAGTGCCAGGACAACCAGCGGCCTGTGTCAGCGCCGGTCTGCTGCAACGCTGCCAGCTGAGCGCGGGTGAAGCCGGCCAGTGGCCGTTCGTGGTGGGAGGACACCATCCCCACCGGCACGCCGTTTCGGTCGACGAGCGGAACGCTGTGCGCGGCGCGGCTGCCCGTCTGCAGGATGGCGTGGCGTGAGCCCTCGTCGAACACGGCCGCGGTCGTCACGTCCCGTACGGTGACCTGCCTGCGCTGGGCGACCGCCTGCGAGCACGCGGTCGTCGGCGCGTCGACGAAGGCGAAGAAGTCGGTGAAGTACTTGTTGAGCCCGGTGTGCCGGGCGAGCCTCAGTCGGCCGCTCTCGGCCAGCTGGACGTTGCCCATCGGTGTCTCCGTGATGGACAGCACCCGGTGCAGGACCGTCTTGAGAACAGCACCCTGGCTGCCGCGGCCGCTGTCCACCGGCAGGCCGGGAGCACGAGGCGGGCTGTGGCGGGCCCGGCCGGGAAACCACAGCCGCGAGTCCTGGTCCGGAGCAGGCGTGCGCACCACCGCGTCGGCGAGCGTGGAGAGCTTGATGTTGAACTGCTGCGAGGTGTCCCTCAACAGGGCGAACGCCTCCTCGGCGGAGGCCAGGCCGTAGCGCTTCAGCAGCACGTTCTCAGCTCGGGCTACTCCGGCGTGGCCGTACAGGCGGTTGCGCCGGTCGAGATCCTCCTGCTGCCAGAGCAGCGTCTCCTTGTCGGGTCCACCGGCGGCGTCGATGGCCGGGAGGTCTCCCGGGGGTGGCTCGGCGGGCAGCTGAGTCATGACAGGCGCTCCGTTCGTACGGCAGACAACGTGGGCCGCGACCGGCTCTGCTGAGCCGCCGCGGGCGTACCTGCTTCCCAAGCACCCCAGACGAGCCTAACCAGATCCATCCGGCGGAAACACCTCGCTCGCTCCGGGGGCGTGGGATGCGACGCGACGGACCGATGACCAGTGCCGGCAGGGCGGCGATCCACCATGACGGGGTGGACCGGCCAGGGCGCGTGCCGTTCTCGCTGTGCGGCGCCGTCTCCCTGGCCGGGGAGGGCGAGCGGTGGCTGCCGGGAGGCCCCGGCACCGGGTTCACGGCCCACTGGGCGACCTCGTCCGGGTCCGCCCCCGCGCACAGGGCACCACCATCGCCGCCTCCTGCGCGGTTGCACAGTTACGACCGCGGCCGCGAAGCCTACGAAGATTTTGCGATCGCACGAGAACTCCATGAACCACGCCCCACCTGCACGAAGTCCCTTTTGCCCGACCCTCCGGACCCCCGGTAACCCCGAGTTCACCCACCTTCCCTTCCTCCGCGTTCTACGCGCGTGGTGTCATGCGCACGTCCGCCACCCCCACGCGGGCCCAACTCGACCAGGAGTCACGCATGTTGTGGAAGGTCCTCGCCCGTACCGGTGTCGCCGTCGCCGCCGGTGCCGCCGTACTCGCCACCTCCGTCCCCGCCAGTGCCGCGACCTACACCGCCTTCGCCTTCTCACAGAGCGGCGGGCAGCCCACGATCTACGACTTCGTCAACTCGGCCACCACTTCCCTCGACATGACCATGTACGAGCTGGAGGACACGACGGCCGTCAATGACCTCATCGCCCTCAAGAGCAAGGGCGTCACCGTCCGGGTCGTCCTGGACCGTGCCCACCAGAGCGCCAACAACTCGGCCTACACCGCGCTGACGAACGCGGGCGTCGGCGTCGTGTGGTCGCCGTCGAGCTTCGTCTACACGCACCAGAAGACGATCACCGTGGACGGCGCCAAGTCCCTTGTCCTCACCGGCAATCTCACCTCCCAGTACTACGCGACCGGCCGTGACTACGGCGTGTTCACCGACGACAGCCGCGATGTCGCCGCGATCGAGAAGGTCTTCGCCGCGGACTACGCCGGCACCTCGGTCACCCCCACCGACGGCGACCACCTGCTCTGGTCCCCCACCGACTCCCGCAGCCGTCTGCTGTCCGTTGTCAACGCCGCCACCAAGACGCTCGACGTGGAGGAACTGGAGTTCAGCGACAGCGCGGTCGTGGACGCCATCGCCGCGCGCGCGAAGGCGGGGGTGAAGGTACGGGTGGTGCTGGAGACCCCGGGCGACTACGCGACCGAGGTCTCCGAGATCGAGGCGGCGGGCGGCACCGTCGTCGGGTACTCCGACCCCGACGGCTTCTACATCCACGCCAAGGCCATGGTCGCCGACTACGGTCTCGCTACCCAGGAGGTGGAGGCGGGCTCCATGAACATCAGCAGCAACTCGCTCACCAACAACCGCGAGTTGGGCATCATCCTGACCGGCACCGGGGTGGCCCAGTCCGTGGCCACCACCGTCGAGACCACCTTCAACAGCGACTACGCGGGCGGTACGGCCGCCTGACCCCTGGGGGCCCGGAGGCCACCGCGGTCACCACCGGGCAGACGGCCGCCCCGTCACACCGACGGCCGTCTGCCCGCGGTGAGCAGATGCCCGCTCGCCCCCAGCAGCGTCGGCTCGGACTCGATGTGCCGGCACGCCGCCAGTACGGTCTCCCGGCGCTCGGGGTCGTCCAGCCAGTCCTCGATGCCGCCCATCAGCCAGGCGACGCCCTCGACGCCGTACTGGCCCTCGACGGCCAGCCGCGCGTCGGTGAACTCCGCCGTCACCTCGTCCGGTTGGGCGAACTGGGCGACGGTGAAGAAGCCCTCGTCGTGGTAGGGGTGGCGGCCGTCCACGAGCACGGCGTCGGTGCGGTCGCGGTGTTCCGGGGTGAAGTAGCGCTCCTCTCGCAGCAGGTCGTGCAGCTGCGCGAACCGGTTGATGGTGGCCGCGACCACCGGTCCGCCCGGCCGGACCACCCGGTGCGCCTCCGCCAACGCCCTTACCCGGTCGGCCCGTTCGGGCAGGTGGTACAGCGGCCCGAGCATCAGCACGGCGTCGTACGTGTCCTCCGGCGCAGACAGCTCGCGCGCGTCGCCGGTGCGGGCGGTGACCCCGGGGATCCGCGCGGCCTGCTGGACGTGGAGCGGTACCGGATCGACGAGTTCGACCTGGTACCCGTCCTCGGCGAGCCACTCCGCGTGCACGCCGCTGCCGCCTCCGACGTCCAGTACTCGCGCGGGCGCCGCGGGCAGCAGCCGTCGCAGCACGTCCTGCGTACGCCAGAACTCCAGCCGCCCGGCGGGGGCGCCTCCTGGTCTCAGGCGGGCGTCCTCCGCGCCCCGGGCGTAGTAGGCGAGGATCTCCTGGTGCACTCGCGGTGTCGTCTCCGTCATCACCCCAGAGTGCTGATCGCCGGTGCGGGCGGGCAACGGAATATCAGCCGCCGCGCGCGGTCACCAGCCCCGACTCGTAGGCGAACACGACCAGTTGGGCTCGTGCGTCTTGGCCGTGAAGGGGCTGATCACCATGTGCTCGGCGATCTCCTCGTTGGTCAGACCGCGCGCGGCCAGGGCCGTGACCTCGCGTTCGCGGCGGGTGAGGCATTCCAGGCCGGGGTCGCTGGAGCGGTCGGGTGGGCGGGAGACGAACTCGCCGATCAGGGTGCGGGTGACGGCCGGCGACAGCATTGCCTCACCCCGGGCCACCGCCTCGCAGGAAGCCGCTCGCGCCCGCCCGCAGCGCCTCGAAGACGTACTCGTCATGGCCGTAGTTGGTGAGGATCACCACGCGGACCGCCGCCGGCACCGGATCCGCGGCGATTCTGCGGGTCGCCTCGATGCCCGTCATCACCGGCATCTGTACGTCGATCAGCGCGATGTCGGATACCTGCGCGCGTACCCGCTCGACACCCCGCTCACCGTCCGCCGACTCCCCCGAGACCGACACAGGGCGAGCCCTGCTGACCGAGAACCTGCTGCCGGGCAACGTCCAGCGGTTCCGCGCGGTACGCAGCCTCGCGGGCCGTACGCCGCCCCGCCCGACCCGGCGCCGCCCTGGAACTGCTCGACCTGCTCGACCCGGCGAGGCCCAGGCGTGGGCGGGCGGGACCCCCGTCGGCCTCGCGTACGCGGCGCTGCTCCGGGCGGCCATGACGGGCGCGGGCCTCCTCGACATCGACGAGCAGGACCTCGTGGAGGAGACACCGCTGGACTGGGACGGCTCGCATCCGCCACTCGACCTGAGCGGGTTGCCGGACCGGCTGGAACGTCCCGGCGCGCGCCTGGTGCTGCTGACCGCGCTCGCGCCGTACCGGATCACCGACGAGGACGTGGCGGCATGTCGGCGCCCCGAGCACACCGACCACTGCCTGGTCGGCGCTCTACCGCCCCATCGTCCGGACATAAACGGACACATGACGCATCGACGGCAGAGCGCAGTGACGGCGCAGGCACGGAGCGAGTTCACACTTCCGCCCCCACAGGGAGACATGTGAAACTGGCGTCCCGTCCGCAGTGCGGGCCCGTCCGCACCGTCCGTCCCCCACGAAAAGTGCGCCGTGCGAACTCTTTCCCTGCCGCTCGCCCTCACCGCGCGCATCTCCCCCGTCCTCGTGCTCGCCGCGGCGGGCTGGGCGCTGACCTCCGGCCCGGCCGCGACCCCGGCCGCCGAGAAGGAGGCGACGCCGCAGTCCGCCGAGGAGTCGCCCTCGGGTGCGTCCACGGCAGCGGCCTCCAAGCAGTACGCCACCTCCCCCGCGCCCTGCGGCAGCATCGGCGCGGCGACGATCAAGTCGCTGGTGCCGGGCGCCAAGACGGCCGGCAAGGAGATCCCCTCGACGGACACCAACCTGCGCCGCACCTGCTCCTGGAACGCGCTCAAGGGGTACGACTACCGCTGGCTCGACGTGTCCTTCGAGATCACGGAGTCCGACGCGGCGGCCGCGAAGTCGTACAAGGAGAACATCGCCGAGAAGAGCGGCGGCGGAAACGTGCCGGGGGTCGGGGACGCCGGGTACTCGGTGGTGAACCTCACCACCGAGGACAAGCAGCAGACCCGTGAGGGCGTGGTCATCATCCAGGCGTCCAACGCGCTGGTGACCGTGACGTACAACGGCAGCGACTTCGAGTCGAAGAAGGCGCCCAGCACGGACGAGATCAACAAGGGTGCCATCAAGGCCGCCAAGGAGGCGGTGGCGGCGCTGCAGAGCGGTCAGAAGGCCTGAGCCTCCTGACCGCCCACCGTCAGGCCGCGATGCCTTCCTGCTCCCTGCCCTTCGGCAGCATCAGCGCGATGTACAGCAGCAGCGACGCGCCCAGGCCCACCGCCCAGCCGTAGTCGGCCAGCGGCTTGAGGAACGGGATCAGACCGTCGGTCGGGAACGGCCCCGTCTTCTTGCCGTCCGCGCCCACCGCGGAGTACGACCCGCCGACCGCGAGCAGACCGCCGACCACGAAGGCGACGATGGCCCGCCAGTTCCAGCCGTTGGTGTACCAGTAGCGACCGCCGGGTGTGTACAGGTCCACGAGGTGCAGGACCGTACGCCGGACGATCCAGTAGTCGGCGATGAGGATGCCCGCGACCGTGCCGAGCAGACCGCCGACCACCCCGAGCCAGGTGAAGATGTAGAACTCCGGCGTGGAGATCAGCTTCCACGGGAAGATCAGGATGCCCACGACACCCGTGATCAGCGCGCCCGTGCGGAAGTTGATGAACTTCGGAGCCAGGTTGGAGAGGTCGTACGCCGGTGAGACCACGTTCGCCGCGATGTTCACGGAGATCGTGGCCACGAGCACGATGATCAGCGCGAAGAGCAGACCGAAGGCGTTGTCCGTCTTGGCCGCCAGCGCGACCGGGTCCCAGATGGCCTCGCCGTAGACGACCTCGGAGCCGGAGGTGACCAGCACGGCGAGGACCGCGAAGAGCGTCATCGTCGTGGGAAGGCCGAGGGCCTGCCCCCAGGTCTGCGCCTTCTGACTGGCGCCGAAACGCGTGAAGTCAGGGATGTTCAGGGACAAGGTCGCCCAGAAGCCGATCATTCCCATCAGGGACGGGAAGAAGACCGGCCAGAAGTCGGGCCCCCAGCCGAGCTTGGACGGCTGGTCAAGCAGCGCACCGAAGCCGTCCGCCTTGACCGCGATCCAGACCAGCAGGACCAGGGCGCCGACGATCACGAAGGGCGCGGCCCAGTTCTCGAAGTGCCGCAGGAAGTCCATGCCGCGGTAGATGATCGCGATCTGGAGCGCCCAGAACAGCAGGAAGCACAGCCACAGCGGCCACGGGTTACCGGCGATCTTGCCCGCGTCCTCCCAGTGACCGCCGGTGAGCTTGGAGCCCAGCGCGAAGATGCCGCTGCCGCCGATCCAGGTCTGGATGCCGAACCAGCCACAGGCCACGGCCGCCCGGATCAGCGCGGGGATGTTGGCGCCGCGCAGCCCGAAGGAGGCGCGGGCGAGCACCGGGAAGGGGATGCCGTACTTGGGTCCGGCATGCCCGGTGGCCAGCATCGGCAGCAGCACGATGATGTTGGCCAGGGCGATGGTGAAGACGGCCTGCTTCCAGTCCATGCCGAGCGCGACCAGGCCGGAGGCCAGGGTCCAGCTGGGGATGCAGTGCGCCATGGAGATCCACAGGGCCGCGAAGTTGTACGTCGTCCACTTGCGCTCGGAGACCGGTACGGGACGCAGGTCCTCGTTGGCGAAGGGACTGTCGGCGGGGAAGGCCTCGGGGGCGAGCTCGACGCGGCCGGCGGTGGCCGCGTTCTGCGATATCGGCGACCCCGTGGGGACTGTTTCGGTCATGGGCAGGCCAATCGATCAGAGCGGGACGGGAAAGGCCGTGCGGGGGCCTTGGACCCCTCTCCGCCCCGGGACGGCGGGGAGGAGAGGGGCGAACAAGGTGTGGGGGGACGGGGGGTCAGGCGTTGACGGCAGGGATGACCTTCGAGCCGTACGCGTCGATGGTCGCCTCCTGCGCGTCGTGCATGT
The DNA here is from genome assembly GCF_040651535.1 of Streptomyces sp. NPDC048420. Lineage (NCBI taxonomy): Bacteria > Bacillati > Actinomycetota > Actinomycetes > Kitasatosporales > Streptomycetaceae > Streptomyces > Streptomyces sp. NPDC048420. The sequence goes on from NZ_JBEZKG010000009.1 coordinate 155,961, forward strand.
CGTACACGGCGAACTGGTCGACGCCCAGCTCGCGCAGCGCGTTCAGCTTCTCGATGTGCTTCTCGACCGGTCCGATGACACAGAACCGGTCGACGATCTCGTCGGGCACAAACGCGGTGTCGGGGTTGTCGGCGCGTCCGTGGTGCGAGTAGTCGTACCCCTCACGTGCCTTGATGTAGTCCGTCAGCTCGTCGGGTACGGCGGCCGAGTGCGCGCCGTACTTGGAGACCAGGTCGGCCACGTGGTTGCCGACCATCCCGCCGAACCAGCGGCACTGCTCGCGCGCGTGGGCGAGCGCCTCGGGCGAGTCGTCCTCGGTGACGTAGGCGGGGGCGGCGACACAGATCTTGACCTCTGAGGGATCCCGACCGGCTGCGACGGCCGCGTCCTTGACGGCCTTCACCATGTACTCGGTGAGGTACAGGTCGGCCAGCTGGAGGATGAACCCGTCGGCCTCCTCACCGGTCATCTTCAGCGCCTTGGGCCCGTACGCCGCCATCCACACGGGGAGTTCGGCGCCCTCCTTGATCCACGGGAACTTGACGACCGTGCCGCCGAGGTCGGCCTCCTGACCGGAGCCGAGCGCCCGGATGACCTTCATGGCCTCGCTGATCCGGGCGAGGGTGTTGGGCGTACGGCCCGCGACACGCATCGCGGAGTCGCCACGGCCGATGCCGCAGACCGTGCGGTTGCCGAACATGTCGTTGAGGGTGGCGAAGGTGGAGGCGGTGACCTCCCAGGTGCGGGTGCCCGGGTTGGTGACCATCGGGCCGACCGTCAACTTCGAGGTATTGGAGAGGATCTGACTGTAGATCACGAACGGCTCCTGCCAGAGCACGGCGGAGTCGAAGGTCCACCCGTAGGTGAAGCCGTTGCGTTCGGCCCGCTTCATCAGGCTGATGACCTTCGAGGCGGGCGGATCCGTCTGCAGGACGAGTCCGAAGTCCATGGGCGCCACTCCTAGTTGAGGTACTGACAGGTGGAGCGGGGGGTGTACGTGCCGTGTCCGGCGCGTCCGGTGTACTCCCGCTCGCTGATGACAAGTTCGCCGCGCGAGAGAACCGTCTCGACCCGGCCCGTGAGGCGCTTTCCTTCGTACGCCGAGTAGTCGACGTTCATGTGGTGGGTCTCGGCGGAGACGATCTGCTCGGCGTGCGGGTCGTAGATGACGACGTCGGCGTCGGCTCCCGGGGCGATGGTGCCCTTCTTCGGGTACAGGCCGAACATCCGGGCCGGGGTGGCGCAGGCGATCTCGATCCAGCGGCGGCGCGAGATGCGCCCCTCGACCACGCCCTGGTGGAGCAGGTCCATGCGGTTCTCGACGCCGGGAAGGCCGTTGGGGATCTTCGAGAAGTCGCCGCGGCCGAGTTCCTTCTGCCCGACGAAGCAGAAGGGGCAGTGGTCGGTGGAGACGACCTGGAGGTCGTTGGTGCGCAGCCCCTGCCAGAGCTTGGCCTGGTGTTCCTTGGGCCGAAGCGGCGTGCTGCACACGTACTTCGAGCCCTCGAAGTCCGGCTCGGCGAGGTTGTCCGTGGACAGGAACAGGTACTGCGGGCAGGTCTCGCCGAACACGTTGAGCCCCTCGTCACGCGCCCGTGCCAGCTCGGCCACTGCCTCCATGGCCGAGACGTGCACGACGTACAGGGGCGCGCCGGCGACCTGCGCGAGCTTGATGGCGCGGTGGGTGGCCTCGGCTTCGAGGAGCGCCTTGCGGACCTCGCCGTGGTAGCGCGGGTCGGTCTCTCCCCGGGCCAGCGCCTGCTCCACCAGCACGTCGATCGCGATGCCGTTCTCGGCGTGCATCATGATCAGGCCGCCGTTCTCGGCGGAGCGCTGCATGGCGCGCAGGATCTGGCCGTCGTCGGAGTAGAAGACGCCGGGGTAGGCCATGAACTGCTTGAAGGAGGTCACGCCCTCCTCCACCAGCAGGTCCATCTCCTTGAGCGTCTCCTGGTTCACATCGGAGACGATCATGTGGAAGCCGTAGTCGATGGCGCAGTTGCCCTCGGCCTTGGCGTGCCAGGCGTCCAGTCCCTCGCGCAGGGTGTGGCCGACGCTCTGCACCGCGAAGTCGACGATGGTCGTCGTACCGCCCCAGGCGGCGGCCCGGGTGCCGGTCTCGAAGGTGTCGGAGGCGAAGGTGCCGCCGAAGGGCAGCTCCATGTGGGTGTGGGCGTCGACGCCACCGGGGATGACGTACTTCCCGGTGGCGTCGATCGTGCGGTCCGCGGTCCAGCTCTGGGTACCGGGCACGGCGAGGGCGGCGATGCGGCCGTCCTCGATCAGCACGTCGGCGTGGATCTCGTCCGACGCGGTGATGACGAGACCACCGCGGATGACGGTACGGCTGCTCATGTTCCCTCTCCTGCCAGGGTGGTTGGTTCGGTCAGGGTGCGGTCAGCGGCGGGTAGGCGTCCGGGCGGCGGTCGCGGTAGAACTGCCAGCGGTCGCGGACCTCGCGGAGCTTGGCCATGTCCAGGTCGCGGACGACCAGTTCGGTCTCCTTGTCGCTCGCCACCTCGCCGACGAACTGCGCCTCCGGGTCGACGAAGTACGTCGTCCCGTAGAAGTCGTTGTCGCCCAGCTCCTCGACACCCACCCGGTTGATCGCGCCGACGAAGTACTCGTTGGCGACGGCCGCGGCCGGCTGCTCCAGCTGCCAGAGGTAGGCGGACAGGCCGCGCGAGGTGGCCGACGGGTTGAAGACGATCTCGGCACCCGCGAGGCCCAACGCCCGCCAGCCCTCCGGGAAGTGGCGGTCGTAGCAGATGTAGACGCCGATCCTCCCGACCTTGGTGTCGAAGATCGGCCAGCCCAGATTGCCGGGCCGGAAGTAGAACTTCTCCCAGAATCCCGGGACTTGTGGGATGTGGTGCTTGCGGTACTTGCCGAGGTACGAGCCGTCCGCGTCGATCACGGCGGCGGTGTTGTAGAGGACGCCGGGCTGCTCCTCCTCGTACATCGGCAGGATCAGGACGATGCCCAACTCCTTGGCCAGCGCCTGGAATCGCTTGACGATGGGCCCGTCGGGGATCTGCTCGGCGTACTCGTAGAACGCCTTGTCCTGGACCTGGCAGAAGTACGGTCCGTAGAACAGCTCCTGGAAGCACAGGACCTGAGCACCCTGCGCGGCCGCGTCCCGGGCCGCCTGCTCGTGTACCTGGATCATCGACTCCTTGTCGCCCGTCCACGCGGTCTGGAAAAGGGCGGCACGAATCACTCTGCTCATCGGGACCTCCGGTCGCTCGGTGTGCGAGAAGACTAGGAAGTCCGAAAACCGGCTTTGAGTTGCACGGTGTCACGTCTGCAGGCCTGCGGCGTGCCACGGTGTCACCCTCTCGTGAGCCCATGTTTCACCGCCGTTTTCCCAGGTCATGGCATGTTTCAGCTCTGTTGCGCGTCGTGCGCGAGGAGTGCGATGTGTACGGAGGCGGCCTGCTCGAAGTCGTCGAGGTCGACGCCGAGCCGGCCCTGTATCGCTTCGAGGCGCCGGTAGAGCGCGGGGCGCGAGACGTGGTGGAGCTGGGCGGTGCGGGACTTGTTGCGGCCGGTGGCGAGATAGGTGCGCAGGACGGCCAGCAGGCCCTCCCCCGAGCCCGAGTCGCACAACAGCCCGTCCAGCTCGCGCTCCGCGAAGGACTGCACATGCGGGTCGTCGCGCAGCAGTCGGATCAGGCCGCGCAGATGGACGTCCTTGAGGCGGACGACGGCCGGAAGGTCGAGTGCCCCCGAGGGGACGGCGTCCGCGACATGCCGTGCCTCACGCATACCGGCGGGCACGTCGTCCCAGGCGCTCCTGGGGTCGGCGGCGGCCACCACCGTCCTCGTCAGCCGGGCCGCGAAGTTCGCCGTGAGCACCGTGGCGTCCTGGTCCCGGGCCAGGCTCAGCAGCACCGCGGTCGCCCCGTCGGCGAGTTCGGCGACGATCCCGGGCAGCCCCAACAGCCGTAGCACCCGGTCGAGTTCGGCGGGATCGCCGTCCCGTACGACGAGCGGCACGAAGGTGCGCCGGTTGACGGGCAGTCCGGCCGCCCGCGCACGGGGCAGGAGCTGCCGGGCCGGTACGACCCCGCTGACCAGGTCGGTGAGCAGGCTCTGCGCGGACTGTTCCTCCCAGGTGTGGGCGGAGGTGCCGCCGAGCATGCGGTGCAGGACGAGGGACTCGGCAGCGCGGTCGGCGAGGAGGCGCCCCGTAGCCGTGTCTCCCCGGTAGCCGCACAGCATGATCTGGCCCCAGCGCTCCCCGCGCCCGCCCAGTTCGGCGCGGATCCAGCCGTCGCCCTCGCTGCCGCCGGCCTGGCGGGCGATGCGCTCCCAGTCGCGCAGCACGTCGTCCACCGCGGACCGCTCCCCCGCGGTGGCGAGGACGCGGTGGGCGAGGTTGGTGACGACGACGGGACAGCCGCTGTGGTGGGCGATCTCGTCGAGCATCCGCTGGAGCGGGGCACCGGCGGTGATGAGTCCGGTGAGGGCCGTGCGCACGGCCTCGGACATGCTGACGGCGGCGAACTTCCGTCGCACCAGCCGGGCTTGGACCTCTTCCGTCAACTCCGCGAAGGGGAAGGGCCGGTGGAGGACGACCATGGGCAGCCCGCACCGCTCGGCGGCCCGGCGCATCACGTCCGGCGGGGCCGGGAAGGCGCGGCCGAGTCCGAGGACGACGGCCGCGGCCTCCGCGCGGTGCAGGGACTGGATGTACTCGGCCTGCTTGCTCTCGTCACCGGCGAGCAGCACGCCGGTGGTGAGGACCATCTCGCCGCCGCTGAGCATCACGCCGACGTCGGCCGCCTCGGCCACGTGCACCCAGCGCACGGCGCGGTCGAGCTGACCGGCACCGGCCACCACCTCGGGCTCCCCGGCGAGGACCCGTTCCAGCATGAGGACCTGGCGGACCGACAGCGTCGGCTCCAAGGACTCCAGGGGCTCCAAGGTGGTGCTCATGACGGTGTTCCCTTGCTGTGGACCTACTGGATGGTGCTCCTCAGAGCGTGTTCGAGGATCGCGGCGCCCTCTTCGGCCTCCGCGACGGTCAGTGACAGGGGCGGGGCGATCCTGAGGGCGCTGGTGTTGTGCCCGCCGCCCTTGCCGAGCAGCAGCCCCTCGGCGCGGGCCGCCTCGAGCACGGCGGACGCGGTCTGCGGGTCGGCCTCGTCGGTGCCGGGCTTCACCAGCTCGACGCCGAGCATCAGCCCACGCCCGCGCACCTCCCGTACACCCGGAACCTGTGCCGCGACCGCTCGCAACCGCTCGATCAGCAGTCCGCCGACCCGCCGGGCGTTGCCCTGGAGGTCGTGTTCCAGGAGGTACGACAGGTTCGCGAGGCCGGCCGCCATGGTGATCTGGGTGCCACCGAAGGTCGAGATGCTGTTGGAGTCCAGGCAGTTCATGATCTCGGCGCGGGCGACGACCCCGCCGATGGACATGCCGTTGCCGATGCCCTTGGCGAAGGTGAGGATGTCCGGCGGCCCGTTTTGATCGTGTGCCTGCCAGCCCCAGAAGTGGTCGCCGGTGCGGCCCCAGCCGGTCTGCACCTCGTCGGCGATCCACAGGATGCCCCTCTCGTGGAGCACCTCGCGGAAGGCGGCGTAGAGGCCGTCGGGCGGGGAGGTGAAGCCGCCGACGCCCTGGATCGGCTCGGCGATGAGGGCTGCGGGCGGGCGGGTGTGGCCGAGCAGGTCCTGGAGGTCGTCGACGCAGGCCGCGATGAAGTCGTCGTCGCTGAGCGAGGCGTACGGGCCGCGGGTCCGCACGCCTCCGTGGACGTACAGCGTCTGGAGCGGGGACAGCGAGGTGGGCGACCAGCCGCGGTTGCCGGTGATGCCGACCGCGCTGAAGGAGCGGCCGTGGTAGCTGTTGCGCATCGCCAGGATGGTGTTGCTGCGGCGGTAGGTGGTGGCGAGCAGCAGGGCTGTGTCGTTGGCCTCGGTGCCGGAGGTGGTGAAGAAGACGCGCGCGTCCGGGATGCCGGACAACTGGCTGATCCTCTCGGCCATTTCGACCATCGGCCGGTTGAGGTACAGGGTGGACGAGTGGATGATCCGCCCGGCCTGTTCGCTCACCGCCTTGGTGACCTCGGGCAGCGCGTGCGCGGTCATCGTCGTCAGGATGCCGCCGAAGAAGTCGAGGTACTTGTTGCCCTCGGAGTCCCAGACGTACCGGCCCTCGCCGTGCGTGATCTCCAGCGGGTCCTCGTAGTAGAGGGCGAGCCAGTCGGGCAGGACGGCCCGGTGACGTCCCAGCAGGTCCTCGGTCACGGCTGCACCAGCCCTTCGTAGGCGTCGGGGCGGCGGTCGCGGTAGAAGGCCCACTGCTGCCGCACGTCCTCGATGAGGTCGAAGTCCAGGTCGCGGACGACCAGTTCCTCCTCCTTGTCGCTCGCCGTGTCCCCCACGAACTGGCCGCGCGGGTCGACGAAGTACGAGGTCCCGTAGAAGTCGTTGTCGCCGTACTCCTCGACACCGACCCGGTTGATGGCTGCGACGAAGTACTCGTTGGCCACGGCGGCCGCGGGCTGCTCCAGGCGCCACAGGTGGGAGGAGAGACCCCGGTGGGTGGCGGACGGGTTGTAGACGAGCTGGGCGCCGTTGAGGCCGAGCTGTCGCCAGCCCTCCGGGAAGTGGCGGTCGTAGCAGATGTAGACGCCGACCTTGCCGACGGCGGTGTCGAACACCGGCCAGCCGAGGTTGCCGGGCTTGAAGTAGTACTTCTCCCAGAAGCCCTTGACCTGCGGGATGTGGTGCTTGCGGTACTTGCCGAGGATGCTCCCGTCGGCGTCGATCACGACCGCGGTGTTGTAGTAGAAGCCGGACTGCTCGACCTCGAACACCGGCACGACGACCACCATGCCGGTCTCGCGGGCGAGTTCCTGCATACGACGCGTGGTGGGACCGTCGGGCACCGGCTCGGCCCAGCGGTAGTGCTCGGGTTCCTGGACCTGGCAGAAGTAGGGGGCGTTGAACACTTCCTGGAACCCGATGATCTTCGCGCCCTGTCGGGCCGCCTCGCGGGCGTGCTCCTCGTGTTTCGCCACCATGGACTCGGTGTCGCCGGTCCAGGTGGCCTGGACCAGAGCGGCACGAACGACGTTGGCCATGAGCTGCTCCTTCGGCGGGGACGTCAGAGCCTCTACGCCCGTAGACACGGCCGTAGAGGGACGAACGTAAGCCTCCTGGAGAGGCTTGCCAAGACCATCGCCGTTAACCCGCGAAGTCGATCACGTTTCACACTCCACTGGGCGAGTGACGTGGCCGGTCAGCAGGGTTGTGGGGGACCTGTCAGGCGGAGAACCCGGCGACCCGCAGGGCGTGCACCAGGTCCCAGTGCCGCTCGTCGGAGACACCCCGCGCGGCCGCCAGGAGCAGCGGTACGAGGGTCCCCGGGTCGGGTTCGGCGCTGCGGGCGGCCTCTTCGGGGGTGCGGACACGGACGTAGGCGTCGAGGAGGGCGGAGACCTCACGGCGGCGGCCCTCGGCGACCAGCCCGAGCACTGCCTCGCCGATCTCGCCTGCGGGCCGTGCGACACCCTGCCGCAGGACCTGCTCCCCGTCGGTACCCCGCCCGGCCGCGACCAGCGCGTCCGCGGCGGCCACCAGCCGGTCGGCGGGCAGTGAGGCGGCCTCCCAGAGCAGGCTCGCCCAGTCGGCGCCGAGACCGGCAGCCTTGAGCTCCGCGGCGAGCAGCGGAAAACGGGCGGCGGGCCAGTGGGCCACCTCGACGAGCAGCGCGTGCGCCTCGCCGGTACGCCCCTCCGAGCGCAGCCGGACGAGCGTCACGACGGTGTCGGCGGTCTCCCGCGCGGCCGCTCCGTCCGCGACATCCACCGGCTCACCACGCGCCGGCGGCCGCACGTCCCCCGCGTCCGCTGCCCCCGCGAACCGCGCCCCACGCAGGGTACGGCCCCGGGCGGCGGGCGCGGCGGGCAGATCCGGTACGGCGGTCGGCGGTACGACGACGGGGGCGGCCTCCTGCTCGGCCATCCCGGCGAAACGGGCACTGCCGCGACGACGTTTGCGCTGCTTGGGCGCGGGAGCGGGGGCCTCCGGTGGCTGGGCGGCGGCGTCGGTCCGGTGGGGTCGGTCGGGGCTGGTGGCCGGGGCCTGCCCAGCGGGGGTGTACGCCGTGCCGTTCGCGTCCGTCGGCTGCTGCGGGTGTCCACCGGTTCGGGGGTGGGGCGTGTCGGAGAGGTCCGACCACTGCGGGGTGTGTCCGCTCCGGATCGCTCCGGCCGCCGAGTGGGTGTCCCGCTGCTGCGGCATGTCCGGAAAATCGCCGCCTCCGTGTACGGCGGCCTCGTGGCCGAGGCTCCCCTGTCCACCGTCCTCGTAGCCGCCGGGCCCGCGCCCAGCGCCCGCCCCCTCCCGGACGTCGCCCCAGGCGCTGTCCCCTCGCCCCCCGCCCCCGTACGCCTCGCGGAACGCTCTGCCGTCGGCCAACGGCCCCCGCCGGATCGCCTGCGCCCGCTCTGCGTCCGACCGGTGGCGGTCCAACTCGGCCATTCGGGACTGGAGTTCGGCGCACCGGCGGACGGCGCGTTCGTGGTCGTCGCGGGACCAGGCGAGATCGAGGCGGATGGCGTCGGCGTCGGTCCGGGTGGCGGCGGTGGCGAGCAGGCGGCCCAGTTCGGCCTGCCGTTCGGCGGCGTAGCGCTGTTCGCGGAGCATGACGTCGAAGCGGTCGCCGAGGGCGTCCCGGCCGCCGGGGCGTCGGTCGTGGGCGGACTGGGCACCGGCGTGCAGGGTCCTGGCCCGCTCGGCCTCCGCGCGGGCGACCTCGGGGCCGTACTCGGCGGAGAGGTCCTGCAGGAGCGACTCCACCACGTCCCAGGGCGGCACTTCGCGGCCGTCGAGGCAGGCCTGCATACCGTCCGGGTCGCGCTGCCAGAACACCGCGCACCAGCCGCTACCCTGATCGAGGCGCCCCAGTACGCCGCCCAGGTAGTTCGCGAACTCCCGCACTTGGCCCGGGAGTTGATCCACTGCCATCGCTCAACTCCCGTTAGACCGGAGTACTCCGGTCCGTAAGGCAACACCAGCAGTGTTACGAACGGGCTACGGCAAGTTTTCAAAGGAGCAGCAGGAGCCTCATGACCCGGCCTTGACCGCTGAGCGAACTCCCTTCACACACCCGCGAGCTCGCACAGTCCGGCCAGCTCGTCCATGGACAGGTCGAGGGCCCGGGCGAGCGCGGCGACCGTGAAGAACGCCGGGGTCGGCGCCCGCCCGGTCTCGATCTTCCGGAGGGTCTCCGCGGAGATCCCGGCGGTCGCCGCGACCTCCGTCATGCTCCGGCCACCGCGGGCCTCGCGCAGCAGCCGGCCGAGCCGCTCGCCACGTTCGCGTTCTTCTGGGGTGAGAGGGGTGCGCACCATGCTCCCCATTCTAATACCGGTATAGTAATTGGCATGGTGGAACTGAAGACGGACACATCGATCGACGCCATGTACGAGGCGGGACAGGTGGTGGGGCGCGCCCTGACCGCCGTACGGAAAGCCGCTGACGTGGGTGTTTCCCTGCTGGAGCTGGACGAGGTGGCCCGGGAGGTGCTGCGGGAGGCCGGGGCGGCCTCGCCCTTCCTCGGGTACCGGCCGTCCTTCGCGTCCACCCCCTTCCCGGCCGTCATCTGCGCCTCGGTCAACGACGCGATCGTGCACGGCATCCCGACCGCGTACCGGCTGCGCGACGGCGACCTCGTCTCGATCGACTGCGGTGCCGAACTCGGCGGCTGGGCGGGCGACTCGGCGATCAGCTTCACCGTGGGCAGGCCGCGCGCCGCCGACGTACGGCTGGTCGAGACCGCCGAGCGGGCACTCGCGGCCGGGATCGGGGCGGCGGTCGTGGGCAACCGCATCGGGGACATCGCGCACGCCATCGGCACCGTGTGCCGGGAGGGCGGGTACGGCATCATGGACGACTTCGGCGGACACGGCATCGGCCGCCGGATGCACGAGGACCCGCCGGTGCCGAACGAGGGGCGCCCGGGGCGGGGCCTCGCGCTGCGGCACGGCATGGTGCTCGCGATCGAACCGATGCTCATCGCAGGCGGCACGGACGAGTACCACGCGGCGCCGGACGGCTGGACACTCAAGACGAACGACGGCTCACGGGCCGCGCACACCGAGCACACCGTGGCAATCACCGACGCCGGGCCACGCGTCCTGACCGCGCGCTGAGCTACCCTGCGGGCTGATCATGGCGGGCTCGGGGAGGGGCGCACATGGGGTTCAAGCGACTGTTCGGGATCGGCGGTCCGGGCGAGGCCATCGAGGTGGACACACGGATCCTCGGACCGGCGATGCCCGGCGGGGAGTTGCGGGGCGAGGTCCTGCTCAGGGGCGGGCGGCGCGAGACGTACATCGACTACCTCGACCTGTGTGTGCACGTCCGGTGCACCGACCACGACGGCCGGGAGAGCGAGTACGAGGTCGACACGCACTCGGCGGAGCCCGGCCAGGTCACCCTCCGCGCGGGCGAGGAGCGACGGCTCACCTTCTCGCAACGGCTGCCCTGGGAGACCCCGTTGAGCGAACTCGGCGGACGGGCCCTGGGCGTCGCCCTGTCCGTGAAGAGCCGGATCACGCGCGGCGACGACGAGGAGGGCGGTATCGACGTCGACGACGACCTGCTGCATGTCGCGCCGCTTCCGTTGCACGAGGCGATCCTCGACCTGTTCGCGGAGGAGGGTTACCTCTGTGACTCGGCGGACGTAGTCGAGAGCGACGTCCCAGGCACCGAACAGCGTCTCGGGATCATCCAGACCTTCCGGCTCACCGGCCACGCTCCCGGCCAGGACCGCCCGGAGGCGCTGGAGGTCACCTTCCAGACGAACGCCGTCGGTGCCATGATCCATGTCCGGCGTGCCGCCCCCGACGAGCGGCACTGGGAGGACAAACCCCCGGCCCGCCGCTTCCCCGCCGCCCACCACGAGGTCGGCACGGTCGACTGGCGGCCGCAGGTCCGCAAGGTCCTGAGCGAACTGACCCTGCTGGACGATCACTGAAAGTGCCCCACCCGCGCATCCGTGCGAAGGTGTAACCGGCTTCCGCCCTGGTTACCCGACCCGGCACGTCGATCAGCGAGGGCGTCCCCGGCCGCGCGGGGATGCCGGATGGGAACGCCATGACCAGCGGTTTCAGCGGACCGGAAGGCTATGACGCCTTCGGAGAGTTTCTCGCCCGTTTCTTCGGCGGACCGCGTCCCGGCCCCCGCCAGATCAACCTCGGCCAGCTGCTGAGCCAGCCGGCCCGGGAGCTGGTGCGGGGCGCCGCGCAGTACGCCGCCGAGCACGGCAGCCGGGACCTGGACACCCAGCACCTGCTGCGGGCCGCGCTCGCCGCCGAGCCGACCCGGACGCTGCTGAGCCGGGCCGGCGCCGACCCCGACTCCCTCGCCTCGGAGATCGACGAGCGCTCCGGCCCCGTACAGCACCAGCCGGAGGAGGCGCCCCCACCGACCTCGCTGTCCCTGACCCCGGCCGCCAAGCGCGCCCTGCTCGACGCCCACGAACTGGCGCGGGCCCGGGGCGCCGGTTACATCGGCCCGGAACACGTGCTCAGCGCCCTGGCCGCGAACCCCGACTCGGCGGCCGGGCACATCCTGAACTCGGCCAGGTTCGCCTCCACCGGCCTGCCTCCCGAGGCGGCCCCGGACGCCGGACAGCCCCGCGGCGAGGCACCCCGCAGCACGAGCACACCCACCCTGGACAAGTACGGCCGCGACCTGACCGACCTGGCCCGTCAGGGCCGTATCGACCCCGTGATCGGCCGCGACGCGGAGATCGAACAGACCATCGAGGTGCTGTCCCGGCGCGGCAAGAACAACCCGGTGCTCATCGGAGACGCGGGCGTCGGCAAGACCGCCATCGTGGAGGGCCTGGCCCAGCGGATCGTGGACGGTGACGTGCCCGACGTACTGACCGGTCGACGGGTCTTCGCCCTCGACCTGACCGGAGTGGTCGCGGGCACCCGCTACCGGGGCGACTTCGAGGAGCGCCTGACGAACATCGTGGGCGAGATCCGCGACAACTCCGACCGGCTGATCGTGTTCATCGACGAACTGCACACCGTCGTCGGCGCGGGCGGGGGCGGCGAGGGCGGTTCGATGGACGCCGCCAACATCCTCAAGCCCGCCCTGGCCCGCGGCGAGCTGCACATCGTGGGCGCGACCACGCTGGAGGAGTTCCGCCGGATCGAGAAGGACGCGGCCCTGGCCCGCCGCTTCCAGCCGATCCTGGTCCCGGAGCCCACTCCCACGGACGCGATCGAGATCCTGCGCGGGCTGAGCGACCGCTACGAGGCCCACCACCAGGTCCGCTACGCCGACGAGGCGCTGGTGGCCGCCGTGGAGCTGTCCGACCGCTATCTCCCCGACCGCCGCCTGCCGGACAAGGCGATCGACCTCATCGACCAGGCGGGAGCGCGGGTACGACTCCGTGCCCGCACCAAGGGCACCGATGTACGGGCCCTGGAGCGCGAGGTCGAGCAGTTGACCCGCGACAAGGACCAGGCGGTCGCCGACGAGCAGTACGAGCAGGCCACCCGACTGCGTGACCGGATCGCCGAGTTGAAGCAGCGGATCGGCGAGGCCACCGGGGACGACGAGGCCGACGAGGGCCAGCACCTGGAGGTCACGGCGGAGGCGGTCGCCGAGGTGGTGTCCCGGCTCACCGGCATTCCGGTCAGCAGCCTCACCGAGGAGGAGAAGGACCGCCTGCTCGGCCTGGAGAACCACCTGCATGGGCGGGTCATCGGCCAGGACGAGGCCGTACGGGTCGTCTCGGACGCCGTACTGCGCTCCCGCGCGGGCCTCGCGAGCCCCGACCGCCCGATCGGCAGCTTCCTCTTCCTCGGCCCGACCGGAGTCGGCAAGACCGAACTGGCCCGCGCCCTCGCCGAGTCACTGTTCGGCAGCGAGGAGCGCATGATCCGCCTGGACATGAGCGAGTACCAGGAACGCCACACGGTCAGCCGCCTGATCGGCGCCCCGCCCGGATACGTGGGCCACGAGGAGGCCGGCCAGCTCACCGAGGTGGTTCGCAGGCACCCGTACTCGCTGCTCCTCCTGGACGAGGTGGAGAAGGCCCACCCGGACGTCTTCAACATCCTCCTCCAGGTCCTCGACGACGGACGGCTCACCGACTCCCAGGGCCGCACGGTCGACTTCACCAACACGGTGATCGCGATGACGAGCAACCTGGGCTCGGAGGCGATCACCCGCAGGGGCGCGGGCATCGGTTTCGGGTCGGGCGGCACGGACGAGGAGGCCCGCCGGGAACAGATCCTGCGCCCCCTGCGGGACCACTTCCGCCCCGAGTTCCTGAACCGCATCGACGAGATAGTCGTCTTCCGTCAGCTCACAGGAGAGCAACTACGGGAGATCACCAAGCTGTTGCTGCAGAGCACCCGCCGCCTGCTCCACGCCCAGGGCGTCACGGTCGACTTCACGGACAGCGCGGTGGACTGGCTGGCGGAACGCGGCTACCAGCCGGAGTACGGCGCCCGACCGCTGCGCCGCACGATCCAGCGAGAGGTCGACAACCAACTCTCCCTACTACTCCTGAACGGCACGATCAAGGACGGCGGCCGGGTGACAGTAGACGCGGCAGCAGGCGCTCTGACGTTCAGGTGAGTCTTTTAGGGGCGCGGGGAACTGCGCGACCAGCCCCCACGCACCCGCAGCCGACTACGAAGCGGGATAGACCACTTGGGCCGATCCTCCGCCCCGCCGAACAGTCTCCGCAGCAGCAAGCCACTTCCCACCGGGCAACCGCTGAACACCAGTAGCCGCCCCGATCTCCGGATTCAACTTGAACGAGTGCCCAATGGCCTCCAGTTGAGACCGCACCCCACTGCTGTACAACCCCGGCTCCAGCTCGGTCTGCGCAGCATTCCGCTGACTCGCCCGAGGCGCAGCGATCGCATCCACCAACGGCAACCCACGATCCACGAACTCGGTCAACACCTGCAGCACCGTGGTGATGATCGTCGCCCCACCGGGCGAACCGAGCGCCACCACAGGCTTGTTGTGCCGGTCGAGCACGATCGTCGGCGAGATGGAAGACCGCGGCCGCTTACCGGGCCCCGGCAGGTTCGGGTCATGCACGGCGGGGTTCGCCGGCGTGAACGAGAAGTCCGTCAGCTCGTTGTTGAGAATGAACCCGCGGCCCGGAACGGTGATCGCACTGCCTCCGGTCTGCTCGATGGTCAGCGTGTAGGAGACGACGTTCCCCCACTTGTCGGCCACCGTCAGATGCGTGGTGTTCTCACCCTCGTACGTCGTCGGAGCCGCCGTCCCCCGGTCCCGGCAGGCCCCGGGATCACGCGGATCCCCCGGCGCCAGCGGACTGGTGAGCACCGCGTCGTCCCTGATCAGGCACGCCCGCGAGTCGGCGAACTGCTGCGACAGCAGTCCCTTCGTCGGTACGTCCTCGAAGGCGGGGTCACCGACCCAGCGCCCCCGGTCCGCGAACGAGATCCGGCTGGCCTCGATGAAATGGTGCAGGTACTGGACCTCACTGGCCTTCGAAAGGTCCGTGCGTTCGAGGATGTTGAGGGCTTCACCGACGGTCGTGCCGCCGGAGGAGGAAGGCGCGATGGAGTAGACGCCGAGCCCTCGGTACGAAGTCTTGGTCGGCTTCTGCAGCTTGGCCCGGTAGGCAGCGAGATCCTTCTCGGACAGCTGCCCCGGCCGTGCGATCCACCCGGAACCCGGGTCCACCGGCGGCTTGTTGACGGTGTCGACGATGTCGTCACCGAGGTCGCCGTGGTAGATCGCACCGACACCCTTGCGGCCCAACTCCGCGTACGTGCGGGCGAGATCGGGGTTCTTGAAGGTGGACCCGACGACCGGCAGCTGCCCGCCCGGCAGGAACAGCTTCGCGGTGTCCGGGAAGTACCGGAACCGGGTCTCGTTGGACGCGGTCTGCGAGCGGAAGGTGTCGTCCACGACGAACCCGTCACGGGCGATCCGCTCGGCGGGCTTCAGGACGTTGCCGAGCGATCTGCTGCCCCACTCGCCGAGCGCCTCGGCCCAGGTGGCCGGGGTGCCCGGCGTGCCGACGCTCAGTCCGCTGCTGACGGCGTCGGCGAAGGCGAGCGGCTTGCCGTTCTCCACGAACAGGTTCGAGTCGGCAGTCAGCGGTGCCGTCTCGCGGCCGTCGATGGTGTGCACCGTACGGGACTTGGCGTCGTAGTAGACGAAGTAGCCGCCCCCGCCGATGCCGGAGGAGTACGGCTCGGTGACGCCGAGCGCAGCGGCGGTGGCGACGGCCGCGTCGACCGCGTTGCCGCCCTTGCGCAGGACTTCGATACCGGCGGCGGAGGCGTCGGCGTCGACGCTGGAGACGGCACCGCCGTAACCGACGGCGACGGGCACTTTCCCGGGTGCCGAGGGTGTCGAGGTGGTCTGCGGCGGGGCTGCCGCCCCCACCGACACCACGGCGGCCGAGACCGCCAGGACCGACAGTTTCCGTGCGACAGGGCGACGCATCCTTACCTCCAGTCCAGGACCGTCCGCGCAGCGTAACCACATCGCGGGGGCCCCGACAGCCCCCTTCGGGACAGGTGTCATGCGAATGCCACACTTCGAACACCGATACGTACCAGTCGTGTCGGGCCGCTAGCATGCGCGCACATGAATGACGACGTGCGCAACATCGTCCTCGGCGTGGTCGCCGCCGGCATCAGCGCGGTGCTCGGCTGGCTCACCAGGACGTACCTGTGGAGGCGGAAACTCCGCCGCAAGCAGGCCTTCTTCGGACTGCCGGCCAACTCGGAGTCGCTGCTGGTCGTCAACCGGGACGCCGGCGGCACCGATCTCACGGTGCACCGCTACGACGTGTTCGCCCTCCTCGAACTCTCCGCCCTCATCAAGGACTGCGGAGCGCACGCCGAAGTGGTCGCCCAGGACGTGGCCCGGCAGGGCTTCGGGGAGCGCACGGAGTTCTGCGTCGGCGGCCCGTCGTCGAACCGCCGGATGATGGCGCACATGAGCGCCATGCTGCCCGGGGTGCAGGTGATCATCGACTCGTCGGAACCGGGCCCGGTCCGGATGACGTTCCAGATCGGTAGCGAGCGTTACCTCCTGGAGAAGGGGGTGTCCGAGTACGTCCTGCTGGCCCGCCTGACCGCAGGTCAGCCCGGACTGAGCCGGCCCGTCTTCCTGTTCTGCGGCCAGACCGCGATCACCAACCAGGCCGCGACCCGCTACCTGGCCCGCAACCACGAGCGGCTGGCCCGCAAGTACGGCAACAACCCGTTCGTCCTCCTGCTGAAGGTGGTCAACTCGCATGCCTACGGCCCCGATGTCGCCGAACTGGTCGCCGACGTGACCCGCGCGGCCCAGGCTCCGCCGCCGACCCCTGCTCCCGCACGGAACTCACACCGCGCCTCCTGAATTGATTCACACCACAACAATCGTTACTCCTGCGTAACTTACCGACGGGTTACCTCTGGTAAAGCGCCGAGGTTACCGTCTGGTCACTTTCCACTGACACGAGTAGGGAGTGACCCGTGGGACACCCTCGCAAGGCCCTGCGTACGACCACCGTGGGCGCCGTCTCCGCGACTCTGATCGCCGGTAGCGCCCTCGGACTCGCCCCCACCGCGCAGGCGGCCGACGCCATCCGCTTCGTCGACATCAGCGGCGACGGCGGCACGGTCCTCAAGGCGAACGTCATCACGCCCGCAGGAACCGACAGTTCGCAGCGCTACCCGCTGCTGGTCATGCCCACGAGCTGGGGCCTGCCCCAGGTCGAGTACCTGGCCCAGGCCCAGAAACTCGCGAACTCCGGTTATGTCGTGGTCACTTACAACGTCCGCGGGTTCTGGCAGTCGGGTGGGGAGATAGAAGTGGCGGGCCCTCCCGACATAGCCGACGCGTCCAAGGTCATCGACTGGGCGCTCGCCAACACCCCGGCGGACGCGCAGCACATCGGCATGGGAGGCGTCTCCTACGGCGCCGGAATCAGTCTCCTCGCCGCCGCACACGACAAGCGCATCAAGGCGGTCGCCGCCCTCAGCGGCTGGGCCGACCTGATCGACTCGATCTACTCCGGCCGCACCCAGCACGTCCAGGCCGCGGCCCTGCTGGACGGCGCGAGCCTGGTCACCGGCCGCCAGAGCGCCGAAATCCGGCAGATCTTCGACAACTTCTACGCGTCGAACCTGTCGAAGGAACAGGACATGATCAATTGGGGGAAGAAACGTTCGGCCGACACATACGTGGACCAGCTGAACAAGAACGGCGCCGCGGTCATGATGGCCAACGCCTGGGGCGACACGGTCTTCCCGCCCAACCAGTACGCCGACTTCTACGAGAAGCTCACCGGCCCGAAGAGACTGGAGCTGCGCCCCGGCGACCACGCCACGGCCGAGCTGACCGGGCTGTTCGGCCTGCCCAACGACGTGTGGACCGACACCGAGCGCTGGTTCGACCACTACCTCAAAAGCGCGGACAACGGGATCAACCGCGAGGAGCCGGTCCGGCTCAAGTCCCGTTCCACGGGCGGCTACGAGGGCTACCCCGACTGGAAGTCCGTCGGCGCCACCCAGAAGAAGATCGCCCTTTCGGGCACGACCACGATCCACACCAACGTCGACTCCGGCGCCGACGGCGGGATCGTCTTCCTGTCCAGCATCCTCGACCAGATCGCCCAGGCTCCCCCGGTCGCCTCGATCCCCCTGCTTCCGCGCCGCTGGGCCGCCGTATGGCGGTCGGAGAAGTACACGGCCGCCCAACAGGTGCGCGGCACCGCGAAGTTGCACACCACGCTCACTCCCACCAAGGAGAGCGGCACCCTCGTCGCCTACCTGTACGACGTGGGGCCGCTCGGCCTCGGCAAGCTGGTCTCCAACGCGCCGTACACCTTCCACGGGCAGACGCCCGGGAAGCCGTTCGACGTCGACCTGGAGCTGTTCTCCACGGCCTACGACGTCCCGGCAGGGCACCGTCTGGCCCTGGTGGTCGACACGGTCGACCCGCTCTACATCGAGCACAACCCGTCCGGCGCTCAGCTGACCTTCTCCTCGCCGGCGAACGACCCGTCGTACGTGTCGATTCCGCTGCGCGAACAGTGATCTCCGGCCGACGCCGGGCGGGTATGGCTCTGTGACTGCTGCCCCCTACGGTTCAAGGGCCGTGGGGGGACCCTCACGCGGCAGCAGCGTCCCTGGAGGCCTGGTCGCCATCACCGTGAGGGTGAGCGGACCATCGTAGTCGAGGCTCGAAGACATGGCCGTCGCTCCGCTCAGTGCTTGAGGATCTTGGAGAGGAAGTCCCTGGCGCGCTCGCTGTCCGGGTTGGTGAAGAAGTCGTCGGGGGCGCGGTCCTCGACGATCCGGCCGTCGGACATGAACACCACACGGTTGGCGGCCGAGCGGGCGAAGCCCATCTCGTGGGTCACGACGACCATGGTCATGCCCTCCCGGGCCAGTTGCTGCATGACCTCCAGGACCTCGTTGATCATCTCCGGGTCGAGGGCCGAGGTGGGCTCGTCGAACAGCAGGGCCTTGGGCTCCATGGCGAGGGCACGGGCGATGGCCACGCGCTGCTGCTGGCCGCCGGACAGCTGGGCGGGGTACTTGTCGGCCTGGTCGGCGAGGCCCACCCGGTCGAGGAGTTGACGGGAGCGCCGGTCGGCCTCGTCCTTCTTGCGTCCGCGGACCTTGACCTGGGCCAGTGAGACGTTCTGCAGAACCGTCTTGTGGGCGAACAGATTGAAGGACTGGAAGACCATGCCGACCTCGGCACGGAGCTTCGCGAGGGCCTTGCCCTCCTCGGGCAGCGGCTGTCCGTCGAGCGTGATGGAACCGGACTTGATGGTCTCCAGACGGTTGATCGTCCTGCAGAGCGTGGACTTGCCCGACCCCGAAGGGCCGATGACCACGACCACCTCCCCCTTGCCGACGGTGAGGGTGATGTCCTGCAGGACATGCAGCTCCCCGTAGTACTTGTTGACGTCACGCAGTTCGATCAACGGATCGACGACGGCCATGCCCAGCCCTACTCACTCTCAGCTGTGTCGTGGTTGCCGCAACCTATCGAGGCAAGATCGCGCATAAGGAACGACACGCACTTTCCGGTCATTAGCCGTATTTACACCGCACTTACGGCCATGGATTCACTCCTCGGCGACCTCCGCGTAGAGCTGGGAGAGCTCGGGCACTCCGCTGCCGGCCCACTCGTGACCGGCTGCCACGACATCGAACTCACGGCCGGACTCCAACCGGATCACGGGCTGCCCGTCCGCCCGCAGATCCCAGGCCGCACCGGGAACGGTCCGCACGATGACGGTCCCGAGATACAGCCCGGCGTCGTTGCCGAGCCAGAGCAGGATCTCCTCGTCGTCCCGCCAGCCCGGCACCAGTTGGTCGAGCGCCTCCAACGAGGCCGCCGTGTCGTCCAGTTGGACACCCGAACGGGACGCGTGGGAGCGCAGGAGCTCGCACTCGGAGAGAAGCTCGGCGATGCCCTCGGGGTCACGGGTCCCGGGCTTCTCGCTCCGGCCCCCCAGAAAAGGGATCTTCATACGCCCAGCGTGTCACTCACCCGGCCGTGGGCACCACAGGCGCGCGGGCCGTCGTTTCCGCTCGACTTCGCGCCGACTTCACGCATGGCGCGTTGACCTGCCGCGGATGTCTCCTTAGCTTCGCGATGCGCTTTTTCATCCCCTATGGGCAGAAGGAGACCGTCTGTGCACCGACGTGTCCGGGGTGGCGCGGTGGTTCTCGCTCTGTTCGCGGCCCTTGCGCCAGGGGGCATGGCTGCCGGGGCGGAGCCGGTCTTCCAGGAGAGGCCGGTGCCGCTGCCCCTGGAGCGGCTCTTCGACAGTACCGCCGTCAGCGACGACGCCCGGCCCGGTGAGGCGGACCTCGACGGCTCGGGCGCCTCCCTCTCGGCACAGGACCTCGCCGCCGCCGGCTGGACCCCGGGCCGCACCCTCACCGTGCAGGCGGCCGCGCTGACTTGGCCGGACCGGAGGGCCGGCGCTCCCGACCATGTGCGGGCCGCCGGGCAGGACGTACGCGTGAGCGGCCGCGGGAACGCGCTCGCCTTTCTGGTGACGGGCACGGGCGGAGAACCGGTCACGGGCTCGGGGACCGTGACGTACCGGGGCGGCAGCAGTTCGGGGTACCGGCTGGCCGCCCCCGACTGGCGGCGCGGCCCGCTCGCCACCAAGGCGGTCGCGCTGCCGCATGTGAACACACCCGAGGGTCAATTCACCGAGAAGGCGCGGCTGTACGTCGTGACAGTCCCGCTGGCGCCCGATCGCGAGGTGGCTTCGGTACGGCTGCCGCACGCGCCCGGCATGCACGTGTTCGCGCTGTCCGTGCGGGCCAAGGGAGTCGGCTGGAGCGGGAGTTGGGCAGCCGCGGTCTCCGGCTTCCTGGCCGTGGGGCCGTGGACCGACCGGACGCTGCGGCTCGTGGTGCACACCTCGGCGGGTGGTCCCCGGGTGCGGCTGCGGTTCGACAACACCTTCGCAGCGGTGCCGGTGCGGATCGACAGCGCGAGTGTGGCGGTGCGGGCGGTAGGCGCCACGGCGTGGGAGAGACCCGTGGCGGTGGCCTTCGCGGGGTGCCCGGTGTCGAGATCCCGGCCGGGGCGCAGGCATTCAGCGGTCCGCTCGGCTTCGAGGTGCCCGCGGGCGCCGATCTGCTGGTGAGCTTCCATCTGCCGGGGACGGTGGCGGCGGCGCCGGTCCACCAGCTCGGGGCACAGCGGTCGTATGTGAGCGGGACCGGCGGTGGCCGGACGTGCCGGCCGCACGGCTGCAGGAGCAAGGGGTGGTGCCGGCCTGTGGGGTGCTCAACCAGGGGATCTCCGGGAACCGTGTGGTCTTCGACGGGTATTTCGGTGACGGGGTCTCCACGGTCACCCAGGGGGTGAGCGCCCTCAGCCGGTTCGACCGGGATGTGCTGGCCCAGGCGTCGGTGCGTACGGTCGTGGTGTTCGAGGGGGTCAACGACCTGCGGTCGGGGGCGTCCGCGCGGGAGGTCGTGGCGGGACTGCGGGAGCTCGCGGAGCGGGGGCACGCGCGAGGGCTGCGGATGCTCGCGGCGACGATCCTGCCCTGCGCGGGCGAGGCGCGGTGCACGGCCGCCGTCGACGCCGAGCGGCTCGCGGTCAACTCCTGGATCCGGGACGCCGGGGTGTTGGACGGCGTCCTGGACTTCGACGGCGTGGTGCGCGACCCGGCCCGCCCCGAGCGCATGCGGGCCGGGTACGACAGCGGGGACCATCTGCATCCGGGAGACTCGGGGCTCACCGCGCTCGCGGAGTCGGTGGACCTGACGCTGCTGTGAAGCCCTGGGGTCTAGACGTCCAGGTCCACGACCACCGGTGCGTGGTCGGACGCCCCCTTGCCCTTGCGCTCCTCCCGGTCGACGTACGCGTCGGTGACGGCCTTCGCGAACGGTTCGTTGCCGTACACCAGGTCGATGCGCATGCCGCGGTTCTTGGGGAAGCAGAGCTGGCGGTAGTCCCAGTACGTGAACGGGTGGTCGTACTTGAGGGGGCGCGGGACCACGTCCGACAGGCCCGCCTCGCGCAGGGAGGCGAGGGCTGCGCGCTCGGCCGGGGTGACATGGGTGAGGCCTTCGAAGGCGGCCACGTCGTAGACGTCGTCGTCCGTCGGCGCCACGTTGTAGTCGCCCAGGACCGCGAAGGGGCGACTGCCCGCCGCGTCGCCGGCGACGGAGGCCTTGAGGGCCTCGAACCACTGGAGCTTGTAGGCGTAGTGCGGGTGGTCGACCTCGCGGCCGTTCGGTACGTACACCGACCACACGCGGACCGGGCCGCAGGTCGCGGAGATGGCGCGGGGTTCGGGGGCGCCGTCGTAGCCGGGGTCGCCGGGCAGGCCCTTGACGACGTCCTCCAGGCCCACCCGGGAGATCACCGCCACGCCGTTCCACCGCCCGGTCGCGTGGACCGCCGCCTCGTAGCCCGCCTCGCGCAGCTGGTCGAACGGGAACTGCTCCTCGGCGAGCTTGGCCTCCTGGAGGCACAGCACATCGGTGCCGGTGCTCTCCAGCCAGGCCAGCAGCCTCGGGAGACGGGCGGTGATCGAGTTGACGTTCCAGGTCGCGATGCGCATGCCCGACAACCTACCGGGCGGCACTGACACTCACAGAGCCGTGCTCTCCCCGGGCTTCAGCCGCAGGTGCTCCGTGCCGCCGAGGGTGCCGATCTGGTTGTCGTAGATGGGACGGGCGAGGTCGGTGAGGAGGGCGTCGTGGATGTCGTAGGCGCGCTGGGGCTTGACCTCACGGACGTAGTCGATGACCTCGGAGATCTTGCTCCAGGGGGCCATGACGGGCAGCATCAGCGTCTCGACGGCGTGGTCGGGGACGGTGAGAGCGTCGCCGGGGTGGAAGACGCGACCGGCGTCGATCAGGTAGCCGACGTTGGTGATGCGCGGGATGTCCGGGTGGATGACCGCGTGCAGTTCACCGTGGACCTGGACGTCGAAGCCGGCGGCGGTGAAGGTGTCGCCATGGCCGACGGTGTGTACGCGGCCCGGGAAGGCGGCGGAGATCTTCTCGGCAACCGAGCGCAGTGTCCAGATCCCTGCGGCCGGGTTGGCGCCCAGGGCCGTCCGCAGCCGTTCCTCGCTGAAGTGGTCCGGGTGCTCGTGGGTGACGAGGATCGCGTCGGCGCCGAGGGCGGCATCCTCCTCGCTGAATCCTCCGGGGTCGAGGACGAGGGTCTGCCCGTCCTTCTCCAGGCGGACGCAGGCGTGCGACTTCTTCGTGAGCTTCATGGGATCCATCCTGCCCCTCGTCCCGCGCGGACGGGCACCACCGGCAGGTGCTCTCCCGCCGCCCTTCCTCCAGGGCCCCGACCCCACCGCGCCTCACTACCCGCAATGCACCGCGCGGTTGCGGAGTGCCGCCGTCGAGATCCGCTCGGCTCGGCTATCCGCATAACCCGTCGCACCGGCAAGGAGCCCCGACCATGTGCCCTCGCGAGTTCTTCACCGCCGGACTCCCGGCCGACTTGGACCCGGCCAAGAGGACATCGCAACGGCCGGCCCGAGAGGTCGCTGCTGCCACAGCGCTTGGCGTTTCGGTCTTCGACCTGCTCTGCCGACTCCACGGTTCGTAAGGCCTCTCACGCACACGACCACACGAAATGGGCCCTCACAAGCCGCTGCCTGCAAAGACCACTTCACCCTTTGCACGATGCGTACTCGGCGCGTGGGCGCGCATCGGGTACGCCGACGCCAACCGAGCTGGTGGCACAGCGCGGGGTGCCCGAAGGGGCGGTCGGTCGCAAACTCGTCGACACCGGAGCCGAGAAGTCCTGCGCCGAGGACGTTCCCGCGCGTAGGCGACACGGCCCGGACATACGCCCGGGCCCGCGGGACAACGGCCACCATGGCACTCGCGGCCCGTAACCGCCTGCCGGGTGACCGGACGGTGGGCAGCACCGGGGTGCCACGCGGTGTCCGCTGTCCGCAGGCTCGGTTCGCCCGTGGGGCGGCTGCGGCGGATGGCCGACCGTTTCAGGGCCGTGACCGGCGTGCGCTCCGCTCAGTCGTCCGCGGCGACCGTCGCCGCTGAGACGGCACCTCTGGGCGATGTCTCGCGTACCTCGCTCGGCACGACCGACTCCGCGCCCTCGCCGGTGATGTCCTCCCGCCTATGACCCTTGACGCCCGGGAACAATAGGCGCAGAATCGCATATACGACGTAAACATACAGTGTCTCCCTGCATCGCAGTCAGAAGGGTCGCGCTATGGCGCGCAGTGAGCCGATTTCGGCAGATCCTCCTAGAGCAGAACGCCGACTTGCCCACATCTCGGAGGGCGACATCTTCCGGTCTGGTGATCGCCCTTGGCCGGGCGGCTTCCGTCGTCTGTTTCTGCCCCTGCTCCCGGCGGCTGTAGGCGCAGCACCCTTCCGGCCGGGCAGAACTGATCATCAACGGAACACTACTGATCTGCCCCACCGGGCTGCCCAGTCACTTCTGTCTCACCGCCCTGCGGGTGCGCCAGGTCGATCCCGACCGGCCGGGGTCGGATCCCCCCACAAGGCCGTCCGGCCCGGTCTCATCCAGCCGGGTCACGGGAGCGGGGCCACTCCCCTTTCCAGACCTGGCCACACCGGAGTACCGCTGGTCCCGGAGCCTCATCGTCATGCTGCTGGATCCGCTGGCGCGCCGCCTCGAACGACTGCCCGTCGTCGCGCGCCTGCACTTCGCCCATACTTCGGCGGCGTACTACCCGCTCCTCGGTCTGACCACCGTCAACGGACCATGCTGCCGCCGGTCGCGGTGCTCACCCGTCTGCCGCGGATGAACGTCTATCACTTCGTCCGCTCTGCCGACGGCGCGGCTGTCACTCGCCCCCGGGTTCCTGTCGTCGCTGCCGACATCCGTGCCCGTCACACCTTCTGTCCACCACTCCCCACCGGCCTGGGCCGGTGGGGAGTGGTGGACACGGACTGACGCCGTGCGCACGAAGGAGCCGCGCCCATGAGTGCACCGTCAACGGTTCTGGTCACCGGCGGAGCCGGTTTCATCGGCAGTCACGCCTGCGTCGAACTGCTCGACCACGGCTATGAGTTGATCGTGGTCGACAACTACTCCAACAGCACACCACAGGTCTTCGCCCGCGTGGAACGCATCGCCGGCCGTTTCGTCGGGGCCGTCTACGAACTGGACATCCGTGATCGACATGCCCTCTCGGCCGTTTTCGACCGCCACTCCGTGGACGCCGTCGTGCACTTTGCCGCGCACAAGGCGGTGGGCGAGTCGACACGGAAGCCCATCGAGTACTACGACACCAACGTCGGCGGCACGACCGCCCTGTTGCGGACCATGCATGAGCACGGCGTACACCAGCTCGTGTTCTCCTCCTCCTGCTCGATCTACGGCGACGCCGGACACGGACCGCTCGACGAAGCCACCCCCGCCCGGCCCACCAATCCGTACGCGGCCTCCAAGTGGGCCTGCGAACAGATCCTCGCCGACGTCTGCCGCAGGTGCCCCGAGTACACCGTGCTGTGTCTGCGCTACTTCAACCCGGTCGGCGCCCACCCCAGCGGACTGCTCGGCGAGGACCCCTGCGGCACTCCCGACAACCTGATGCCGTACCTGGCGCAGGTGGCCGTCGGCCTGCGGGAACGGCTCCCCGTGTACGGGGGCGACTACCCCACGCACGACGGAACCGCGATCCGCGACTACATCCACGTCATGGACACCGTCGAGGCGCATCGTGTCGCGCTCGACCACCTCGTCGACGCCCCGGGCATGCATGTCTACAACCTCGGTCTCGGCCGCGGCAGTTCGGTCCTCGATGTTGTCGCCGCGTTCTCCGCGGCGTGCGGCGGACCCATTCCGTACGACGTCGTGCCGCGGCGCCCCGGCGACGTGGCCGAACTCATCGCGGACGCCGGCGCCGTGGCGCGTGCCTGGGATTGGCGCGCGCTACGGGACCTCGACGACATGTGCCGGGACGCCTGGCGCTTCCAGCGGCTCAATCCCCACGGCTACGCAGGGTCTGCCCGGCGGCCCGGGGCGAAGGAGCGCTGACCGACCGGTGCCGAGATGCAGCCGGCGCCTCACGTGCCTACGATCGGTGAAGAAGGCCCAGGTCGACGCGTGGTTCGCGCCCGGCCTCCTCCAAGCAGGGGAGGCTCGTTTTGCGATTGCTGCCGGCCCACCGGCTGATGATTGGCTACGTCACCTCGGCCGCGTGTGCCATCGCTCTCTACATGACCATTCCCAGCTTGCGGACCCCCATGTGGGCGCTCGTAAGCCTGGCAGGCGCCGCGGCCATTCTCACCGGTGTCCACGTCAATCGGCCGACGCACCGATGGCCCTGGCTGGTGCTCGCCGCCGGGCTGCTGGCCTTCGCGGCGGGCGACACCTACTACAACGTGCAGGAGCAGTACTTCCAGGCCTCCGATCCGTTCCCGTCGCCGGGGGACGCGTGCCACCTCGCTGTGTACCCCCTCCTGGCAGTGGGATTGTTCGGCCTCGTCCGGTACCGCCGGGTGGACCGTGACCTGCCCAGCCTCCTGGACGCGTTGATCATCACGGCCGGGCTCGCGCTACCGGTCTGGGTCTACCTGGTGCAACCGCTCACCGTGCTCGAGGGCCTGACCTGGGAGCAGCGCGCGATCCGCATCGCCTACCCGCTGGGCGACGTCCTGGTGCTGGCGATGCTGGTCCGACTGCTCGTCCCCGGCCCCTTCCCGGGCCGCGAACGCTCCCTGCAGTTGCTGGCCCTGGGCACCGTCGCCCTGCTCGGTTTCGACATCGCCCACGGAATCCTGCAGCTCGACGGCTCATCGCAGGCCGGCACCGTGCTGGACTCCGGCTGGATCGTCTTCTACACGGCCTGGGGACTGGCCGGCCTGCACCCCTCCATGAGGGAACTGACCGAGCCGGAACGCCGGCCCCAGTCTCCCCTCCCGCCCTGGCATCGGCTCCCGCTGCTCGCCGCGGCCACGCTGGTCGCGCCCACGATCCTGTTCTTCGAGGAACAGTTGGGCACCGTCAACGACGCGGCGGTGCTGGCCGCCTTCTCCAGCCTGCTGATCGTGCTCGTGATCCTCCGCCTCGCGGACATGATCGTGGCACACCGCAAGTCCGTGGCGCGTGAACTGACCCTGCGCACGGCGACCGCCTCACTCGTCGCGGCAGAAGGAGCGCAGGAGATCGAACAGTCCTGCAACACGGCGGTCACGGCACTGTTCGGGCCGAAGGTGCGGCACGCGAGCATGCTGCTGTCGGCCCAGCAGGCCCTGGGGCTGTACCCCCTCCTGGCCGGGTCGCCCGGCGAACGGCGCAGCACCGGCACGGACGGCAGCCCACAGGGCGAGCCGACCGCCGCCGCACTCTCCGGCACCCTCATCGCCACCGTCGCGGAGCTGGGTCCGGACATCGCCGGCCGGCTCGGCGACCTGCCGACCGCCCTGGTGTGCCCCATGGTCCAGCCCGACCGCCCGACCGGCGGAGAGCTCCCTGGCGTACTGCTGGCCGCGGGACCCGAGCAGCGGCTCACCGAGATACGCGAAACGCTGGAGATCCTGGCCTCGTACGCGGGTCTGGCAGCGGAACGCGCGGCGCTCCGGCGGGAGATCACCCGGAAGGAGAGCGAGGCGTACTTCCGGACTCTGGTGCACAACGCCTCGGACGTCATCCTCATCCTCAACGACGACACAACCGTGCGTTACGCCAGTCCGTCCGCCGCAGCCGTCTTCGGCAACGCCGCACTGACAGGCACGGCACTGCAGGAACTGGTGGACGCGCGGGATCGCGGCCGGGTGCACCGGACGCTGACAATCCTGCGTGGCAACAACCAGGAGGAGGCCCACGACTACTGGTGGGTGCTCAACGACGGCAGCCACATCGAAGTGGAGGTGCGGTGCCGTGACCTGCGGCAGGACAAGACCGTCGGTGGACTGGTGATCACGCTCCGGGACGTGACCGAACAGCGTCAACTGGAGCACGAACTCACCCAGCGGGCCTTCCACGATCCACTGACCGGTCTGCCCAACCGGACGCTCCTGCTGGAGCGGACCGAGCGCGCCCTGCTGCGCGGACGCCGGGAGTCGACTCTCACCTGTCTGCTCTTCATCGACCTGGACGACTTCAAAATCGTCAACGACACACTGGGCCATTCGGTCGGCGACCAGCTGCTCACCACGGTGGGAGAGCGCCTGTCGAGGACGCTGCGCCGCACCGACACCGCGGCGCGTCTGGGTGGTGACGAGTTCGCGGTGCTGATGGAGGGTGCGAGACAGCCCGTCGATGCCGAACTTCTGGCCGCACAGGTGATCCAGAGTCTCAACCGGCCCTTCCGGTTGGCCGACGACTCGGTGAGCGTCTCCGCCAGCGTGGGCGTGGCCACTGCGTGGGACAGCGCGGATCCCGAAGAGCTGCTGGCCCTCGCCGATCTGGCCCTGTACTCGGCCAAGAGCGCGGGTAAGCGCCAGTGGCGCCGCTTCCAGCCGGATCTGCGTGACAACATGGCGGAGCGCCACGACCTGCGGGCACGACTGGACCGGGCGATCGCCGACGAGGAATTCAACCTGCTCTACCAGCCGGTGGTGGACATCACCTTGGGCGAGGTCGTCGGCTTCGAGGCACTGGCCCGCTGGCCGCACACCCGACGTGGGACGATCCCACCGCTCCAGTTCATCGCGCTAGCCGAGGAGACCGGGCAGATCACGCCGTTGGGAGCCTGGGTACTACGGAACGCCGCGGCCGACATCGCCCGACTGCAAAATCGGACCCCACGGCCCGTACCGCGACCGTACGTCAGCGTCAACGTGTCCGCCCGCCAATGGCGGGACACCGGCTTCCTGAACGAGGTGCGCAGGTCCCTCGACAGCGCCGGCCTCACCCCGGACTCACTGCAGCTGGAGCTGACCGAGTCGGTGCTCATGCGGCGGGACGACCACATCGACGCACTCCTTGGGACGCTGAAGGACCTCGGGGTTCGCATCGCGGTCGACGACTTCGGCACAGGGTTCTCCTCGCTGCGCTATCTGCGGGATTTCCCCATCGACGTGCTCAAGATCGACAAGACGTTCATCGACGACATCCCGGAGGACCCCAAGCAGGTGGCACTCGTCGAGGGAATCGTCCACCTGGCCGACACGCTCGGCCTGCAGGTGATCGCCGAGGGCATCGAGGAAGAGGCACAGCGCGAGCTGCTCGCCTCCATCGGCTGTCGGTTCGGGCAGGGATACCTGTTCGCCCCGCCGATGAGCCTGGAGGAGAGTGAGGTCGTCCTGCACCGGTCCGACCACACCCCTCCGTCCGGCGCGACGGCACCACGGTGGCCTGCGGACTCGTCGGAGTTCGGCCGCGGGCGGCGCCGTGCGTGATCCCGGTGGTGGGTTCACGCCACTGGGCGACGGGCCTGCGGTGACCCTGATCAGCCCCGACCCTACGCTTCCCGGTTACGGGGACTGCGGGATGGTACTGCTGACAGGGCGAACGCCGTCTCCGCCAGGGCGATGTGGCTGAACGCCTTCGGTGCATTGCCCATCTGGCGTCCGGCGTCCGGGTCCCACTGCTCCGAGAGCAGTCCGACGTCGTTGCGGACGGCGAGCACCCGCTCGAAGGCCTCGCGGGCCTGTTCGGCGTGCCCGGTCGCGGCGAGGGCGTCGGCGTACCACAGGGTGCACGCCACGAACGCGCCCTCGCGGCCGTGCATACCGTCCACCCCGTGCAGGCCGTCACCGCCCGGCGCGTACCGCCGTAGGAACCCCCCGTGGTCCAGCCGCTGCGTCTCGCGGACGGTGCACAGCACCCTCGGGTCCCCGGCGGGCAGGAAGCCGAGCCGGGGCATCAGCAGGGCCGAGGCGTCCAGGTCGGCGGAACCATAGGACTGCACGAAGGACCGCTGCTCCGCGTCCCAGCCCTGACGGAGGACCTGCCGGTGCACCTCGTCCCGCATGGCCCGCCACTCGGCCGAAGAACCGTTGCGGCCCAGCAGCTCCCCCATGCGCAGGGCACGATCGGCGGCCACCCACACCATGACCTTGGAGTGGACGAACTGCCGCCGCGGCCCCCGAACCTGCCACAAGCCCTGGTCGGGTTCCCGCCAGTGCCGCTGCAGGAAGCCCATCATCTCTCCGACCAGGTCCCACACATGGGCGGGCATGGGGATGCTCGCCCGCAGGGACAAGTACAGCGCGTCCAGGACCTCGCCGTACACGTCCAGCTGGAACTGGCCGACGGCGGAGTTCCCGAACCTTACCGGCTGCGAACCCTCGTAGCCGGGCAGCCAGGGCGCCTCGGTCTCCGGCAGCAGCCGCTGTCCGCCGAGGCCGTACACGGTCTGCAGGTCGGCCGGGTCACCGGCAATGGCCCGCACCAGCCAGTCCAGCCAGGCCGCCGCCTCGTCCCGGTAGCCGCTGCGCAGCAGGCAGGACAGGGTGAGTGCGGAGTCGCGCAGCCAGCAGTACCGGTAGTCCCAGTTGCGTTCGCCGCCGATGCACCCGGGCAGCGACGTGGTCGGCGCGGCGACGATGCCGCCGGTGGGCGCGAAGGTGAGTGCCTTCAGGGTGATCAGCGAGCGCACCACGGCGTCCCGCCACGGCCCCTGGTAGCGGCACTGGCCCGCCCAACGTCGCCAGAAGTCGTTGGTCTCCTTGAGCATCGACTCCGCCGGGGCGGACACCGATGCGGGCGGCGCAGGGTGGTGCGAGGGCGACCACACCAGGGTGAGGGCGAGCCGCTGGCCGGGCAGGACGGTGAAGTCGAGGACCGTGGAGCCGTCTTTGCCGAGGGCGCGCACGGGGCCGTCCGCGCCCAGCCACACGGAGTCCGGCCCGGCGACCGCGACGGTGGAGTCGTCGGTGACCCTGACCCAGGGCACCACGCGGCCCTGGTGGAAGCGCAGACGCAGTTCGCTGCGTACCGGCACGGCGCCCGAAAGGCCCTCGATCACGCGGACGATGCACGGCAGTTGGGCGCGGGGCGGCATGAAGTCGGTGACCCGGACCGCTCCCTCCGCGGTCTCCCACCAGGTGTCCAGGATCAGCGTGTCGGGCCGGTAGGCGCGGCGGTTACAGGTAGCGGGTGCCGCAACCGGAGCGACCCGCCAGAAGCCGTTGTCCTCGGTGCCCAGCAGCGCGGCCAGACAGGCGGGCGAGTCGAAACGGGGCAGACACAGCCAGTCGATCGAACCGCTCCTGCCGACCATGGCGGCGGTTTCGAGGTCGCTGAGGAGGGCGTAGTCCTCGATGGGCGCGCTCATGATCGGTGTCTCCGTACCCGCAGCTGGGTGGCGGGGCGCGCGCGGGTCGGGCCCTCGGCAGCTCGGCCCGCCGCACCCGCGGCTCCCCCCAGGAGCGGTGCGCGGGGTACCGGCGGGTGGTCTCCGTGGGCCCCTTGGCCACGACGCACCCGTAGCGACCATGGTCGAGCCGCCGCGGGAGAGCGTAGGTGATCTTCAGCCCGCCGCGCCGGGACGACCGTACGGCCTCGGACAGGACAGGGGTGAAGAGGCAGACCCCGACCGACGCCAGGTCGCGCGTCGGGTGCCGCGAGTTCACCTCCGGGCCCACCACCCGGCCCGCCCGGTCCGACGATGCCGAAGGCGGTCGGCTCGGGCCCCTCGGTCATCAGGATGCGGGCGTCGGGCCGTTCGCGGTGGAAGTCGTGGACGACACCGGGAATGTCGCCGACGATGCGGAGCCGGGTTCCAGCTCCGCCGCACGGGACGAGCGCGTTCATGATGACCGTCCCACCGAGGAGTGCTCCTGGGGGCGTACGGATGTGTCCGAGTGGGCCGCGAACCAGGCGACAGTGCGGCGCAGCCCCGCTTCCAGCGGCACCGTCGGCTGCCAGCCGAGCCCCTCGCGAGCACGCGTGATGTCGGGGCGCCGACGGACCGGGTCGTCGACGGGAAGGGGCAGGAAGCGCAGTCCGCCGTCCGAGCCGGTGATCAGCAGCACCATCGCGGCGAGCTCACGCATGGTCCGCTCGCTGGGGTTGCCCAGGTTGAACGGACCCGCCCCATGGGTGTCGACCATGGCCAGCAGGCCGCGGATCAGGTCGTCCACGTAGCAGAAGCTGCGGGTCTGGCCGCCGTCCCCGAAGATGGTCAGCGCCTCCCCGTCCAGCGCCTGCCGGATGAAGGTGGAGACCACCCGGCCGTCGTGCGGCCGCATGCGCGGTCCGTATGTGTTGAAGATCCGCACGATGCCGGCGTCGGCGCCCTCGCTGCGACGGTACGCCATGGTGAGGGCCTCGGCGAAGCGCTTGGCCTCGTCGTAGACGCTGCGCGGTCCGACGGGGTTGACGTGCCCCCAGTAGTCCTCGTTCTGCGGGTGCACCTCGGGGTCGCCGTAGACCTCACTGGTGGAGGCCAGGACGAAGCGGGCCTGGTGCCGGAGAGCCAGCCTCAACAGGTTCTCCGTGCCCCGGCTGCCGGCGGCCAGCGTCTGCAGCGGGCGCCGGGAGTAGTCGAACGGTGAGGCGGCGCTCGCGAGGTGGACGACGGCGTCCACCTTCCCGGTGACTCTGATCCGCCCCGTGACGTCGCACGGGACGCACTCGAATCCGGACTCGCGCAGGAGGTGGCCGACGTTCGCGGCGCGACCCGAGGAGAAGTCGTCCAGGCAGCAGACACGGTCGCCCCGGTCCAGCAGGGCTTCGCACAGATGCGATCCAAGGAAGCCGCTTCCACCGGCAATCACCACACGCATGGGATCCTCCTGCCGATCAGCCGAGCCGCGGACGGCCCGGGGCACACAGCCGCCAGCCCGCCGAGTGCCAGGCCTGGGCGTCAAGGGTGTTGCGGGCGTCGACCATGGCCGGGTTGCGCACCACAGTGGCGAGGGCCGCTGGGTCGAGTTCCTGGTACTGGGGCCATTCGGTGAGGTGCAGTACGACGTCGGCCCGCTCGCACGCCTTGGCGACGTCCAGGGCGTACTGCAGTGCCGGGTATGCGGCCCGGGCGTTGTCGACGGCTTCGGGATCGTGCACGCGGACCCGGGCCCCGCGGCGGCGGAGCTCCTCCGCCACCGCGAGCGCCGGCGAGTCCCGCACGTCGTCGCTGCCGGGCTTGAAGGCGGCCCCCAGGACCGCGACGCCGCGGTCCGCGAAGGTCCCGCCGACGAGCCGCTGCGCGAGGTCGACGATGCGCCTGCGCTGCCGTGTGTTGATCTCGTCGACCTCGTGGAGGAACGCCACCGAATCGCCCCGGCCGATTTCCTTGGCCCGCGCGGCGAAGGCCCGGATGTCCTTGGGCAGGCAGCTGCCGCCGAAGCCGAGACCGGGGGCCAGGAAACGGGGCCCGATACGGGAGTCGGCGCCCATCGCCTCGGCCAGGGTGAGCACGTCCGCGCCCGTGGCGTCGCAGATCTCGGCCATGGCGTTGATGAAGGAGATCTTGGTGGCCAGAAAGGAGTTCGAGGCCACCTTGACGAGTTCGGCGGTGGCGGTGTCGGTGGCTATGAACGGCGTACCGGCGGCCAGGAGGGATGCGTAGACCGCGCGCAGCCGCGCCTCGGCGCGCGCCGAGCGGACGCCCGCCACGATGCGCTCCGGCCGGAGGGTGTCCTGGACCGCGCATCCCTCGCGCAGGAACTCCGGGTTCCAGGCGACGTCGGCGTCGGCACCGGCCGCGCGCAGCCGTGCGGCCAGCCGGTCCGCCGTACCGACCGGCACGGTCGACTTGCCGACCACCAGGGCTCCGTTGTGGCCGGCCCGGCGCAGCCCCGGTGCCAGCGCGTCCACCACGCCCTCGACATGGCGCAGGTCGGCGGCGCCCGAGTCGGACTGCTGCGGGGTGCCGACGCAGACGAAGTGGGTGTCGGCGAACCGGGCGGCCTCGGCCGGCGAGGTGGTGAAGCGCAACCGTCCTGTCGTCACCGCCCGTTGGAGCATCCGGGACAGACCGGGCTCGTAGAACGGGGGGTGTCCGGCGGCGAGCGCGGCGATCCGCTCCTCGTCGACGTCGAGGCCCAGGACCTCGTGCCCGATCTCCGCCATGCAGGCGGCGTGGACTGCTCCGACGTATCCGGTGCCGATGACTGTCAGGCGCATGTCGCTCTCCATGGGCGGTGTGTGCGGCTGGGATGAAAGGTGTATATTTACGATGTATACGTACATAGTTACCCAGAAGGGGGGTCAGGTCAACCCATCGCCCGAAGAGGTCCCGAAGGCAGACGGAAACGAAAGCCGGCAATCATGGAAAAGATCTTCCGAAGTGAGACGGTCAGCCGCCTTCGCCATCTGGCGGGGTCATTCGTCACGGATCCACTGGAGGCGGCCCGTCTCGTCCCGGAGGGGCTGGCCAGTTACTTCGAGCACGCCGTCGACTACGACGTCGACAAGCTCTGGGAGGCCCGGCTCCATCAGTGGCTCGACGCTCCGTGGCCCTGCCCCGAGCGGCGCATCGGCCAGGAGCTGTGGGACACCGTGGCCGAGGAACTCCACGACTGCGGATTCGCGTTCGGACGCCACACCTACGGCCAGTACAGCGACGCTGACGCGGCTCTGGGACGGGCTCTGTGGTGCACGGTGCTCCATACGCGTCCCACAGTGGCAGTCGAGACGGGCGTCGCCCGGGGCATCACCAGCCGAATCGTGCTGGAGGCCTTGGAACGCAACGGCGAGGGGCACTTGTGGAGCGTGGACCTTCCGCACCCCTTCGAACGCGATCTCAGGGCGCAGACGGGAATCGCGGTGCCCGCCCACCGCCGGTCGAGATGGTCGTACATCGAGGGGTCCAGCAGACGGCGGCTTCCAGGGCTCCTGCGGGAGCTCGGCCGGGTTGACATGTTCGTCCACGACAGTTTGCACACCGCCAGGAACACGCGGTTCGAGATGAAGTGCGTCGGTCAGGTACTGCACCCCGGCGGCATGATGTTCGTCGACGACATCAGCACGCACCAAGGATTCGCCGACTGGACACGCAGTGCTCCGCAGGCCCGCGCACTGATCTGTCCGTCCGCCGACGGAGAAGGCCTGTTCGGCATCGTGCGCATGCAGCCCACCGGACACCCGGTCAAGGCGACTTGAGCCGACCGGGACGCGCCGACCGCATCAGGCGGCGCGCCACCAGACCGGTGAAGCGGATCGCCTCGACCACGGCCGGAAGGGGATCGTCCCGGCAGAGCCAGGCCCGTTCCGTGGGCCGCCCGTGCAGGATGTCCGACGGCAGTCGGCGCTCCTCGCGCAGCCACGCCGCCACCGAGGGGAAGTCCAACTGGCCGGCGACGAAGGCCCGCCCCTCGACCTGAGGGCCATCAGGTACTGCTCGGCCGGTCAGGTCCAGATGCATGGCGCGGACGACATCGACTCCGTTGCTGTTCTCGAAAAGGCGGAACTGGGCGCCCGTACGCGGGTTGAAGTCCACGAGCTTGTACTGCCCGTCCCGACGGTCGTAACGCCAGTCGAGGTCCGCCACTCCGCTGTAGCCGATGCAGCGGCACAGCCGCTCCGCCAGCTCGGCCAGTTCGGGGTTGCGCAGCGCCACTGCCCGGGTGGTCACTCCTGCGTACGGTGGCCAGGAGCGCAGTTTCAAGCCGGTGAACAGGACGCGCGGCACACCGCCCGGACCACAGTAGAGGTGGGTGATCCAGTCCTCCGCCTGCTGCCTCGGAATGTACTCCTGCACGAGGACCGGCGGCGCGCCGTTCGGGAATCGGTCGAGCAGTTCGCGTTCGTCGCGCACCATCGCGGTGCTGCCGCGTACGGCCGGGGTACGCAGTCGGCTGAACGGCTCCAGGTTCTTGAGCACCAGCGGATAGCCGAACTCGCGGCCCGCGTCGACCAGTTCGTCGCGGTTGCGCGGCGCCCGTGACCGCGGCGAGGGCACGCCGACCTCGGCGCAGATCCGGTGCAGGCTCGCCTTGCAGGCCAGCAGCCGCGGCAGGTGAGCCGGCACGGGCGGGAGCAGGAAGAACTCCTTCAGCCGGTCGGCGTACTCCGCCAGCAGGATCGCCGCCTCGTCGTCGGTCGGCACCGCCACGCTCCGGCCACCGATCTCCCGGCCGATGGACAGCAGACCCTCCACGAGCCGCTCCGGTTCCTCCGTGCCGGTCGTCGGCCACACGATCCTGCGCGTCAGATGGCGCGAGAGCGCAACAGGGGTGAAGCGGTCCTCGACCACGGCGTGGACCGGCACACCCAGCCGGCCGAGCGTGCGCACGACGCCCACGCTGCCGTGATGCTGCGGGTAGTTGCCGATCCTGGCGAGGAGTACCGGCACCGCGTTGTCCAGCAAGGCGACCACTCACTCCTCTCTGAGAAGGGATCTCCCGGCAGGAAGAAATGCGGGCTCCACTCTAGAATCGGCGTAAAGCTAACATATCGCCCATATCCCTATCGCGAGCAGAGCGGATCGTGCTCGCAGACGGTTCGGCAAGGTCTGGTATGAAGACTCCCGCCAAGGTGTCCTCCCTCTGCGGTTTCCTGCCCCTCTACTTCCCCCGTGCGTTGGGTGGCCTCGACGACCGCCTCCGGGCCCACCGGCTCGTGCGCGGCATCGGTCGCAGCGACATCACCGTGGTCCGGCGCTCCTCCCGGCTCCAAGCGGGTCTCCTGGTGTTCGAACTGCGGCGCGGCGCGGGGAGCGTGGTGGTCAAACACCCCAGGACCGAGTCCGCGGCCGCCATCACGGCCCGGGAGCGGGAAATCCTGCAGCGGCTCTACGCCGACGAGCGGCTCGACCCCTGGCGTCCACTGCTGCCCCGAGTGGTCGGCCAGCCCGGGCCCTCGGGGACACTCGCCCAGACCACGCTCCCGGGATTCCCGCTGGAGAAACTGATCCGGGACGCCCCTCACGACCCATACCCCGCGGTCGCTCCGGCCCTACGTCTGTGGGCGGATCTGCAGGCCACCACCGGGCGTCGCCGTAGGGCGGCCGAGCGGGCCCTGCCCTGGTGCGAGTCGCAGCTGGCGGTTCTCTCCGCCGGGATCTCCCGTTACGGATCCGGCCGCAGAGCCACGGAATTCGAGGCGCTGCGCCACCGGCTGGACGCGGCCCTGGCCGGCACCGTGCTGACCGAGGGCTGGACCCATGGCGACTACCACCCCGGCAACGTACTGCTCGGAGGGGAACCCCTCCGGGTCACCGGTGTCTTCGACTGGAGCAACGGCCACGCGGACGGGCCCTGCGAGATCGACGCCTACACCTTCGTGCTGGCCCTGCGCAGTGTCCTCACCGGCCGCTCACTGGGTGAACTGGTCGCCGATACGTTGCGCGCCGGCCGGGTGCCGGATGCCGACCGCGACCTGCTGGCTCTCGCCGGGGTGGACCCTGACCGCGGTGCCGGCGATCCGGTGGCGATCCCCCTGCTGACCTGGCTGTGGCATGTCGCGGGCAACCTCCGCAAGTCCCCGAGGTTCGGCCACAGCCACGGGTGGCTCACCGACACGGTCGCGCCCGTCCTGCGGGAGTCCGCCCGTTGGGCCGGTGCCCGGCCATGACGGCACCGGCGCCGCGCGACACGAGGTCGAAGTTTCCGGGGTCCCGAGCCGTGGGCGGTACCGGAGCACGCTGTTGGCAGAGCCCCTTGTGGGCCTGAGAAGGGAGTGACCATGCCCGCGAACATCGGATTCACCGCCCGGCGCAGAACGGCCAAAAACGGGGAGACCAGTGCCCCCCGTCAGCGGCTGCCCACCGTTGTCATCGGTGCCGGCCCCTACGGGCTGGCCACGGCCGCTTGGCTGAGCGCGGCAGGAACACCACGGCGGGTGTTCGGTGACCCCATGGAGTCCTGGCACTCCAACATGCCCGTGGGCATGTATCTGAAGTCGGTACCCGCCGCCTCCGCCATCTCCGCCCCAGAAGCGGGATACCGCCTCGAAGACTTCCGGGCCGCGCGGGGACTCGGATCCGTGGGTGACCTGTACCCCATCCCCATCGACGAGATGATCGCCTACGGACGGTGGTTCCAGGAGCGCCGCGTACCCGAAGTGGAGCGCCAGAGGGTACGAACCGTTCAGGCGGCGGACGGGCTGTTCGGGATCGTCCTGGACTCCGGAGAGGAGTTCCTCGCCGAGAACGTGGTGATGGCCACCGGGCAGGTCCCGTTCGCCCACGAGCCGCCCGAACTGGGCGGTCCCTTCCCCGAGGAGCTGGTCTCCCACACCAGCCGGCACCGTGATCTGACCCGGTTCGCGGGGCAGCGGGTCGCCGTCCTCGGTGCCGGCCAGTCGGCACTGGAGAGCGCCGCGCTGTTGCACGAGGCCGGTGCCCGTCCCACCGTGATCGCCCGCGCCGAGTCCGTCGCGTTCGGCGGCCCGCCGGAGACCGACCGCCTGGCCGACCGGCCACGCCCCGTACGGATCGTCAAGCCGGGTTCGCCGCTCGGACCTGGCTGGTCGCTGCTTGCGTGCAGCTACGGGGGCGAGGCCTACCGCCATCTGCCGGAGAGTCTGCGGATGCGCCTGCTGCACACCGTGCTCGGTCCGTCCGGCGGCTGGTGGCTGCGGCACCGTGTGGACGACCGCTTCCCGGTGCTGTGCCGCCGTACGGTCCGCTCCGCGGAGGTCGCGGACGGCACTCTGCGCCTCGAGCTGCTGGAGGCCGACGGGCGTACGGAGGTGTTGAGCGTCGACCATCTGCTGCTGGCCACGGGATACCGGGTGGACGTCGACCGGCTCGGACTACTGGCGCCCGAACTCCGCAGGCAGGTACGGACGTTCCGCGGTGCCCCGCGGCTGTCGTCCGGGTTCGAGTCCTCCGTGCCCGGACTGTTCTTCACCGGACTGGCCGCGGCACCCACCTTCGGCCCCGTGCTGCGGTTCGTCGCCGGTACCGGATTCGCCGCGCGCAAAGTGGCCGGGTCCGTCGCGGCCGGGACTCGCGCGAAAGCATGACGTCACGAGGCGCGGTGTTCGGTGTCCTCATGCTGCTGCTGGCGTGTGCCTGCGGTTCCACGCCCGGCGCCCCGGCGCCCAAGCCTCCGGTGTCCGGGGACTGGCGACTCGTCTTCCACGACGACTTCGACGGCTCACGACTCGACAAGGACCGCTGGACCACGTGCTACGACTGGAACGAGGACGGCTGCACCATCAGCTCCAACAACGAACTGGAGTGGTACCAGCCCGGTCAGGTCTCCGTGGGCGGGGGAAACCTGACCCTCACCGCCCAACGCCGTGCCATCCGCGGCAGCGACGGGGAGGAATATCCCTGGGTGTCAGGCATGATCTCCACCGGCCGGGACAACTGGTACGCGAAGCCACGAGAGACCTTCACCTACGGCTACTTCGAGGCGGCGATCCGCATCCCGGCGCAGGGCGGGATGGCACCCGCGTTCTGGATGATGCCCGCGAGCCGCTTCACCCCACCCGAGATCGACATCATGGAGTTCCTCGGCACCACGCGTGAGCTCTCCATGTTCGTGCATTGGCGGAACGCGGAGGGCAACAAGAGGAAGCAGCAGGGAACCTTCACAGCGGCCGGTTTCCCCGATGACCATCACGTCTTCGCGGTGCTCTGGGAGAAGGACAAACTGGTCTGGTACGTGGACGGGGTCGAACGGTTCCGGGTGACCGCCTCCGAGCGGATTCCCCACGTGCCCATGGAGGTTCTCATCAACCTGGCCGTCGGTCTTCCTCACGCCCCGCCCTCTGGGACCGTCTCGGCGCGCATGGTCGTGGACTGGGTCCGGGTCTGGCAGCGTTGACGCGCCGTCAGAGCGGCCCGGGCGTCCGCGGCTTCCGGCCCGGGGTCAGGCGGGAAGCCCCCGGTACGGCCGTCCGGTCGCCGCTCTCGCCCGGCGGTACGCCCGCCAGCCACGGGTCCGCAGGCTCTCGGCGAACGGTGCCATGGGGGCGCCCGTACCGCCGGCCCAGAGTGTGAAGCGTTCCCGGCCGGTGTCGGCCCGGACCATGAGCCGGGCGAACCACAGAGGGTCGTCCCCGTCCGAGCTGAAGGCCGAGTCCGCCCGGATGGCGGCGGCCGAGGTCCAGCCGGCCTCCCGCACCAGCGCGCGAACGGCGCGGCTGGAGTAGCCGTGCGGGTAGGCGAACGAGACGACGGGATGCCCGAGCGCGTCCTCGATCTCCCGCTTGCAGCCGGCCACCTCCTCCATCGCCGACTTCCGGGGCAGAGTGTCCAGTTGCGGATGGGTCATGCTGTGTCCGCCGATCTCGACTCCGGCCGCGTCCAGCTCCCTGACCTGGGCCCAGCTGAGCATGTCCACATACGGGAAGGGTCCGCCGCCTGAGGGCCTCCCCGCGGCCCTCAGGGCGCGCGTGGTCACGTACAGAGTGGCGGGAAGTCCCCGTGCGGCGAGCAGCGGAGCCACCGTGAAGGCGAAGTCAGCGTATCCGTCGTCGAAGGTCAGCACCGCGGACCGGGGTGGCAGGGGAGGGCCGCCGAGCTGTGCCGCGACCAGCTGCCGCAGGGGGACCACGTGCATTCCGCTGTCGGCGATCATGTCCAGGTGCTCCACGAACGTGCGTGGAGTCACCGTGAACGGCGCGAGCCACGGCGGTGAGTCGTCGGACACCGCGTGGTAGAGGAAGACGTGTACGGCAGTCATGAGCGAACCGTCTCTCGGGGCTGCAACGAAGTACGGGGACGCCAGGAGAGGCCTTGGGAATCCAGCGGCCTGACCCATCCGACGAGGTAACCGGTGACGGTGGCGCACGTCCCCGCGGACAGTGCCCCGATCGCACGCAGCGCGCCGGGGCGCCGGATCCGGATCAGGTTCCGGGCGAGGGCCCGCGAGATGGCCGACCGCACATACGCGCGCTCGTTGGCCAGCGCCGGCCCGCTGCCGCAGCGTCGGGCCACCAACGCCTTGGACAGCCCCTCCACGTAGCAGCGGTTCCGGAAGTAGGCCCAGCTGGCGCGAGACTCGGGGACCCGGTGCCGTACCTCGGCGGCGGGCTCATACAGCAGCACGGCCTCCGGGTGGTGGGCCGCGATACGCAGGGACAGGTCCGTCTCGTCGCAGCTCGCCACCGGACGGGTGCCCACGCGTCCCAGGGCGTCGAGGAAACCGCCGACGGCGAGCAGTTCCCCTCTGCGGAAGGACATGTTGGCGCCGATGAAGTTGCGGACCGGGGCCGCCCGCTGGGGCTGTCCCCGGTAGGAGCAGCCCACCACCCAGTCGAACTCCGGCGGGAACCACACCGGCCGCCCGGCCACCCACCACGGCCGGACCAGCCCGCCGACGCCCACCACCCGGGGATCGGCGTACGGTGCCAGCAGACGGCCCGTCCATCCCGGTTCGGCGGTCGCGTCGTCGTCGAGGAAGGCCACCACATCGCCGTGGGACACTGCCACCCCGGTGTTGCGCCCCCCGGACAGGCCGCGCCGCCTCTGGTTGGGGACCACCAGGACGTCGGACAGCTCCTGCTCGGCCCGCTCCAGGAGTGCCTGGTTGTGGTCGACCACCAGCACGACCTCGTCGGCGGGAGGGTCCTGGGACTGCACCGACCCGATGGCGGCCCGCAGGTCCTCCCAGCGATCGAGGGTATAGGCACAGATGACGACCGACAGGGTGGGGACGGTGCGTTCGGTGAAGGGTGCGTTGTTCATGATGACCTTTCAGTCATGGGGACGAGCCAGCGGGACCAGCACATGAGCAGGCAGACGGCGATCACGCCCTGGGTGACGAGCCAGGCGACGCCGGCGCCCACGACGCCGAGTTCGGGCAGCAGCAGACGGGTGAGCCCGAGCACCAGGACGCACATGACCACCTGCAGCCCCACCGCCCAGCGCAGGCGCCGCCGTGCCCGGGCCACGTCGATGGCCACGCTCAGCAGAAGGTTCGGCAGCGCGGACAATGCCAGTACCCGCAGCACAGTGCTTCCTTCGGCTGCGTACGCGGCACCGAAGAGCGACAGGATCTGCGGTGCAGCGGCGACCAGGACGACCGTGGTGCCGAGCAGCAGCAGACCCGCGTGGCGCAGTACGCGCAGAGCGTGTTCCACGAGTCGTTCGGGCCCGCGCATCGACTCCGCAAGCAGGGACGTTCCCATGTTGCGGGCGAGCAGGTAGGGCACGTAGGCGACATTCCAGGCCACCGAGAAGTAGGCGCTCTGCTCGGCACCGAGGATGTTCAGCACGATCAGCGGGGGAATGGTGTACGCGGCCATCCGGAACAGGGAGCCGACCCAGTCCGCCGCGGCATACCTGAGCAGGCGGGGCGGTTTTGGCATGGTCTTCGTTTCCCGCTCGTGCCGGGGAATGGCCCTGCCCATCAGGAGGAAGTTGGCCACGATCAGCGAGACCACGAGAGCTCCCGCCCACGAGAGCAGGATCCCGGAGAAGAGGCCCAGGGCGGCGCAGAGAGCCAGCAGCACCATCTTCGTGACGGCGAATATCACGTTCTCGCCCACGACCCAGCCTGGGCGGCGGACCGCGGTGAGGGCGCCGTCCTGCAGAACGAAGACGGCGTAACCGGCGGTTGCCACCACGAAGCAGCCCGCGGTGACCGGTGTCAGCAGGAATTCGAGCCTGGGTGCGACCACCGGCACCATCGCCAGGAAGGCCACGGCCACCACCAGGCTGAAGGACGTGCTCGCCGCATAGCACGTGAGGACCAGGCGGCGGGTGCGGCGACCGGCGGACGGCACGAACCGCACCAGGAAGTCGTTCAGGTTGAGCTGCCCGATGCCCGTGAGCAGCAAGGATGCCGAGAGAGCCGAGTAGCTCAGGCCGACGGTGCGCTCGTCGTACCAGCGCGTCGCGAAAATCCAGAAGAAGAAGCCGAGACCCGAGTTGATGAGGGAACTGACCGCAAGGACGTGCCCGGTGCGCAGTACGGGTTCACCGGGGAGCGCGGCGGCGACGCCGGCGCGCAGCACGGCGGAGGGGGAGCGTCGTCGCATACCCGTCGCACTCGCAGTCGAGTCGGTTACCGAACTGGTGTCCAAGCCGCTCACCTCAACCTTGTCGGTTGCCTGCACCGACGCCGGTGAGACGTCCGCGGAGATAGCCGCAGGGGCCGTAGACCATCCCTCGCACTTCCAGAAGCGCCAGGCGCCTGGACCAGTCGGCCTCGGGATCGGCGCTGCGGTCGCGCGATCTGGTCATGGCGTAGCGGATGCCGCGGGGCAGCCGCCGCAGCAGGGCGGGCAGCCTCCGGGGGTTCTTCAGCAGCGCGCCGGTGAGATAGGCACCGAGTCCGGCGCCATAGCCGAACACCTGGCCGGCCACGGCGTCCCACGTGCGGCGGTGACAGTGCCAGACGATGGCACTCGGCTGGTAGGAGAGCTTGTGACCGGCCGTCAGGACCTCGAAGAAGGCGAGCAGGTCGTCGCCGCCCCGGCCCGGGGTCCCGGCACCGGTCGCGATGTCGAAGCCGCCGAGGGAGCGGAGCACCTCGGTACGGAAGGCCATGTTGGCACCGGAGCCGAAGCGTCCCGCGGTGAAGGGGAACAGCGGGTCCGTCGGCGGATCGAACAGCGACCAGGTACGCGGTACGTACCCCTTCGCGAAACCGCCCTGCCGCTCCAGGACGGTCTGGGCCGGGGTCTCCAGTTCGGCGGGCACGATCAGCCCGGTGACACAGCCGATCCGCGCGTCGTGCGTGAAGGTCTCGGCCAGGGCCGACAGCCATCGAGGGTCTACGAGCGTGTCGTCGTCCGTGAAGGCGACGACGGAGCCGCGTGCCCGGGCGAGCCCCAGGTTGTGGGCGCGGGCCAGCCCGGCGACGGGTTCGCGGACGTACCGAACCTGCCCCGCGAAAGTTTCGCGGACCAGGGCTTCGGTCGCACCGTCGGCCGGGGCGTTGTCGACCACGATGATCTCGAACTCGGGGTACTCCGACCGCAGGAGCGAGCGCAGACAGCAGCGCAGTTGCTCCGACCGGTCACGGGTGGCCACGACCACGCTGATGAAGGGTGCCTTGTGGAGTACGTGGCGCCGCTCACCCCCGTCGGTGCCACCGTCCGGTGTTCCGGTCCGCTCCACGGCGCGGTGCCGGGCGAGCTGACCGGCCAGTTCCACGTAGGCGGCATTGGCCACCGCCCGCCAGAGACCCGCGGGGCCGGAGGTGTCCGCGGCGCTGACCATGCCCAAGGGAAGGCCGTGTAGTCGTACGAGGGCCCGAACCTGTCCCTGCGGGCGGACCGGCCCCCGGTCGCCGGGCAGCCGGAACTCGCCTGGACGGGCCAGGTCGATGTCGACCACCGGCACCGGGGGCCGGACGGGGGCGGAGCGCACCGGGACGGAGTTCACGATGCGCTCCTCTCGCCCCGGGCCGTGGAGGACCGTGCACCCGGCCGTTCCGAGAGCAGGGTGCGCAGCACCCGGCGCCCGTCGGATATGGCATGGAGATTGGAGCGACCGTTGCGCCGGGGCAGTTCCAGACTGGGGACCTCGGCGATGCGCAGACCGGAGCGCAAGGCGTGCGCGATCATCTCGGCCTCGATCTCGAAGCCGGCGGCATGCAGGTCGAGTTGGTCCAGGAAGCTGCGCCGGAAGGCACAGAAGCCGTAGCACAGATCGGTCAGGGAAGCATGGTAGAGCCGGTTGGTGGCGGCCAGGAGCACATGGTTACCCATCCGCCGGATGGGGGTGATGTCGAGGGAGCCGCCGCCCGCGACGAATCTCGAGCCCTTGACGAAGTCGTAGCCGTGCTCCAGGAAGTGAAGGAAGTGGGGGATTTCGGCCGGCGACATACTGCCGTCGGCATCCATCATCACCACGTAGTCGCCCTTCGCCTCAA
The DNA here is from genome assembly GCF_040651535.1 of Streptomyces sp. NPDC048420. Classification (NCBI taxonomy): domain Bacteria; kingdom Bacillati; phylum Actinomycetota; class Actinomycetes; order Kitasatosporales; family Streptomycetaceae; genus Streptomyces; species Streptomyces sp. NPDC048420. The sequence goes on from NZ_JBEZKG010000009.1 coordinate 200,068, forward strand.
GGAAGCCGGTACGCAGGGCGTTGCCCTTGCCGGGGCCGCTCTGCCTCACGTTGCGCACGGTCGGCAGGCAGTGCTGCGCCATGGGGACCGTGGCGTCGCTGGACTCGCCGTCGACGAGGATGACCTCGTCCACACAGGCCGGGATCTGCTCGAAGACCCACGGTATGTTCCGCGCCTCGTTGCGGGCCGGGACGACCAGGCTCACGATGGCGGGCGGCCGGGCCTTTTCCTCGTTGCTGATGATCGGGTCGTTGTACATGATCACGTTTCTCCGAGTGTCTACGGCATATGTTTACGACGTATATGTACACTTTTACCCGTTTCTCAAACAACGTCAAGTGGGGGCAACGGGATATTTCAGGCAACCCGGATGTCGGGGACGGATGACGCGGACACACGCCGGCTCGGTCCCTGCCGGACAGGCAGGGACCGAGCCGGCGTTTCGGGTTGCGCAGGAGTGCTGCGACGCCTCAGGTGGACCGGTGCGGCGCCTGAGCGAGACCGCCGTGGCGCCTCACTCCGAGGCGCGCGGTTGGGGCCGATCGGCGGCAGCCGCCGGCGCACCCGCGTCCCTGGCGGCACGCGGCGCCCTGTGGCGTCCACGGCGCTTGGGAGTGAGGGCCAGAACAGATGTGGCGACGGCGAGGGCGAGCAGCGCCCGGGTAACGGTGAACGTGTCGCTCAGATACAAGGTCTCGGCGACGAGTACCCCCAGTGACAGGCTGAGCACAAGGGTCAGAACGCCCGCCTCCAGAACAGCCGCCCGGTCCCTGGCGTACGCCGGGGCGGACCGGGCCCACCGGGACGCCGCCAGGCCGGGGCAGACGAGCAGGAACACCGTCGTGGCCGCGACGAGCGGGACGCCCGCGTCCGGCAGGTAGGTGGCTACCGCCAGGACCGCCCAGCCGGACAGCGCCAGTGCCCAGCGCAGGGGGGTCATGACCCGTCTCCGCTCTTCCCGCCCTGATACCGGTAGACCACCGCGTCCTTGCTGCGGTACACGGGGATGTAGCCCCAGGTCTTCGACAGGGTCGAGTCCATGCGCTGCATGGTGTCTGCCGGCAGGACCCCCCTGAGGTAGGTGTCGGCGGCCTGAGCCCGGCTGAGGATGATGTAGGCGGGCCGTGCAGGGGTAGCCCGCTGGACGAACCCCTCCAGGCCTGCCACCGGGTCTCTCACCAGACGCCGCCGGTCGCTGATGTCCTGCTGGTCCAACTGCACCCGTTGGTTTTCGTCATAGCGCAGGTACAGTCCGGGCACGGCCGAGGTGAGGGAGACGATCGTGGACCCGGGAGGAGCGGTGGCCGCGACGAAGCGCCCTGCAGCGACCTCACTCTTCGTGAAGTAGTCCGCCGCTTCCTTGCCGTAATAGCCGAAGACAAGCCCCCCGAGCAGAGCGAGCAGCAGCGGGAAGACGGCAATGGCGCGAAGGCGTGGACGCTTGCTCCACTTGAAGAGCAGGGCCGCGATCAGGAAAGCGGCCGAAGGCAGTGCGAACAGATAGGCGCGGAAGATCATCTCTCCCCCGTAGGCGTTCGCTGTCAGGACCGGCAGCGGAGCCAGGACGAGCAGGGCCAGGCCTGTGCGGCGGACCCACGGGCGGACCAGGAAGGCGGCGGCCGCCAGCAGGAACACGCCGGCCGACAGACTCCGGTCGACCCAGGACACCACGACATGGCCTGGTGCCGCGGCACCCAGCGCGGCCAGCCCGGAGACGACGTTGCTGTCGGGTTGCAGCAGCGCGTCCAGGAAGCTGCTCACGTTGTCCGAGATGTAGGGCCGGGCGACGGTGGCGTCCCAGGCCACGGTGAGGAGCAGCGCACTGGCCAGGGGAGGCAGCACCACGCGCCTGTTGCGGCGCGGAATCGACAGCATCACCAACGCGCTGAGCAGCATCAGCGGGGTGAGCGGGTGCGAGGAGACGATGACGAACTGAACCAGCACGACCAGCATGAACCGGCCGACGGGCCATCGGTCTGTGCGGATGCCGCCCGGACGATACAGCACGGAGGTGGGCAACTGTCCCATGACCAGGGCGATCACCGTCACGAAGAGCAGGAACGCGAAGGCCTGGGGGGCGAAGTAGTCCTGGCCCACCCAGGAACACGAGTAGTAGATCCACGCTCCGCCCCAGACCAGTCGGCGGTCACGCGTGACCGTCCGATAGAGCAGCAGCAGAGGGGCGAGCAGCAAGGCGTTGAAGACGGGCGGGGTCCAGGTCGCGTAGCCGAGGGCCGAGTCCAGGCCGGCGGACTGGACGAAGAGCGCGTTGAGGTCGAAGAATCCCGGCCACTGGTTGTAGAGGTCCAGCTTCTCCGCGTGAGGCACTTCACCGCGGTTGCGGATCACCGCGTCCACGACAGCGACGTGCTTCCACGCCCAGCTGTAGCGCAGTGTCGGGTAGAGCAGCGTGGGGGTCGCGTGGATGACCGCGATCAGCCCCAGGACGTAGCCCGTGAACCAGCCACCGGCGGTCCGTCGGTCGGTCAGCACCAGGCAGAAGCCGAAGGTGAGCAGGCCGAGGGCGACCCAGAAGAGCACCGGCAGCACCTGCAGCAGGCCGTAGTCGCGCATCTCGCCGAGTTCCACATGACGCAGAGACAGCAGCCACAGTGCGAGGGCCACAGGGAGTACGAAGCGCGCCGTCCACTGGCGTGCCGTCGTGCTGTTCGAGCGGCGCCGGTCGGCGGCCGAGCCTGGCCACCGTGCTACGGCGCTGGTGAAGGACGCGACGCGCCCGCTCGTCAGCGTCTGGAGCTTGCCCATGAAGACCTCTCCCCGGGAACCGGTGCTCCAACGGCGTTCCGCCACCAAGGGCTTCGGCCGTGGTGGGGCCTCACCACCCGCCTCGCCCCTGGCGGACACCGACCGAGCGAGGGCGTGCTCGTGACGCCGGAGGCCCACTCCTGAGCCGGACCCGCTCCCCTCCCAGCATGGTCGGCAGGCATGTTCAGGCGACTCATGTGCTGCCTCCCGTATCCGGCCTGTCCATCGGTCTCCCATCCCAGCGAACGGCCGATGAGTGACACCGGTTGACGGCACTCCGTCCGCCGGTGCGCAGCAGCGGCGCATTTCAAGCAATATGGGGTATTAGTACTGATTGTGACGGTACTGCCGATCGCTGCAAATGACAGCTCGGAGTGGCACGGAAGCTGCGCGTCGGAACGGTTCCCGGAGGGAGAACGGTGAAGTCACTGGCGAGGAGCCCACGACCGGGGCCGGGACGTCTCATGGCGAGGGGGCTCGTCGCGTGGGCGGCCGTGATGGCGATGCTCCTGGCGACAGCCGGCTGTGACCATTCATCGGCTCAGGCCGGAATCCCCCGTCCGGACCACATCGTCGTGGTGATCGAGGAGAACCGGGGGTACAACGACATCATCGGAAACCCGGATGCCCCGTACCTCAACGAACTGACCCGACAGGGTGCCTCACTCACCCAGTTCTACGCCATCACCCATCCGAGTCAGCCCAATTACCTGGCGCTCTTTTCGGGATCCACCCAGGGAGTGGGCGACAATTCCTGCCCGCACACCCTCACGGCCCGCAATCTCGGCTCTCAACTCCTGCAGGCTGACCTGACCTTCGTCGGCTACGCGCAGAGCATGCCCCATGTCGGCTTCACCGGCTGCACCAGCGGTGCGTACGTCCGCCGGCACAACCCCTGGGTGAACTTCAGCAGCCTTCCCGCCTCCGTGAACCGTCCGTGGACCGACTTTCCGCGTGACTTCACGGATCTGCCAACAGTTGCGTTCGTCATCCCGGACCTGGAGCACGACATGCACGACGGCAGCGTGCGGCAGGCAGACACCTGGCTGCGGGACAGCCTCGGCGACTACGCGAACTGGGCGAGGACTCACAACAGTCTGCTCGTGGTCACCTGGGACGAGGACGAATCGGGAGGCGACCAACCCAACCGCATTCCCACCATTCTCGTCGGCGAGCACGTCCAGCCGGGCAACCATGACCAGCCGAACAATCTGTACGGTCTGCTCCGCACCCTGCTGGACGCATATGACCTGAAGCCGCTGGGACACAGCGCCGATGCAGACGCCGTTGACGTGTGGCCGAATGACTGAGAGGATGGAACGTCAGGCGTCCTGAAAGCGGATGACGCGTTTGACGGCTGCCCGCAGCCCGCGCTCGGCCGCCGAGACGGGAAGCCGTTCACGAAGGTAGCGCGGGGAGGAGAAGTTCTCCGCTCCGAACCCCTCCTTGAACGAGGCGAGGGAGGACCCAGGGCTGGACTCGCCCATGTCGAACGTCCGGCAGCCCTCGGCGCACGCCTCCTCGATCGCCAGCCGGTACAGCTGGGGAATCGCACGGACCGGATGGGCCAGTTTCCGATCCATCGCAGCGCGCCACAACTTGGCGTGACGACCGTGGCGCAGGACCACGAGCGCCCCGGCGGGCTCTCCGCCGCTCCAGGCCATCCAGATCGCGCATCCCTCGCCGAACCGGGCAGCCACCGCTTCCAGCCTGCGCATGGGGAACGCCCGCGTCCTGCGCCAGCGGGCCAGCGCCAGCGGCTCGTGCTGCTGTTCGGCCCAGCGCACGATCGACTTCCGGTACAAGTCGTAGAAGACAGGGACGAGCCGGCCGGTACGGTCCACCTCGGCCTCTACGTCCGAGCGCTCGGCCCGGCGGACCTGGCGCCGCACATGAGATCTGAAGCGGCGCTCCCAGACGGTGCCGAAGCCACCGTCGAGATCCACCATCTGTGTCATGTGGGGCTCGGACTGGAAGCCCGCGGGTGCGGCATTCGCCCACAGGGCTTGGTCCGCCGGCCGGAATCGCACCCCGACCCGAAGGGCACTCCGCCGCGCGAGGTCGTCGAAGACCGCGCGTGCCTCCGCCGGGCTCACGCCTCCCGGGCACACCGGCCCCCCAATGCCCCAGTCGGCCGGCCAGGACTCCTCCATGTCCAGGCGCTGCGGGCGGTGCTTCCTGGCGACGAGGGGGAACACGAGCCGACGGCCTCCCTCGAACTCGTAGAGGCGGCTGACGTCCCGGTACGGCCCCGTGTCGCACAGACAGTCCAGCCAAGCCGGAGTCTGGGTCACATGGGTGTCCGCGTCCTCGCCGGCCAGTTCCCACCAGACGTGACGTGGCGCCGGAGTGGTGACGTGTGCGAGACCCGCCGGGGTGTTCATCAGGAGCACAGCAGGTGCGTTCACGGGCCTTCTCCTGCCGGGCGTGCGGGCCCCGCAAGGACGACGCTCGCGGACCGAGGACCCACGCCCCCACGTCCGATGCTAGGCGGGGCGGGCGGGCCGGGCATCTCGGCCCGGTATCCGGCGGCGTCGCGGAACGGCGAGTGCCGTCACGGGCTCCCGCCTGCGGCCACGCCGTCAAGCACGGGAATGACGTTGTCCGCGATCCATCGGTGGCTGCGTCCGTAGCGGCTCGACTTCGTCACGTTTCCGGCCACGTGCCACAGCCATGTCAGCAGGGTGAGCGCCGTCTCCCGTTCGCCGTCGACCGGGGGCCCCTCCCCATCGGCCGCCTGCGCCCCCACCTCGCCGAGCAGCCACCGGTCCTCCGGCAGCAGGGACGCCCGTCGCACCACATCGGCGACGATCCGTCCGAGTTTCAGCGCGTCGCGCTGGTGCCGCATGGTCAGCACGAAGGTGTAGCAGTCGACGACTGAAGGGCCCTCAGGCACGGCACCCGCCCAGTCGATCACTCCTAGTGGCGCTCCGTGCCGGCGCCCGAGCAGCACGTTCCCGGGATGGAAGTCGCCGTGCGTCCACGCAATCGTCAGTCTGCGTCCGGTCAGTGCGCGCACCAGGCGGTCACGCAGCACACACAATGCCTCCGCGCCCCTGCCATGGCGGCACCAACGGACCTCTTCGGCGAGGGCGGCCAGCCGAGGATCGATCCAACCGCCCAGGTAAGCGGTGACGTCCACGGTTGTTCCGGTAGCCCGGTGCAGTTCGCGGATCACGCCGAGCGCGGAAACCGCCATCCGATTCGCAAGCTGCGGGCGGACGCGCAACAGCATGTCCCCTTCGAGGCCGGGCAGGCACCGCTCCACCACGCAGGGCAGCGGGGCGTGCAAACGGCACTCCTCCACCACCGGCAGGAGGTGCCGCCATGCTCCAAGACGCTCGTCCCGTTCCAGCCGCCGCACGGCTTCGCATTCCTGCGCGAGCGATGCGATCGCGCGGGGGCTTCGGGGGTGCTTGACCACGACGGGGGGCAGGCTGTCGCCGTCGAGTCGGAACACCAGGAGGTCGGAGAGCGTCCGCCGGGTCCCGCTGAGACCGCCGTACAGAGCGCTCTTCCCGCAAAGATCACCCGCGAGCCGTCGGACTGTCAGGAAATCCACGGGGCGGGTCAGTGGACCGAAAGGACGCATCGGCAGCCTTCCGCGCAGTTCCGCTGTCAGGGTCATCCGGTGTCCTCTCGGGCCAGAGCTATTTCGCTGTCGCCGACACCCGCCCACCGGGCGGGTGGATCTCTCCGATCTCCAGCTGTGTCGAGATCCTGGACGAGCCTATGTCCAGCCGTGTATGTTTACATCGTAAACGGGCGGTCAGGTGTTCGCCAGCCGGTGAACGGAACGGGAGACAGGACGATGGAGAAAGCGTCAGGGGCTGACCCGGCCCGGCGCGCCAGCGACCACGGGCGGTATGGCAGGCTCAGTCGGGAACGCATGTTGGCCGCTGCTCTGGATCTGGTCGACCGTGAAGGGCTCTCGACGCTGAGCATGCGCCGACTCGGCGCCGAGCTCGGCGTGGAGGCGATGGCGCTCTACCGATACGCGGCGAGCAAGGATGACCTTCTGGACGGCCTGGTCGAGGCCCTTTACCTGGAGCTCGAGGAACGCCTGAGCGCGGATCCCGAAGCCGCCACCGAGGGCGCGTGGCGCTCCGAGCTCCACCGCATAGCGCGGGCGATGTACGAGGTCTGCCTCGCACATCCGCAGGCGGTCCCACTGCTGGCCACGCGCATGCTGGCGGTCCCGCTGGCGCGACGGCCGCTCGCCGTCCTGCGGGACCACGAGCGGGTGCTCGCCCTACTCAGGCAGGCCGGTCTGGACGAGGCCCGCGCCTCCGCCGTCTTCCGGGCGTTCACCGCCTGGCTCCTCGGCTACGTGTCCGTGGAACTGCGCCCCACGGTGGACAACCCCGAGGAGACCGATCCCGCGTTCCGTCTCGGCCTCCACCGCCTGTCACCCCAGGAGCTGCCCATGCTGCGGGAGACGGCCGCCGCCCTCGCCGAGCCGGGTGGACAGGAGGAGCTGGCAACCGGACTGGACGCGCTGCTCGATCGGTTGGCGGGAACAGAAGCCTGACGGTCCTCAGCGCTGAGTGCGCCGCGTCCACCCGGGGCCGCGGCGCCGCGGTCCGTTCCAGATCCACCACCTTGAGTTTCTCCTGCAGTTGCGCCACTGCCGACGCCCCGACCAGCGGGATCAACTGATGGTGGGTATGCGGCGCGGCCCTCGGATGCAGGAAGCTCGTGGTCCTGTGATCACCTGGACGGCCTGTCCGTCACGAAGGTCGAGCGGCTCGTGGACGGCACCCGACAGGCGCACCTGATGACCATGGACGTAGCCGCGCGGGCCCACCCCGGCTGCGGAGTATTCGTCTTACGCGCCAACGGCTTTGCAGACCCGCCCCGCGTGATTCAGCGAACAGGTGAGCCTCCTTCCACGGCCGTCCAGGCCGCCTGGGACCTGCACCTGTTCTGGCCCACGGTGATGGACTACTTCCGCAGTACCGGAGGGGTCGTGGGCCTGTTTCGGTAGCCGCCCCCGTCGAGCGGGTCCACCCGCTCCCGCCGACGCCCGTCCGCCATACGGCAGGGATCGCGCAGCCCTGCCTCGTACAGTTCGCGGATGGTGGCCACGGGGATCGAACCGCGTATTACGGCGCTGAGCGGATGCATCAGCGCCAGCAGCCGGCACACGGCCCGCGGGGTCGTCTTCTTGAGTCGGATGCCCGCATCCTCGGTGAACGTCCTTCCCGCGCGACGAGCTCCCGTAGCAGGTGCGCCTGACGACTCATGGCTTGTGCGGTTCGTCGCCGAGCGCGATCAACCGGTGTTGCCCACGACCGGTTTCCTCGGGCTCGTTCTCCACGTCGGCCTCCGTGGTGACCGTGTCCACGACCTTGTACATCACCCGCGGGTCGCCACATTTGACTCGACGTCAAGGTATCGCAGGCTCAAATCCCGTGGCCCCGACAGAGTGAAGGGTCTTCGCAGCTCGTAGCTGTGAAGACCCTTCTTCGTGCGGGTCCGGCCCGACGGGATTCCTTGCAGGGTCACCCATGGGCACTGCCCGACCGCCCCTTCCAGGCCGCGGCCCGTCCACGCCGCGGTGCGGGCCGACCCCCGGAGCGCCCTGCAGACAGCCACCCAGGTGCGGCCCGACTGGAACGGCTCTTCCTGCCGCACCCCTCACCCTCACGTCCGAATCCTCATCACTTTATCCCATTTTTCACCTCAAATGGGACGAGCGGGAATTCGCTATGGCGCACATCACAAGAAAGGTCCAATTCTCTCAACCTTCCCTCGGCACATACGCATTTGAGAGCACAACGCCATAGCAACCGGCCCTTGAGATGCGCACGGTGGTTGCGCACCGGAATTGGCTCGCGCAAAGTCCACTCCGTTCGGGGCACTCCCGACGCGACCCACTGCCGGACACGCGGGGGGAAAGGTCCACCACCACATGCGCATGACCAAAGGAAACAGACGCCGTCCCCGGCTCACCTTGGCCCACAAGTTGTCGCCGTTCATAGTTGCCGCCGCGATCATTGCCGCCGCCACCACGGCGCAGGCAACCCAGTCGACATCGACGTCGACCGGTGTGATCGTCGATTCCCTGTCGGTCACGGCGGCGGCCGGCGGACAATTCACGGCCACCGCCACACTCCATTCCAACCGCCCTACGAAGGTGCAGGAGCTAGAGGTCGCTGCACGCTCGACGAACGGTTCGACCTATGACTTTCCTGGTGCGCGCACGGCGAGGCTGAGCGCCTCCGAGACGACCTACACCTCGGGCAGCCGCACGTTCCCTGCGGGCACGTACACCTATTTCGTTGCGTACAAGGTGCAGGGCACGTGGCGCAGCCTCGCCCCGGTGAAGAGTTTCACGTCCGGCGGCACGAGTTCGAGCCCCACTACACCTTCGCCCACGCCCACGCCTACACCCACTCCCACGCCTACACCCACTCCCACGCCTACGACGACGCCGACACCAATCCAGCCCGCGCCAACCAGCGCGGACGCCCCGCTGGGTATGCCCGGCACCTGGCGTAAGGTTTTCGGCGACGAGTTCAGCGGCACCACGCTCGATTCCACCCACTGGAATCCGAACTGGCTTGGCTGCCCCACCTGCATCACGAAGCCGGTCAACTCGGCCGAGATCGGCGCCTATGCCCCGTCCCAGGTCAGCGTCAGCGGTGGCTCGCTGCACCTCACGGCCATCCAGCAGCAGACCACGGCGAACAACGGCACGACCTACCCGTACCGCTCGGGCCTGGTCGAGAGCAACGGCAAGGCCCAGTTCACCTACGGCGCCTTCGAGGCCAGGATCTACTCGCCGGCCTCCGGCACTCAGATCGCCAACTGGCCCGCATTCTGGACCGATGGGCAGAACTGGCCGGCCGACGGTGAAATGGACGTCATGGAAGGGCTGAGCGGACAGGCGTGCTATCACTTCCATTCCAACGCGGGTGGCCCTGGCGGCTGCGCCTCCGGCAATTTCACTGGATGGCACACCTACGGCGCTGAATGGAAAGCGGGTTCGGTCACCTACTACTACGACGGAAAGCAGGTCGGACAGATCACCACGGGAATCACGTCACAGCCGATGTACCTGATTCTCAACAACGGGGTCAGCGATCAGCACGGCGGGCCGAGGCTGACTCCCGCCGACATGATGGTCGACTACGTGAGGGTCTGGCAGCACTGAGCCTGCCGAATCAGGTGGGCGTCGCGGGCTCTCCCCTAGGCCCGTGACGCCCACTCGCCGCAGCGATTTGCGGTGTGCTGACGGTCGCCCGCCTTCCAGGGTCTTTACCACTCCCAACTGATATGCGTGGGTGATGTCCGCGCAACTTCCGGGAGGGGGCGGGCTGCAGAAAGAGCACGCGTCTTTCGTCGTCGGAATCCGTCTGGTCCAGCACAGCCACCTGCCCTCGCGAACTGCCCGGCGCCCTCTTCCCCGATGGCAGCCTGAGCGGCGCCGACGCTGAACTGCTGAGCCCTCCGGGCCGACGCCGTCTGACTTTTGCCGCCTTGCCGCCGCTACCCAACCGGCCCGTACGGGCCGGACAATCTTCCGGCGCTCAGGCCCCCGAACCGCGTCTGACGGCTGTGCGAACACGGCGGCGCCGCCTTTCCTCCAGCACGGCAACCTCCCCCGAGCTCTTCCGGCAGATACTCATCGACGTTTACGCCGACGTCGGCCCCCGGTTGAGGACCGCTACGGCGATTCGAAAAACGCGGCCCGGTTCTTGCCCGCGGTTTTGGCTCGGTACAGGGCGGTGTCGGCGTCCCGCAGCGCTTCTGCCGGCGTGGTCGGCCTGGTGATGCTCCGTGCTCCGATGCTTGTTGTCACGTGGACCGAATGGTCGTGGTCGAGGGTGAAGGAGTCTTTGAAGGAGTCGAGGATCCGGGTGGTGTAGTCGTGCAGTGTGCTCGCGGCCACGCCTTCCACGAGGAGTGCGAATTCGTCCCCGCCGATCCTGGCAACGATGTCCTGCTCGCGAACCCTGCTCGTCAGCCGCCGTGCGACGTCGACCAGCAGTTCGTCGCCGGCCGGGTGCCCCAGCGTGTCGTTGACGTCCTTGAAGCCGTCGAGATCGAGCATCAGCAGTCCGACGGAGAAAGAGGCGGAGCACCGGCCGAGAGCAGACGTGAGGCGATCGTTCAGCAGCGCTCGATTGGCCAGACCGGTCAACGGGTCGTGGGTCGCCTGATGGCTCAGCTGCTTCTGGAGCTCTGCCTGCTCTCGCAGTGATGCCGCGAGGTCGTGGGCCTGCATCCGCGCTTCGGCGGCCCTGAGCTGGGCGTACTGGGCCAGGAACGCGACGCGCAGCACCAGCAGCAGCGACAGGCTCGCCATCAGACCGACGATCACCGTGACGTTCACGGGCTCGTCCCGGATGCCACCGACATCGGCCAGCACGATCAGGGGTCCCATCAGGATGAGCCCGACCAGGACCGACAGTCGCCGCCGGGGCAGCCTCTCCTGGTCCTGCGCCGACTGTGCCGTCTGGGCGACGGACGAGTGCAGCGCCGCCGCCCCCAGCAGGAGGGACGAGACCATCCACCCCACCTCGGACACGTCCTCCGCGATCGCGGTCCCGGTCGACGCCGACGTTCCGTAGTAGAGGCCGTCGGCAACGAGCAGGACCACCAGCCATCCGATGCACAGGAGAAACGACGGTGTGCGCATGCCGGTGGTGAGCATCAGCCGCGCGGCCACGGACAACAGCACCAGGTCGGTGACGGGATAGGCGATGGACACCGCGAGCGGCCACGCGGACAGCTCGCTGCGCAGGTAGGGGGCGATGATGAACGCCCACGACAGAATGCCGAACCCCAGCGTGATGATTCCCGCGTCCAGCAGCCCCGCCCAGTGCAGGCGGCCTGACTGCTGCCGGGCCAGCGTCACCAGGCCCGCGGTGAACAACAGGTAGCTGCCCAGGTAGAGCATGTCGGCAACGCCCGGGAACGGAACGTCGGCGTCGCGGACCTGGTACAGGCCCCAGATCGTGTCCGCGGCCGCGTACGGCGCCATGCCCGCCGCGAGGAGGCACCACGGAAGGACCGATGGGGGCCTGTTCCTGGTCACCCCCACCGCGATCGCGAAGACGACGGAGGCGGAGATCAGTGCGGCCAGCATGAAGCGCGCCGGTGAGGAGGTGACCAGATAGGTGACGATCACCGCGGTCCCTGCTGCCGCGTACGCCCAGGCCGGCGCATCGCGGCAGGACGGCGACAGCACTTGGACCTTGCCCACAGGCTCTCCTTCACTCCTCCGGCCCGCACGCCTCCGGGCGCCGGTACACTGCGGCTCCTCATCCAGATTCGTGGCCGGGAGGGTGGGAGCGGAGCGCCTCAAGAGTGCGACAGGTACGGTCGAGTTCGACCTGGAGGCGGGGAGCGACATCGGCCAGTGAGGTCGGGTCCCCGGCCCGCGCGTGCTCTTCCAGCTCCTGGCAGCAGACGGCGAGGCCCTCGGCTCCCATGTTGCCGGCAGCGCCTTTGAAGCTGTGTGCCAGATCTGCGATCTCCGCGGTGTCGTGGCGGTCCAGTGCGTGGAAGAGTGCGCTGGTCATCTCGGGTGCCCGGGTGAGGAAGTGGTCCACCAGCCGGTCCACCAGTTCGTGCTCGGCCGGGGTGCCGTCGCCGCGTAGTTCGTTCAGCCGATCCTCGATGGAGGCGCGGAGGTCCTCCTTGTCCGCCTGTGGGTGGGTGGGAGGGACCCATCGGGCGAGTGCCTGTTCCAGCTGGTCGGCGGTGACGGGTTTGGAGACGTAGTCGTCCATGCCCGCGGCCAGGCACCGTTCCCGATCCTCGGCCAGGGCACCTGCGGTCATGGCGATCACCGGCAGGTGACCGCCGTTGTCCCGTTCCCGGCGGCGCAGTTCCCGGGTGGCGCTGAAGCCGTCCATCCGGGGCATGCGGCAGTCCATCAGCACGGCCTGGTAGTCGTGTGCCTCGGCCATGCTCAGCGCTTCGATGCCGTCGGCGGCGGTGTCCGTGCTGTAGCCGAGGCGGGTGAGCATGCCCTGGGCGACCATCTGGTTGATCTCGTTGTCCTCGACCAGCAGGAGACGGCCCCGGTGGGCGGGCTGGGGCGTGGTGGGGACCTGCGCTGCCGGAGCCGCCGTGGCCACCGGCGGTGTCCGGCTGGTGAGTTCGACCAGGGCGTCCAGGAGCTCGGACTGGTGGACGGGCTTGGGTAGGCTGCGGTCGATGCCTGCCGCCTGCAGCTCGGCGTCGGGCAGTCGGGGGCCGGAGGTGAGCAGCAGCAGGCGCACGTGCGCGAAGTTCTGGTCGATGGTGATCCGGCGGGCGAGTTCCATGCCGTCCATTTCAGGCATGTACATGTCCAGCAGGACCAGGGCAAAGGGACGACCCGCGGCCGCTGCCTCGTGCAGGGCCACCAGGGCCTCGGGGCCACCGGTGACCACGGTCGGCTGGATGTGCCATCTGCGCAGCTGTGTGTCGAGGATGAGCCGGTTGGTGTCGTTGTCGTCGACGACCAGGACCCGCAGCCCGCGAAGGGCGTCGGGGTACAGAGGGGCCGTGGGCTGTTCGGGGGTGTCAGGTGCGCGTACAGGGACGGTGAAGAAGAAGGTGCTGCCCTGGCCGGGCCGGCTGGTGAGGCCGATGGATCCTCCCATGGCCTCGGTGAGCCTGCGGCAGATGGCCAGGCCCAGACCGGTGCCTCCGTAGCGGCGGGTGGTGGAGGCATCGGCCTGGGAGAAAGCGTCGAACATCCGATCCTGATCGGCCGCGGCGATGCCGATGCCGGTGTCTGCCACCTCGAACCGCAGCCACGGCGCCTGATCGGCGGGCGGCCGGGACGGGGCTGGGCAGGCACGGAGCAGGACCTCGCCGGATTCGGTGAACTTCACCGCGTTGGACGCCAGGTTGAGCAGGATCTGCCGCAGTCGGCCGGAGTCTCCGAGCACCATCGCGGGCAGGTCGGGATGACAGTCGCTGAGCAGTTCCAGGCCCCGGGCCTGGTCGGTCTGCGCTACGAGCGAGACGACCTCCTCCACCAGCACCTGTGGGCTGAAAGCGACCTCGTCCAGTTCCAGCTTGCCCGCTTCCAGCTTGGAGAAGTCCAGGATGTCGTTGATCAGCGACAGCAGTGCCGTGCCGGCTGCCTGGATGCCCTCCGTGTAACGGCGCTGCTCGGCATCCAGTTCGGTGCCCAGCAGCAGGTCGCTCAGCCCGATGACGCCGTTCATGGGGGTGCGGATCTCGTGACTCATGGAGGCGACGAACTGCGACTTCGCCTGGGAAGCGGCGATCGCCTGGTCGCGGGCCTCCGCCAGGGCGGCCTCGGTGTGCTTGCGCTCGCTGATGTCCCGGATGAAGGCGTTGAAGCAGCGCGCCTTCGCCGACTTCAGCCGCCACACCGCCAGTTCGACGGGGATCTCGTGGCCGTCATGGTGGAGGGCGGTGAGCTCGATCTGACGGCCCAGCACATGAGCCTCCCCGCCGGCCAGCACCCGCTGCAGACCGGCCCTGTGTTCGGCGCGGTACCGCTCAGGAATGATCGTCTCTGTCAGCGGACGGCCCATCGCCTCGCGGTGGCTGAACCCGAACAGCCTCTCGGCGCTCAGGTTCCAGCCGATGACCAGGCCGTCCTCGTCGATGGAGACGAAGGCATCCCGGGCGGTCTCGATGACCGAACGCGCCTGATCCTGCAACAGCCGCAGCGCTTGCTCCCTGCGCCGCTGGCCCTCCGCCTCACGGATGAACCCGCGCACTTCGAACGGCTCGCCGGCGGGGTCCCGCACCACCCAGGACGTCGTCTCCGTCCACATCCAGTGCCTGTCGGCATGCCGCAGACGCAAACACACCGCCACCCGGCCGTCGCGGAGCAGATCCCGCTCCGCCCACTCGAATTCCTCCACATCGCCCGGATGGACCCAGGACTCCACCGACGTGCCCACGATCTCCTCGACCGGCCGACCGAGCATTGCCTGCCCCCCGGCGGACACCTCTCGGTAGACGCCGTCCATCGTCCGGCGGAAGACCATGTCCGGAGAGTTCTTCAGCAGCAGCCGAAACCGCTCCTCGTCGTCGGCCGCATATTGCGCTCGGGTGGGTCCGGGTTCCATCGTCCGCCTCCACATTGTCAGACACGACCACAACGCGGCCGTGACCACCGACAGACCGGTCGCAACGGTTTCGGTGCGGCGTGCGACGACGGAGATGAGATAAAGCGATCCGCTCGTCGAACATTTCCAGAAAAGAATGCACGACTGAAGATCGCAAATCGACAGAGCGAACGCCCACCCGGGGCTGCGGTCGGCTGTGGCAATCGGGTGGCCTGGTCGCCAGGCACCGTCGTGCTCATGGCTTCCCATGCCAGTCTTCTGACGGTGATTCAGGTTCCCTCTGCACGAAGGGCACGCCCCCGATGACCAAATTCGCCCCGGCTCTCGGGAAAACGAGCGGTCTCGCACTTACCGCGACTGGACTGGTCTGCGCTGCCCTAGCCGGCACCACGGCACCCGCCCCCGCCCTGGGCACGACGGCCGCTCAGCCTGTCGCCGGCCAGGCACTGTTCGACGACTTCGACTACGCCGACCACACCGATCCGCAGATCCCCCTGCACGGCTGGACCCTGAAGTCCGGTCAGGGCGGGCCCGGCGTAGGGGGTGCCACCTGGAAGCCGCAGAACATCACCTTCGCCACCGAGTCCGGCAACTCCATCATGACCATGCGCTCGGGCACCAACGGCACAGCAGCCGGCACCGAGCAGACCGAGCTCTACCAGCAGCGCAAGTTCCACCGCGGCACCTACGCCGCCCGCGTCCGCTTCAGCGACGTGCCGGTGTCCGGACCAGACCGCGACCATATCGTGCAGGCTTTCTTCACCTACTCGCCGCTGAACTACCTCATGGACCCGGACTACAGCGAACTCGACTACGAGTACCTGCCCAACGGCGGATGGGGCATCCCCGACAGCGCCCTGCTCGCCACCTCGTGGGAGACCTACCAGGAGGCCCCCTGGCAGTCCGTCTCCACCACCACCCAGGAGCGCGCCGGTTTCGCCGGCTGGCACGACCTGGTCGTCACGGTCGACACCGAGCACATCAACTACTACATCGACGGAAGGCTCTTCGCCTCGCACGGGGAACCGTACCTGCCCGAGACGTCGATGGACATCCGCTTCAACCACTGGCTGATCGACCTCCTGGGCACGAACAGCAGGAAGGCGCGCGCGTACGAGGAGAAGGTCGACTACGTGTACCACCTCAAGGACCAGGTGCTGACCCCGCCCCAGGTGCAGGGCGTCGTCGACGACTACCGGACGCGGGGCGTGGCCTTCGAGGACACCGTCTGACAGGACACATCCGAACCCTCAACCTGCGGCACCGCCATTCAGGTGGAGCCCTCCGCACCATCCGTACCGGTGAGCGGCAGCCAGGCGGTGATCGTGGTACCCCGGCCCTCTTCGGAGCGCACCTCCGTCCGGCCGCCGTGGTTCGCCACGATCGTGCGCACGATGGTCAGCCCCAGACCGGTTCCCGGGATGGCCTGCTCGGTGGCGTTCGAGGCGCGGAAGAACCGCTGGAAGAGCTTCTCCTGTTCGGCTGCGGGGATGCCGATGCCGGTGTCGCTCACGCTCAGGACCGCCTCCCCGTCCTGCGCGTCGGCTCGTACGCTGACCTTCCCGCCGTCGCGGGTGAACTTCACCGCGTTGGACAGCAGGTTCATCAGGACCCGGTCGAGTTGTTCGCCGTCCGCCTCCAGGACCAGCGGCTGCTCGGGGCAGCACGTCTCCAGTGATACCGAGGCGGCCTCGGCGGCCGGTTTGATCGCCTCGGCCGCCGAAGCCACCAGCCGTCGCAGGTCGATCGGTGCCTTCCGGGAGGTGAACGCTCCCGACTCGATCCTGGAGAGCGTGAGCAGGTCCTCGATCAGCGCCCGCAGCCGGTTGGCGTTGCGGTCGACGACGTCCAGCATGTGCAGCTGGGACGGGGAGAGCAGACCGGTGTCCTCGTCCTTCAGCAGTTCGATGTATCCCACGATGCTGGTCAACGGGGTGCGCAGCTCATGGGAGACGGTGGACAGGAAGTCGCTCTTGGCCTTGTCCAGGGCGCGCAGCTTTTCCACCAGGCTGGACTCCTGCTCGTAGAGCAGAGCGGTGTGCAGTGCCCGGCCGACGCCGCTGGCCATGGACTCGGCGATCTCGATGTCCACCGGCCGCCAGGGGCGGTCGGCGCTGGTGCGGGCCACGGAGACGGCACCGATCGGTTCCTCCCCCACCCCTATGGGGGTGATCACCGCCGAATCCAGGCCCAGCGCCGCTGCGGCGATGCGGTTCTCGGTCGGCATACCGATCTCTCCGAAGGACCCCGGGGCACCTGGCATCGGCCTGGTCTCGGACATGTACTGGGGCAGGTCGGTGACCAGCCAGACAGTCCCCCGCCGGTAGTGATCGTGGACCACGTCCGCCGGGAGCGTCGGTATGCGCCTGCGCTCCTCGTCGGGCAGCAGGCCCCGCTCCGCGGACCACAGCCGGGCCACCGGAAACTCGGAGCCGCCGTTCTCGGCGAGCAGGATGAAGACGTAGTCGGCGGCCAGGACCTCGCCGATACCGGTACACGCTGCGTCGAGAACATGGTCGACGTCGAGGCGGCCCCTGATCCGGATGCCGGTCTCCCTCGCGGCCTTCGACAGTCGCCGGCGTTCCTCCTCGTCCGCGCGCAGCCGGTCTCTCTCGTCCGCGAGCAGGTTGACCGACCGCGCCACCGCCCGGATCTCCTCCGGCCCCGTCACCTCGGCCCGGGCCGCATGGTCCCCCAGGGTGAGCCTGCCGAGCGTCCACTCGGTGCTCCGCAGGGGCCCGGTCAGGGCGCGCGTGGCGTGCACCGACGTGTACACGGCCACGGCGAGGGCCGCGATCAGCGCGGCGCCGAGCCCGGCGATGCCCGCCCGGATCACCGTGTCGGCGTGCTCGTCCTGACGCTGCACCTCTTCGTTCAGCTGGTCGTTCAGGCGGGCGTTGGTCACCTCGAACGCCTGGAACCGCCGGGTGGCCTCGCGGGTGAGGGCGACGGCCTGCGCGCTTCCCGCAGTGGCGTGCGCCTGGTCGTCGGCGACGCGCAGATACGCGTCCAGCTGCCGCTGCTGCGTCGCGACATTACGTTCGTCCGCGACGTCGTGTCCGCGGATGTCGTCGATGACGGACGGAATGCCGTCCCGGGCCGCGCGGAAGGCGGCGAGCTCGCTTTGGTCGCCGGTGACCAAATAGCCCCGCATCGAACGCTGCGCGCTGACGGCAGCGTTGAGCAGGCGCAGATTGTCGCCCTCGGCGGGCTGGACCCTGTCGGCGACGCGGTCACGCTGGGTCTCCAGCACCAGCGCGCCGGTCAGTGTGCCGACTCCGCACAGGGCGATCAGAAGGGTCAGCAGTCCGAATGCGAGGCCGAGCCGGTGCGCCACCCGGCCACCGCCCCGAACGGAAGCACGGCTCATGCACGATCACCTCCGCTCTTCCTCACCTCGCCGGAAGAGTCGAATCCGGCACGGGTCATGGCACCCCACACCTGAGGAGATCGGCGCAGCGCGTCCCACATGCCGCGCAGCCGCCACCACGCCGTCAGCTGGCGGTATCCGATGTTCTCGGCGACCACCCCGACGAGGCCGCCCCAGACGTCCCGCCACCGCGTGAACCGGTGGAAGACGTACTCCTCCACCGCGACCGACACCATGCCGACGACGACGGCGTAGGCGTAGGCGGCGAGCAGGAAGTGCCAGAGGAAGTCCGCGTTCACCGCGCCGACCAGTACGCCCAGGGGTACGAGAACCAGTCCCGCGAGCTCCACCAGCGGGGCCAGCAGTTCGAAGAGCACGTAGAAAGGCAGTGCCAGCAGGCCGATGCGGCCGTAGCGGGGGTTGCCGATCATGCGGCGGTGCTTGAGCAGGATCTCCGTCAGGCCGCGGTGCCAGCGCCGCCGCTGGTGGGCCAGGACCTTCAGCTTCGAGGGCGCCTCGCTCCAGGAGATCGGCTCGGCGACGAAGACGATGCGGTAGTCGCGGCCCTGCTCGCGCATGTGCTTGTGGAGGCGGATGACCAGCTCTGCGTCCTCGCCGATGCAGTCCGGGTCCATTCCGCCGGCCGCCACGACCGCGTCCTTGCGGAAGAGACCGAAGGCACCGGCGATGATCAGCAGGCTGCCGAGCTTGGACCATCCGGTGCGGCCGAGCAGGAAGGCGCGCAGATACTCGACCACCTGAACACGGCCGAGCAGATCCGGGGGAACACGCGCCTCGACCACACGCCCCGCCACGACGGTGCAGCCGTTGGCGAGGCCGACCACACCACCGGAGGCGATCACCCGCAGCGGATCGTCGCAGAACGGTTTGGCCACCGCGAGCAGCGCCTGGGAGTCGAGGATCGAGTCCGCGTCCACCATGCACAGCAGCGGATAGCGCGCCAGGTTGATCCCGACGTTGAGCGCGTCGGCCTTGCCGCCGTTGTCCTTGCGGGCCACCACCAGACGCACCGGGCCGCCCCTGGGCAGATGGACGGAGGTGACCCTGCCGCGTACGGGGACGTCCTCGGGCACCACGTACTCCACCTCTGCGAGGTCAAAGGCGTCCCTCAGGGCATCCAGCGTGCCGTCGGTGGAGCCGTCGTCGACGACGACGACCTCGAACTCCGGGTAGTTCAGCAGCAGCATGGCCCGTACGGCTTCGACGATGCCGGCTGCTTCGTTGTGCGCGGGCATGATCACCGAAACCGGCGGTGTGAAGGGGCTGGTGGCAGCCTCGTCATAGCCCGCGAAGGGAGCCCGGCGCAGCGTTCTGACGAACTCCCCGAGGGCGATGAGGATCAGCACCAGATAACTGGTGTTGATGGCCACGAAGTACACGATCACCACGCTGTCGCACACGGTGATCAGCGAGTGCACCGCGCCCAGCAGCGACGCCCACGGTTCGCCGGCCAACATGCTCACAGCGCCACCTCCGCGCGGACACCGTGGCGTGCGCCCCCGACCGCCGATGCGGCAAGCGCGGCTCTGGCCTGGGCGGCGGCCGGCCCGCCGGAGCGGTCGTCGGCCGCCGCGCGCAGCGCGGCGAGCGCTTCCGGACCGAGCTGCAGCAGCGAGCGAGCCGCGTTGGCTGCCACATGCGGGTCGGGATCGCCGAGCAGCTCCGCCAGCGGGCCCGTCGCGGCGACGGCTCCCAGACTGCCGAGGGCCCCGGCGCCCACCATGCGCAGGGCGACCGACCCACCGGGCCGGACGGCCGCCAGCAGCGGCTCCAGGCCGTCGGGCATGCCCAGTCTGCCCAGCGCGCGTGCCGCTTTGATGCGTACTTCGATCTGGGGGTCCTCGCGCAGTGCACGGGCGATCTCGGACGTATGGGAGACCACGCCGGTCGCGCCGAGGACCTCGATGGTCACGGCTCTGGCGAGAGGCTGCGGATGTTCCAGTCCCGCGGCGAGACCCCGCTGTGCCTCCGGTCCCAGGGAGACCAGCGCCCCGGTGACCACACCGGGCGGCACGGTCCGCGATCCGTGGAGGGACTCCAGGAGGTACGGCACTGCCTCCGGTCCCCCGCACCGGCCCAGCGCCCGCGCGGCGGCCAGGCGTACCTCGGGATCGTGATCGGCCAGCAGACGGCAGAGCGACGGGGCGGCGGGACGGTGACAGAGCTGACCGAGCACCTGCGCGGCGCGCCCCCGCCGGGCCGCGCTGCGGCTCGACAGGTCGGCGATGGCGTCCACGCCGGCCCCCCGCAGCTCGTACAGGCGGACCAGCGCCGTACGGGCTCCGCCGGAGACCTTGCCCAGCAGCGCCGTCAGGGTCGGCTCCAGGGCGACCCAGGTCCGCCTGTCGATCCCCGCCAGCCGGTGCAGCAGTTCGGTCTGTTCGTCCTCCTCCGCGCACAGGAGCTGGAGCAGGGGACCGCGTACCGGTGCCGCGATCCGCTCGCGTCTGCGCTGTCGGTGCCTGCGGACGAAACGGTTGCCGACGATCAGCAGGCCCAGCGTCAGGACGACGGCCGACAGGCAGAGCAGCGCGCCGCTGATGACGCCGGCGGGGATCACCGGTCCACCCGGTTGAGCACGGCTGTGACCCTGCTGGACAGCTCCCGCGGGCTGAACGGCTTGATGATGTAGTCGTCGGCTCCCGCCGCGAAGCCGACCTCGACGTCCCCTTCCTGGGACCGGGCGGTGATCATGATGACGGGGAGCGTCGCGGTCTCGG
The DNA here is from genome assembly GCF_040651535.1 of Streptomyces sp. NPDC048420. NCBI lineage: Bacteria > Bacillati > Actinomycetota > Actinomycetes > Kitasatosporales > Streptomycetaceae > Streptomyces > Streptomyces sp. NPDC048420. Next base: position 221,001 of record NZ_JBEZKG010000009.1, read on the forward strand.
CCGCCGCGCGCAGCTCCCGGCATACGTCCAGGCCCGACATACCCGGCATCCGTATGTCGAGCAGTGCCAGGTCCACCGTGTTCTCACGCGCCGCGCGGAGCGCCGCCATGCCGTCCTCCACGGCCGTGACCTGGTGACCGCTCTGGGCCAGCTTGAACGCCACCAGATCCCGGATGTCCGCGTCGTCGTCGGCTATCAGGACATGAGCCATTACTCCTCCTGGGACTCCTGGGCCACGGAGCTCCGGTAGGAGTCCACGAGCCGCGCCACGGCCGACTGCCGGAACGGCTTGGCCAGCACCTCGTCCGCGAGGCCGATCAGATCTTCCGGGTCGAGCACCGAGGAGACGACCAGACGGCACCTCCTCGTCCGCTCGTCCGCCCGCAGTCTGCGGACGACCTCCCGTCCGTCGATACCGGGCAGCATCACGTCGACGACCGCGATGTCCGGAGGGTCGGCGAAGGCGAGGCCGAGCCCCTCCTCCCCCGAACACGCGACGGCCACGGGGCACCCCCGCTCGCGGAAGTGCCGCTCCAGCAGGGCGCTCACATCCTGGTCGTCCTCGATCACGAGTACGCGCGGTGGGAACATCACCGTCCTGTCCACGAAGTCGGACCCGTCAGTCATAAACTAGATCCAACAGTGCACTTTCACCACATATGCCTCATCGGCCCCAGTCGGAGCGCGGCACGGGCACGCGGAGCAGCGGGCAGAGGAATCTCAGGTCGCCACCTCCCTTGGTGACGGCTCGCGCACCCCGGGCTCGCGTACCTCGCACGGTACGGGGCGAGCAGCGCGACGAACGCGGTCAGCGCGATCCCGTCGGCTGGGCGAGGCGGCGGGCGGGCAAGGTGGCAGTGGGTATCGGGAGAGTGTCGCGCGCGGTGCTGTGGAGGCACTGCACGTACTGCTCTCGCGGCACGAGAACGCAGCCCAGGTCACGGACGTGCGGGCTGTCCCGCTGTGCGTCGAGCAGCTCGCCGCCGGCCTGAGCGAAGCGCGCCGCGAGGTCGGTCACCGCGACCTTCGCGGCGCCGGGACGGTGGAAGAACATCGAGTCCATGCTGAAGACCGATCCGACCCGCAGACCGAAGACACCGCCGATCAGATCGCCGTCCTCCCACACCTCGACGCTGTGAGCATGCCCCAGATCGTGCAGGCGGACCAGGCTTGCGATCAACTCGTCGGTGAGCCAAAGGGGGACCCTGCCGGCACGGCATTCGCGGACGACCTCCTCGAACCGCCGGTCCAGGCTGGTCGACCACGGCAGGCGGTTGCGCAGCCGCCGGGCGAGGCTCCGACTGAGGTGCGTGGCCGACACCGGCAGCACCGGTCTGGGGTCGGGACACCACCAGGAGACGGCGTAGGGATCGGCCGACTCCTCTCCCACGAGCCGGATGCGGCCCTCCTGGACCTGATCGGCGAAGACCACCTCGTTGAGGGCGCGGGTGTACTCGTCGGACGCCGGGAACGGATACACGCCGGCGCGGTACGCCTCCAGGAGGCCGGCGGGACTGAGGTCGGCGCCGAAGGCCACCGGACCGTCGGGCGCCGCTTCCAGCACATCCAGCGCCTCCCAGCGAGGGCATCGGCTCACCACTGTGCCGCTTCCTGCCCTTGACTCTTCACCGGCCGGACGTCGTCGGCCTGCTGGAGGAAGTCGATGTAGCGGTCCATCATCTCCTCGTCCACCGGCGGAATGTCGATCCCTGCGCCCGCCAGCGCCCGTTCGGCGTTGTCACGCGTGAACTCCGTGAAAACGCCCTGGAAGTACATCTCGCTCACGGTGATGTCGGCGCGCGCGCACCGGTCGACGAAGAGCGGGACGAAGGGGGTGATCGGGTCCGTGGGGTGCCCGGCCGCGTACTTCACCAGAGCGGCGATCCACTCGGCGTACGGGATCTCCTGGACCGGGTAACCCCGCCTGCGCAGGCGCTCGGCGAGCGAATTCAGCAGCGCTGGGCGGGGGTTGGTGAGGTGGTAGACCTCACCGCGAGCGGGATGGCGGGTGGAGATGTGTCCGATGGCGCGGGCGAGGTGATCGGCCGGCAGGAAGTCCAGCAGCAGCCGGGCGTCCGGGCAGAGCCCGGTTCGCGCTATGAAGCCGAAGAGGGCGGCCAGCTCGCTGCTGGTGTTCATCACGCCGGTTCCGTTGCGGCCCGTGATGTCCATCAGGCGGTAGACGGCGACCGGCAGGCCCGCGTCGGACGCCTTCTTCAGCAGTGCTTCGCCGACCCATTTGGTCTCCACGTATCCCACCGACAGGTACTCGGGGAAGCGCAGCGGCGTGTTCTCCGTCACCTCGCGCACCCCGGCCGGCCCGAATCCGGCGAGCACCGCCATGCTGGAGGTGAAGTGGACGGGGACGGCCCGGCGGGCGGCGAGGCGAATGATCTCGTACGTTCCATCGACGTTGGCCGCACGCAACTCGTGGTACGGGTAGATGAAGTTGACCTGGCCGCCGAAGTGGTAGACGGCGTCGATGGTCGACGCCAGCTCCTCGAACCGGCTTGGGGACAGCCCCAGTCCGGGCTTGCCCAGGTCGCCGACGACCGGCTGGACGCGCTCGCTGGACAGATCGCTGAGGGTGTACCGCCGGTGGCTCGCGCGAATCCGCTCCATGCCGCGCTGGTCGTCGGAGGCCCTGACCAGGCAGAGGATCCGTCCCGTCGTCCTGCGCAGCAACTCCTCGATCATGTACGCGCCGCAGAACCCCGTCGCCCCGGTGAGGAGGACGTCGCCGGGGCGCCGGGGCGCCGGAGCCGACGCGTCACGGCCCACTGCCGGAAGGTGCCGATCGGTCTCGGCGGCGAAGTCGACGCTCCCGCCGTCCGGGTGGGCCAGTGTGCCGGCACGTGCCTGGCGCACGGACTCGGCGAACGCGGCGAGCGTCGGATACCGCAGCAGTGAACGGGTCAGGTCGCGGATCTGTGTGACGCCGATGCCGAACACGACGCGGGTCCGGGCGAGCATCTCCATGGCCAGCAACGAGTTGCCGCCCAGCTCGAAGAAGTCGTCGTGCGGACGGACATAGTCCACTTCCAGGATCTGGCCCCACAACTGGGCCATCCCCTGCGGCACCGGACAGTCGTCGACGCCGACCGTCAGAGCCGGGGCCAGGGGTTCCGGCACGGCCCTGCGGTCGAGTTTCCCGCCGGGCGTGACGGGCAGCCGCTCCACCGCGTGGAAGACCGACGGGATCATGTGGCCCGGCAGGACCTCGGCGAGTGCCGACCGCAGCCGTGCGCGCAGCACCGCCTCGCCGCCGGTCGGCGGCGAGGTCGGCGTGAAGTACGCGACGAGGTCTCGGCCGCCGCCGGCGCGCGTCCGGGCCACCACCATCGCCTGGCCGATCTCCGGCTGCGACACCAGTGCGGCCTCGACCTCAGCCGGGTCGACCCGGAACCCGCGGATCTTCATCTGGTCGTCGACCCGGCCCAGGACTTCCAGGTTGCCGTCCGAGCGTCGACGGCCCAGATCCCCGGTGCGATACATCCGGCCCCCGGGCGCCGAGCCGTGCGGGTCTGGCAGGAACTGCCGTGCGGTCAGGGCGGGTTGTCGCCAGATACCGCGTGCCAGCCCCGGGCCGCCGAGGTAGATCTCGCCGCGGCCGCCCGGCGGCACCGGGAGCAGTTCGGCGTCGAGCACGTGGACGTGATTCCCCTCCAGGGGCCTGCCGATCGGGGCGACGGCGGTGTCCGGCGCGGCGAGCACTTCCTCGTTCAGTTCGCAGAGCGTGGAGGTGATGGTGGTCTCGGTGAGTCCGTAGGCGTTGACGAGCCGCGCGCCGGGGATGCGGTGCCGAATGGCGCGGCAGTCCTTCGCCGTGACGATCTCGCCGCCGACGATGACGAGCCGCAGCGACGCGAGACTCGCGTCGCGGTCCGGGACGGAGACGATCCGATGCCAGTAGGCGGGGGTCAGGTCGGCGACGGTGATCCCGTGCTCCGGAAGGCGGTGCAACAGGTCGGTGGGCGCCCACATATGTGTTCCCGCGAGGACGAGTGTCGCGCCGCTGATCAGCGGCGCGAAGATCTGCTCCAGTGACGTGTCGAAACCGAGCGCCGCAGCGTGCAGCACCCGGTCGCCGGGCCTCAGTTCGTATGCCCGGGCCACCGCGGTGAGGGAGTGGGCCAGCGACCGGTGGGTGATCATCACTCCCTTGGGAGGTCCGGTGGATCCGGAGGTGTAGATCACGTAGGCGAGGTCGTCCGGCCGGGGGCCGGGAGGGGTCGACCGCGGCCCCGTCGGTGACGCCTGCCCGTCCGGTTCCCCGGTGTGAACGATCCGCGCCTCGCACTCGACGAACATCGGGGCGTGCTCGCGGCTGGAGACGATGAGGCGTGAACCGGTCTCCCCGACCAGCGCGGCCATCCGTTGCCGCGGAGTCGCCGGGTCCAGGGGCAGGAACGCGCCGCCGGAGCTCAACACGGCCAGCAGCGCGACGACCAGTTCGGGCACCCGGTCGAGGCACACGGTGACGACGGACTCCGCGGCGACACCCGACTCCCGCAGCCGGTGGGCAAGCCGGTCGGCGCGGCCGGTCAGCTCGGCGTAGCTGAGCCGTCCCTCGTCCGAGAGCACCGCGAGAGCGGACGGCTCACGTCGCGCCCGCTCCCGGACCAGCTCGGGCACGGTGCCCCGCCCGGGTCCCGGGGGCCACCCCCCGGCGCGGGCGCTCACAGGCCGCATGTCGGTCCACAGCCGGTCGACCAGGCTCCCGCACCACTCGGCGGACTCCGGTCCGCCGATCCGATGCCATCCGGCCGGAATCCGGTGGTCGGCGGGCCAGATCGCGTACTGCTGCTCGTCGTTGCGCAGCACGACACACCGCGCAGCCGACTCTGTCGACAGGTGATCACGTTCCGTCACCAGGGACCTCCTGCGTCGCGGGAGAGGGCAGCCGCCATCACCGTTTCCTTTCCGCGGGCGCCCCGGGCAATTCTGCCAGGCGGCCGAGCGGCGGCGCGAGGATGAGCTGCTCCGCCTCCTCGGCGCTGACCGGCTGGGCGAAGAGATAGCCCTGGCCGAGTCGGCAGCCCATGGAGACCAGCAGTTCCTGCTGCCTCACGTCCTCCACTCCTTCGGCGATCACCGTGAGGCCGAGTGTGTCGGCGAGATGCGCGATGCCCTCGACCAGGGCGTACTGCTCGGTCGAACGCCCGAGTTGGTCGACGAACGACTTGTCGATCTTGAGTATCGAGATCGGGAACTCACGCAGATAGCTCAGCGACGAGTAGCCCGTTCCGAAGTCGTCGATCGCGAAGCGGATCCCGAGGTCGGTGAGCGAACTCATCTCAGCCAGGATGCGATCGTCGTTGTACATCAGCACATTTTCGGTCAGTTCCAGTACGAGAGACGACGGTTCGATGCCGGAGAGTTGCAGGGCACGCCGCACAACGTTGTGGAACTCGTCGTCCCGGAACTGACGCGGCGACACGTTCACACTGACGTAAGGTGCCTTGCGGTCAGCCGCCCCGTGGCGCAGCACGGAGTCCTCCCACCGGACAGCCTCCGCCGAGGCCTGATCAAGCACCCAGGCGCCGAGCGGGACGATCTGCCCGCTCTCCTCGGCCAGCCTGATGAACTGCTCCGGCATTACCATGCCGCGCGTGGCGTGGGGCCAGCGAACGAGCGCCTCGAACCCGGCGATCTGCCCGCTGGCCAGTTCCACGATGGGCTGGTACAGCACCATGAACGACGTCTCGATCGACGAACTGTCCAAGCCGGCCTGCAACTTGGCACGCTCGGCCATGCCGCTCTGCAGCTCCGGGTGATAGCGGCGCCACTGGCGCTTGCCCGCCGTCTTCGCCGCGTACAGCGCGAGATCGGCGTGTGACAGCAGTTCGACCGAGTCGATGCTGTCCTCCGTCGTCGCGACGCCGACACTGGCGTACGTGCTCACCGGCCCCACGCTGAGTCGGAACGGCTCGGCGAACACGGACATCACGTGCTCGGTGAACTTTTCCACGCCCGCCGGCGTGGCTGAGCCCTCCACCAGCAGTGCGAACTCGTCGCCACCTACGCGCGCGGCGGTGTCCGAGGCACGGACGGTGGTCTGCAGCCGGAGTGACAGCGCGACCAGGAGTTCGTCGCCCACGCCGTGGCCGTGTATGTCGTTGACGACCTTGAATTCGTCCACGTCGACGAAGAGCACGCCGACCACGGTGCCCTCGCGTTGAGCCTGTACCAGGGCGTGGTTGATCCGCTCCTGGAAGAGCACGCGGTTGGCCAGACCGGTGAGCGAGTCATGGAACGCCTGGTGGGTGAGTTCGCGTTCGAGTTTGCGCTGTTCGGTCACGTCCCGCAGGGTGAGCACCACCCCGCCGACGGTGGCCTCCTCGCGCAGGTCGCTCCACCTCACCTCGACTTCGATGGTCGCCCGGTCGGTGCGGACCATGCGCCAGTGCTCGCGCCTGGTCTGGTACTCGCGGTTCCGTATCCGACCGAGCGTTTCGACCACCGCGCGGCTGTCCTGCGGCGGCACCAGCTCGACGAGCAGGGTGCCCTCCAGATCCGGAACGCCGAGCACCTGGTCGGCGGAGGGGCTGGCGTAACGGACCCGGTCGTCGTCGTCGAGGATCAGGATGACGTCGGAGGCGTTCTGCACCAGCGTACGGAAGTACATCTCGCTGTTGCGCCGGTTGACTTCGTCGGCCAGGGCGACCCGCGCCGCGGCAAGTGCCGACTGCGCGGCGAGAGTCGCCAGCGTGTCGCGGAGCACGAGCAGGTCGTGCTCGTCCCCGGCCACGATCAGCGCCCCGATCAGCGGGTCGCCAGAGGGGTGGACCTGCGAGGTGAGCGGGCAGACCAGCGCGTGGACGGCGCGGGTCGGCTCATCGTCCGAGCCCGTGAGGCGGGCGGCAAGATCGGGTCCCACACCGTCCAGGGTGACCAGGCGGATCTCGCCGGACGCGATCAGTTCCCGTACGGCTGCGGTCGCCTGCGCGGACAGGGGCCCCTGTACGCCGCTGTGTGCCCCGTTCACCCAGAGGGTGTCCGGCAGGGTGAGCAGTGCGGAACGCGGCGGGCTGTGCGGCATCAACTCCGTCACCGCGGAGTGGACGGCGACGGCCAGATCCCGCAGATCGCCCGCTCCGCCCAGCGACGACACCGCGTTGCGCAGCACCTTCTCCCGGCCTACCGCCCGCCGGTGGGTCGCCACCACGCCTGCCAGGCGGTAGAGGACGAGGAGGAAGAGCACCGCGGAGAACACCCCGATGACACCGACGTTGGCCCTCACCCCGCGCACCGCCTGCGTCAGGAGGATGACCGGCGCAATCAACGACGCCAGGGCGAGCAGGCTCAGCCGCCCGGTGCCGGTCTCGCCGCGCCATGCCACCGGCTGGGTGAGCGACCGCATGGTGGGATCGAGCGCGGCGGCCGCCCAGGCGCCGTACAGGACGGCCCAGCCGAGATCGACCACCGTACCCGTGCGCCAGGTCCCGTTCAGTTGAATCAGGCCGTATGCCACGTCGGTGGTGAGCAGGCCGACAGTGCCCGCGGTGAGCAGCATGAGCGAGCGGCTCTTGCCGCCGCGGCCGGCTAGCAGGCGCAGCAACATCGCCAGTACGAGGATGTCGCCGAGCGGGTAGGCGATGGAGAACGCCTTCTGCACCCAGGTGAGGCCCTCGACGCGGGCATACGGATCGATGAGGAAGAGCCACGACAGCAGCGCCAGGCCGGCTGTCAGCGTCAGCGCGTCGACGAGGCTCGCGCGGTCGCGCCAACTTGTGCGCCAGTGGACAAAGCTCAGCAGGCCGGCCGCGTAGAGCGGATATGCCACGAGATAGAAGCCGTCGGCGATCGACGGAAACGGCATCTCCTCCTGGAGCAACTCGATGAGGATGATCTGCGTGGCCTGGCCCGCGACGAAGGCGAGGTTTCCCGCGGCGAGCAACAGCCAGGGGAGTCGGTGCGCTGGGTGGTTGAGAAAGACACCAAGGACAGTACCGAAAACTCCGGTCACCCCAATGGCGACGAAGATCATCCGATGTTCCGGGAATACGTAGTAGAACGCCGTCAGTGCGACGATGCATGTACTGACAGCAGCCATCGCAGCCTGGCTTCGCAGTCGCGCGTTCATCCCAACTAACCTCCGGGGACGGGCACTTGCCGGGCGGGCCGAGCTTGGCGAAAGGCCCCGGGCCGCGGAGAAGCCCGTGAAGAAATCGGGCTGACATGAGGAGAATTCTCCGAGCCGGGACTCGGCCTGGTCGCCTATGAACACGATCGCCGGTATACGCGGTCTCCGGCATACACGGCCGCCGTTATGCGGGCTCCTTCTCGCCGAGATATCGACGTGTCTCCCACCCAGCTTACCCGGATTGCCATTTGCCGCACGCGCACGGCGAGATACCGCGCCGCGTCGCGAGATACCGCGCCATGCGCGAAAATGGAGTACGAGAAGGACGCAGCAACCGGACCGGATCCGCCCAGCGACGATCGGCTCCTGATGGAGCGTGGAGTCCCATGCTCTCCGATTACCGCCGGATCTTCTCTCCCGCGGGGAGTCTGCTCTTCTCCGCTGCGGGCTTCATTTCACGCCTTCCGCTGTCGATGACCGGCGTCGGCATCGTCATCATGCTGTCGCAACTCGGCGGTGAGTACTGGCTCGCCGGCGCGGTCTCCGCCACACAGGCGCTCGCCGCCGCGGCGATCGGACCGCAGATCTCCCGGCTGGTCGACCGTCATGGCCAGCGCCGGGTCGTCCTCCCGGCGACGGCCGTGACGGTCGCCGCCATCTGTGCGCTGGTGCTGTGCGCCCGGTACGCCGCCCCGGACTGGACGTTGTACGTCGCGGCGGCGGTAGCGGGCTGCATGCCCAGCATGGGCGCGCTCGTCAGGTCCCGCTGGGCGGAGCTCCACCGGCAGTCACCGCGGCTGTTGCACACCGCGTTCTCCCTGGAGTCGGTGCTCGACGAGGTGATCTACGTCATCGGCCCCGCCCTGGCGATCACGCTGTCGACCAGCGTCGGCGCCGAGGCCGGACCGCTGATGGCCGCGGTCCTGCTCACCGTGGGCGTCCTGCTGTTCGCGGCCCAGCGGCGTACGGAACCGCCGGTGCGCCCCGAGCCGCAGCGCGCTGCGGCCAACGCCCTGCGCGTCCCGGGACTCGGCCTGCTGGTGCTGACGCTGACGTCGGTGGGCGCGTCCTACGGTTCGGTGGAGGTCACGACGGTGGCGTTCGCCGACGCGCACCACAACAAGGCTCTCTCCGGCGTGCTGCTCGGCGTGTACGCGCTCGGCTCGGGCCTGGCGGGCGCGGCCTTCGGTGCGATCAGTCCGCGGGGGGCAATCACCCGGCGGTTGCTGGCCGGCGTCTGGGTGATGGCCGTGACGATGGCACCGTTGTTGTTCGCGCGGAGCCTCGCGGCGCTGGCGGGGATGCTCTTCGTGGCGGGCATGGCCGTCGCGCCGGTCCTGATCACCACAATGGGACTGGTGGGCCACCTGGCGCCGGCCGCCCAGCTCACTGAGAGCATCACCTGGATCGTCTCGGGCCTCTCCGTAGGGGTGGCGCTGGGCTACGCCACCGCCGGGTGGGTGGTCGACATGGCGGGGGCCTCGGTGGGCTACGGGGTGCCGTGCGCGGCGGCCCTGCTCGCCGCCTCGACAATCTCCCTGGCCCTGCCACGGCTGACCCGCGCCGGCGCGCAGTGAGTACGGCCGGGCCCCACCGTGAGTGGTTGCGGCAACCTTGTGTGCGGTTGGAATGGCCCCCGCCCTCACCCGAGATGGCGATGAGCGTCATCCGCCACCTCGAAGCGGGAATCCGACCCACGCGAAGAAGGGCCCCGCAGGCTCACGCCTGCGAAGACCCTTCGCACGCTCAGGACGACAGGATTTGAACCTGCGGCCCCTTGACCCCCAGTCAAGTGCGCTACCAAGCTGCGCCACGTCCCGGTGCGCTGCCCCGCGATGGACCACGGGAACGCGCGTACCGAAAATTTACCCCCCGCCGGGGCCGGGCCCAAGCGGGCACCGGGCGCGGGACAATCGACGTATGGCCAGTACATCCTCAGGACGGCAGGACGCGCGGGACCGGGACGGCGAGGGGCGGGCACGCAACGCCCGGCCGCGGGACGGGCTCGGGCGGCCGCTGCCGTACGGCGCCGACGGTGTCGCACGGCAGCCGGAGGGCGTGCTGCGCAGCCCCGAGGACACCGTGGCCGAGGCGCAGGAGCTGCTGGACGCGGGGCGCCCCTTCCACGCGCACGAGGTCTTCGAGGACGCCTGGAAGTCGGGTCCCGACGAGGAGCGGGCGCTGTGGCGGGGGCTGGCCCAGCTCGCCGTGGGGCTGACCCACGCGGCCCGGGGAAACGTCACGGGCGGGGCGAGGCTGCTGCGCCGCGGTGCCGGGGGCGTGCAGGAGTGGGCGGCGGAGCTCGGGCAGCCCTCGCCGTACGGGATGGATCTCGTGGGTCTGGCGGACTGGGCGCGACGGCTCGCGGACGTCGTGGAGACCGGCGCGAGCGTCGACGCGGCGGCGCGGGCACCCCGGCTGCGCGGGCAGAGGCGAGAGGCCCTGTAGGGACCCCGGACGAGCCGCCGTCCGGACTACCCGCGCGGGCCGTCCCCGCATGCACGGATGGCCCAGCCATGTGATCGTGCCCTTGTGACAGTCGCCGCGGAAACCGCACCGCCCGGCCGTCTCCCAGCCAACCGTGCTGGACGCGCGTTGCCGCAACGTCGCCTTCGTGACGATCATCTCGGACGATCACTCGGTGGGCGTGGTCTCCTCGCGGATGACCTGCTGGGCCACCTTGAACGCGCTGTTGGCCGCCGGGACACCGCAGTACACGGCCGCCTGGAGCAGCACCTCCTTGATCTCGGAGGGGGTGAGGCCGTTGCGCAGGGCGGCCCGGGTGTGGGAGGCGAGCTCGTCCAGGTGTCCGCCCGCGACCAGCGCGGTGAGGGTGACGCAGCTGCGTGCGCGGCGGTCGAGGCCGGGCCGGTCCCAGATCTCGCCCCAGGCGTAGCGGGTGATGAACTCCTGGAAGTCGCCCGAGAACTCGTCGGCCTGCGCGAGCGCCCGGTCGACGTGCGCGTCGCCGAGCACCTCGCGGCGCACCTTGAGACCGGCGTCGTACGGATCGGGCCGGACCGCCGAGTGGGGGTGGGGGGCGGCCGGGGCGATCTCGGCGATCGGCACGGGCTGCGGCGGCGCGGCCGTCAGGACCGGCTTGACCGGGGCCGCGGGGATCGCCGTCTGGCCGGTGGACGAGTCGAAGGCGGGCTGCCAGGCGGTGGAGAAGTGTCTGACCAGCAGGTCGGTGACGGCGGCGGGCTGTTCCACCGGCACCAGGTGGGAGGCGCCGGGGACGACGGCGAGCCGGGCGTCCGGGATGCCCGCGACCAGGGTGCGGGCCTCGGCCGGTCCGGTGACCTGGTCGTCGGAGCCGACGAGCACCAGGGTCGGCACCCCGACGCTCGCCAGGTCGGCCCGCACGTCGAACGCGGCGAGCGCCTCGCAGGCCGCGATGTAGCAGCCGGGGTCGGTGGTGCGCACCATCTGCACGGCCCAGTCGGTGATCGCGGGCTGAGCGGCGGCGAACCCGGAGGTGAACCAGCGCTCCGGGGATGTCCGGGCGATGGGGTCCAGCCCGTTCGTCCGTACGATCACCCCCCGCTGCCGGAACTCGTCGGCCGTGCCGAAGCGCGGGGAGGCGGCGATCAGCGCGAGCGAGGCGAGCCGTTCCGGGTGGCGCAGCGCCAGCTCCATGCCGACCGCGCCGCCGAGCGCGCAGCCCGCGTAGCCGAAGCGCTGCACGCCGAACTGGTCGAGCGTGGCGAGCAGCCGGTCGGTCAGTTCGCCGACGGAGCCGACCGGGTAGGCGTGTGCGCCGCCGTGTCCCGGCAGGTCGAACCGGAAGACGCGCCACTGCTTGACCAGCTCCGGGACCTGGCGGTCCCACATGTGCCACGTGGTCCCGAGCGACGGCCCCAGGATCAGGACCGGGGCGTCTTCCGGGCCGTCGAAGCGGTACTGGAGGGCGGGGGTCTTCGTCTCACTCACGGCCCCCACGCTAACCGCCTTTTCTTACCGTCCGGTCCCTGCACCCCCACCCCCCACACCTGGCTCCCGAACATCGACGGGGAACTCTCACACAGCCTTCACCGGATGCGGGACCGCGGGGACGAAGGGGCGTCGAAGGGGTGCCGGAGGGCTCTCGGTCGGTGGCCGTAGGGGCCTGTGGGGCGTCGGAGCGCGTGGACCGGGCGGGCCGGGCGGGCCGTCGGCGTTCTCGGTCGCGGGTGGTCAGAGGTCGCCCGGCGTGCCCAGGCCCGTGAGGGCGCCGACGGGGTCCAGGTCCGGGGTGCCGCGCGGCCACCAGTCGTCGTGGCCCGGTTCCGACTCGTAGGCGTACCAGAGGCCGTCGCGGCCCAGGCGGAGCTGGACGTGGCCGCGGGGGTGGGTGAGATGGTTGCGCCAGGGGCGGAAGGCGGGGAGGTCGGCGGCCAGGAGCAGCGGCCTGGCCCGGTCGAAGCGGCCGGCCGGAGGGTCCCAGGGCTCTTCGAGTACGGCGAGACCTTCGAGTCCGCCTTGACGCCAGGCGGCGACCGCGCGGGCCAGGTCGGCCGGGGTGCGGTCGGTGGCGGTGGCCAGGGAGGCGTAGAGGGCGCGGGTGCCCGCGGTGAGTCCGGAACCGGGGCGGGCCGCGGCGAGCCGTACCGCGTCCTGCCACAGGGTCAGTTCACCGACCGGGTCGCGGCCGGTGCCGAGCAGGGCGTGGGCGCGGGCGGCCGCGTCGGTGGCCAGCTGGTCCAGGGCGAAGGGGTCGGGGCCGCCCGGGGACGCCGGGTACGCCGGTGGCTGCTCGGGGTGCGGGGGGACCGGCAGTGGGGCGGGGAGCGGCGGGAGCCGACGGGGCGCGAGGGCTTCGGCGGCCCGTACGCCCGGCAGTGGGGCCGGCTCCTGTTCCTGGGCGGCACGGGCCGCGCGGGCGGCGCTGAGGCGGGACAGGGCGTCGAGCAGCTCACGCTCGCCCCGGCCGCGCAGGAGAAGCAGGACGAAGGGGTCGGCGTCCAGCAGGCGGGCCGTCTGGTAGCAGAGGGCGGCGGCGTGCTTGCAGGGGTGACCGCGGTCGGGGCAGCTGCACTGCGGTTCGAGGTCGCCGGGTCCGGGGAGCAACGGCACTCCGCACTCGGCCAGCGCCTCGGGCATCTCCCTGTCGAGCAGGGCGGCGATGTGTCCGGTCCGGTCGGCGGCGTGGTCCAGGAACCGGTCCCAGTCGGCGTCGCCGAGCGTCCGCAGCCGCACCTGTACGCGGTACGGGCGGGGGCGGCTGCCCTGCACGTAGGCGAGCACGAGCCCCGGGGTCACGGTGATCGCGTCCACATGCCCCTGCTCGGCATAACCCCGGCCCCGCGCAAGCCGCTTGGCGTCCAGTGCGCCCTCCTCCAGCGCGGCGACCCAGGCGTTGCCCCACCAGGTGGCGGCGAAGTGGGTGTCTTCCGAGGAGCGGGGCTGGAAGGCGGGGAAGGTGCGGCGCAGGTCGTTGTCCCGGCTGGGGGCGGCCATGGAGTGAGGGCGGTGGGGGGAGGCCGGGGCGGGGGGATGTGCGGTGGGGGGCCAGGGGGTGTCGGCGTCGGGGCGTGCGGCGGGTTCGTCGGTGTGGGTGCCCTGGGGACCGTCGTCGGGTACGGGTGTCTCCGGCTCGGAACTCCTCTGCCGCGTACCGTTGTTGTCCTCGGGCTCCTCCGCCGTCAGGGCCGCGTCGTCAGGCATCCGGAAGGCGTCGGCCAGCAACTCCCGCACATCACGCGCCCGTACACCGGGGGCGGGACGCGGGGTTCGGCTTCGGTCCCGGGGCGCGGCCGGGGCGGTACGGCGCGACCGACGCGCGCGTGCGGCCTCCACCTCGGCGGCTTCGGCATCCGCCCGCCTCTTGCGCGCCGCCCGCAGCGCTTCTCGGGCGGCGTCGGCGGGGCGCGTGTCGAGAGGGCGGGCGGCGTTGCCGGGGGTGGCGTCGGGAGCTCGGTCCGCCTCCCCGGCCGTGGAACTGTCGGCGGCAGTGGGGGCCTCGGTGTCGTCGCCCGCGTCCGAAGGGACTACGGCGTCGTCCCGGGCCGTACCCGCGGCCGACCGTCTGGCGGCCACGGCATCCCGGAGCGCCGCCCGCGCCGCAAGACTCCCGCCCCCCTCAGCCACGGAACTGTCCGCCCCGGGCACCGCAGAACTGCCAAATCCCCCAACCGACGAACCACCCGCCCCCTCCACCACAGAACGGCCAAGCCCCTCGCCCACCGCACCGCCCGCCCCCCGCACCGCAGAACCCCCACCCCCCTCAGCCACGGAACTACCCGCCCCGGACACCACAGAACTGCCAAATCCCCCAACCGACGAACCACCCGCCCCCTCCACCACAGAACGGCCAAGCCCCTCGCCCACCGCACCGCCCGCCCCCCGCGCCGCAGCACCCCCACCCCCCTCAGCCACAGAACTGCCCGCCCCGGGCGCCGCAGAGCCCCGTGCCTCCTCCACCGCAGGGTTTTCCGGCGTACCAGCCTCGCCCGCCCCCTGTGTGTCCCCGGTAGCCGGCGCCCCGGCCCCGCTCTCCGTCGCCTCGCGGGCTGCCCGCTCCCGTGCTGCCCGCAGGGCTCGGCGGGCCTCGTCGGCCGGGCCCGGGGTCATGACGGCCTCCGGAGGGAGACCAGGTCGGTCAGTTCGCGGTCGGTGAGTTCGGTGAGGGCGGACTCGCCGGAGCCGAGGATCGCGTCGGCGAGGGCGCGCTTGGATTCGAGCATCTCGGCGATGCGGTCCTCCACGGTGCCCTCGGTGATGAGGCGGTGGACCTGGACCGGCTGGGTCTGGCCGATGCGGTAGGCGCGGTCGGTGGCCTGTTCCTCGACGGCGGGGTTCCACCAGCGGTCGAAGTGGATGACGTGACCCGCGCGGGTGAGGTTCAGGCCCGTGCCCGCCGCCTTCAACGACAGGACGAGCACCGGGATCGCCCCGCTCTGGAAACGGTCCACCATGCGCTCGCGCTCCGGCACCGGAGTGCCGCCGTGCAGCAGGTCCACCGGGACCGCGCGGGCGGCGAGGTGGGCGGTGATCAGGCGGGCCATCCCCACGTACTGCGTGAAGACGAGCGCAGAGCCGTCCTCCGCCAGCAGGGTGTCCAACAACTCGTCCAGCAGGGCCAGTTTGCCGGAGCGGGCCACGAGGCGGTCACCGGCCGCGGGCGCGACCTCCTCCTTCAGGTACAGCGCCGGGTGGTCGCAGATCTGCTTCAGCGCCCCCAGCAGCTTCAGCACCAGGCCCCTGCGCGCGATGCCCTCCGCCGTCTCGATCGCCAGCAACGACTCGCGCACCACCGCCTCGTACAACGAGGCCTGTTCGCGCGTGAGCGGGACCGGATGGTCCGTCTCGGTCTTGGGCGGGAGCTCGGGGACGATCCCCGGGTCGGACTTCTTGCGGCGCAGGAGGAAGGGGCGGACCAGACGGGCCAGCCGGGTCACCGCCTCCTCGTCCTCGCCGTTCTCCACCGCGCGCGCGTGGCGGGCGCGGAAGGACTTCAGCGGGCCGAGGAGCCCGGGGGTCGTCCAGTCGAGCAGGGCCCACAGCTCCGAGAGGTTGTTCTCGACCGGGGTGCCGGTCAGGGCCACACGCGCGGGTGTCGGGATCGTGCGCAGGGCCTTCGCGGTCGCGGAGTACGGGTTCTTGACGTGCTGGGCCTCGTCCGCGACGACCATGCCCCAGCGCTGCTCGGCCAGCCGCGCGGCAGCCGCGCGCATGGTGCCGTACGTGGTGAGGACGAAGCCGCCGTCGAGGTCGTCCAGATTGCGCTCCGTGCCGTGGAAACGGCGGACGGGGACGCCGGGCGCGAACCGGGTGATCTCCCGCTGCCAGTTGCCGAGGAGGGAGGCCGGGCAGACCACGAGGGTCGGCTCGCGGCGGGCCCGGCGCAGGTGCAGGGCGATGACGGTGATCGTCTTGCCGAGGCCCATGTCGTCGGCGAGGCAGCCGCCGAGGCCGAGGGAGGTCATGAGGTCCAGCCAGGCCAGACCGCGGAGTTGGTAGTCGCGGAGGGTGGCATGCAGGCCGGGCGGCGGTTCGGCGGGGCGTACGCCGGCCGTCAGGCGGTCGCGCAGGGCGGCGAGCGCGCCGACCGGTACGGCTTCCACCGTCTCGCCGTCGACCTCCGCGCTGCCGGTCAGAGCGACGGACAGGGCGTCGACCGGGTCGAGCAGGCCCAGTTCGCGTTTGCGGGCCTTGCGGACGAGAGCGGGGTCGACCAGCACCCACTGGTCCCTGAGGCGTACGACGGGACGGTGGGCCTCGGCCAGGGCGTCCATCTCGGCCTCGCTGAGCGGGTCGCCGCCGAGCGCCAACTGCCAGCGGAACTGGAGGAGTTCCTCGCTCTCGAAGAAGCCGGTGCCGTCGGTCGCCGAGCCCGGAGCGGGCCGGACCACCGCCGCCGCGGCGAGGTCGTGCGCCAGGTCCCGCGGCCAGTGCACGGCCACCCCGGCCGCCGCGAGCCGGGTCGCCGCCACACCGAGCAGCTCGCCCAACTCCTCGTCGGACAGCGCCAGTACGTCGGGCACGTCCTGCTCGGAGAGCCGGTCCAGGGGTGGCCAGACCCGGGCGGCCCGCCGCACCGCGAGGGCCGCGTCCACGCGGGCGCGTGGCCCGAAGACGGCGTCGGCGTCCCCCGCCCACAGCGCCGCCGCGTCGGCCACCAGGGTCGGGTCGGCGAGGCTGTGCACCTGGACGATCGCGGCGCCCGCGCTGCGCGCACCGGCGTCGTCGGCGTTGAACAGGTGGTACGCCGACAGGTCGAGGCGGAGCGAGATCCGCACGCCCGCGTCCATGCCGGCGGCGACCTCCGCGGCCCAGTCGTGGGCATGCGGCAGCCGCTGTGGTGCCCGGGCCGCGAAGGGCTTGCCGGAGGCGAACGGGGCGGCCGGGGTCCGGGGCAGGGTGTCCGCGACCGCGTCCAGGAAGGAGCGCATCAGCGCTTCCGGTTCGGGCAGCCGCAGCGCGCCCGGGCCGGGGAGCGGCACCGCGTGACCCTCAGGGGGCAGGGCGGCCGCGACCGCGCGGAGGTGGGCGATGTCGTCCGGGTCCAGCGGTCCGGCCCGCCAGGCGTCGTGCCCGGTGGCGGTGAGGCCGGGCAGCAGTCGGCCGCGGGCCGTGAGCCGCAGCGCGTGCAGGGTGGCCGCGCCCCAGCAGGCGGTGGCGGGGTGGGCGGCGGGATCGCGCCGGGCCCGGACCAGCAGGGGCAGGGCCTCGCCGAGCGGGAGCGTGAGGGCGGGGGCGGTCCTGCGTCGGACTCCGGCTCCATGCGGTCGTACGACTGTGAGCTCGGTGCGCTCCACCGAAGCGGCGTCGGCCTCCGGGCTCTCGGTCGCCAGGGGCGAGCCCTCGGGGTCCCAGAACGCGATCCGGCCCTCACGGGGAAGGGGCGCGGGCAGGAAGACGGCGGCGAGCCGGACGGGGACGGCGGATCCCTGCCGCTCACCCCCGCGCTCGGCCACCATGGCCCTGTCGCTCATACGTCCTGTCACCTCCCGCCCGCATGCCGGATCAGTCGTCTTCGACTCTACGGGCGGGGTCTGACAATCGGCTCCGGCGACCGGCCGGGTCAGGGGACGGTGCGCGAGACGACGTACACCTTCGGGGCGTTCGGCACGGTGAGGTTGACCATGACGTCCTGGGTGGGCGCCGGGTCCTTCTGCGCGTGGGTCAGGCCCCACCAGGAGCGCGGGGTGTCGAAGTTCCAGCCGCTGACCTTCCGGTCCCGCTCGCTGATGGAGACGTCGTTCTTCTTGAGGTCGGCGCGGCTGACGCCCATGCCGCTGAGGAAGGCGGCCAGGCCGGCGTCGGTCGTCCGGAACTGGACGTACAGACGGCTGGTCTTCCAGTTGTTGGTCTCATAGGAGGCGACCAGGTCCGCGGGGTGCGGCACGGGCACCTGGTAAAGGCGTCGCTGGACCTTGGACGGCCAGCCGGGCGTGAGGCCCGTCGCCGAGTACTTGGCCTCCTTGTCCTTGCCGCTGTCGCGGCTCTGGTTGGCGGAGATCACCAGGTAGCCGGCCGGGACGCCGATGAGCAGGCCGATGATGAGCAGCGTGATCGCCCGGCGGCGGATCATGTGGCGGCGGTCCTCGGTGGGCCGCTCGGGTCCCCCCGGGGGCGCCGGGGCCTGGCGTGGCATGGAAGCCGTCATGCGGTGTCCCGGGACGTACGGCGGGCCTCCACGTACCGTTCGTAGCGCTCGTGGCGCTCCACCCGGCGCCGGTTGGCGCGGCGGAAGCGGCGGGCGACCAGGCGGGCGAGGTCGGCGGCGCCGACCATGCCGGCCTCGGGGCCCAGCTGGGCGCGGGCGATCCGGGCCTCGGGGCGGTAGCCGCGGCCGGTGAGCTGGCGCTTGAACGCGTCCCGCGCGGGGCCGATCAGCAGGTCGTCGGCGGCCGAGACACCGCCGCCGATGACGAAGCAGGACGGGTCGAGGGCGGCCGCGAGGTTGGCGATGCCGACGCCGAGCCACTGGCCGATGTCCTGGAGCAGCTCGATGCACATCGCGTCGCCCTCACGGGCCAGCTCGGTGATCATCGGGCCGGTGATGTCGCCGATGTTGCCCTTGACGTGCTCGATGATCCCGTAGGCGACGGGCGAGTCGGCAGCTGCCAGCTCACGGGCCTCGCGGACCAGGGCGTTTCCGGAGCTGTACTGCTCCCAGCAGCCGCGGTTGCCGCACGGGCAGCGGTGGCCGCCGGGGACGACCTGCATGTGGCCGAACTCGCCGGCGACGCCGTATTTGCCGCGCTTGACCTGGCCGTCCTCCAGGATCGCGCCGCCGATGCCGGTGCCGAGCGTGATCATGACGAGGTGGTCCTCGCCGCGGCCGGCGCCGAAGCGCCACTCGGCCCAGGCGGCGGTGTTGGCGTCGTTGTCCACCAGGACGGGCACCGCGAGACGGCCGGCGATGCGGTCCCGGAGGGGCTCGTTGCGCCAGGACAGGTGGGGGGCGAACAGCACGCGGTTGCGGTCGGCGTCGACCCAGCCCGCCGCGCCGATGCCGACGGCGTGGACGTCGTGGCGGTCGGAGAGGTCCAGGACCAGCTCGACGATGGTGTCCTCGACGACCTTGGGGCTCTTGGACTTGTCCGGGGTCTCGGTGCGGACCTTCTCCAGGATGTTGCCGTCGGCGTCGACGACACCCGCCATGACCTTGGTGCCGCCGATGTCGATGCCGACCGTGGGCACGCGGGGTGCCGTCAGGTGTGAGCGGCGTTCCCTCGTGCCGACGGTCCGCAGGGCGGGGGCGCGGCGGGAGCCTATGGGGGCGCTGAAGTTGCCGTAGGTGCTCATCAAGGCCCGATTCTGCCGCACGCTCACGGCAGGTGCCGAACGGGGCAGCAAAGGGGGGTGCGCGATTCGTCGCCGCGTACGGGTGCGTGAGGGCTGAGCGCGCCCACGCGGCGGAGCCGCAAATCGATGCAGCCCGGCGCCCCTAAGGGCGCACCAGTAGCTGGAATTCGAATGAGTAGCGAGTTGGACGGTACGTATGCGTGCCGTACTCCACCGCTCTGCCCGTGTCGTCGAACGTCACGCGCTGCATCGTGAGCAGCGGTGCTCCCGCCTCCTCCGCCAGGCGTTCCGCCTCCTCGGCCGTGGCCGCTCTCGCTCCGATGGACTGGCGGGCGCTGTGCAGGGTGATGCCGGCCGCGCGCATCATGCGGTACAGGCCGGTGTTCTCCAGTTGTGCGGTGTCGAGGTCGAGCAGGGCCGGGGGGATGTAGTTGCAGAGGTGTGCCATCGGCTCGCCGTGTGCGAGGCGCAACCGCTCCACCCGGTGCACGTCGCTGCCCTCGGGGACGCCGAGTGCCGCGGCGATCTCGGCGGTGGCCTCGATGACCGTGTTGGCCAGGACCTTCGTCGCGGGGCGCTGGCCGGCCGCCTCCAGGTCGTCATAGAGGCTGCTCAGCTCCAGCGGGCGTTTGACCTGGCTGTGCACGACCTGGGTGCCGACTCCGCGGCGGCGCACGAGCAGGCCCTTGTCGACCAGGGACTGGATGGCCTGGCGGACGGTGGGCCGGGACAGACCGAGCCGGGCGGCGAGCTCGATCTCGTTGCCCAGCAGGCTGCCGGGGGTGAGCGTCCCGTGTTCGATCGCGGCCTCCAACTGCTGGGACAGCTGGAAGTACAACGGCACCGGGCTGCTGCGGTCCACGCTGAGCTCAAGGGTCACGGTCGGGTCTACTTCTGGTTTCGGCACGGGAGCGAGCGTAGCTCCGTGCGTTGTTGACGGGAAGTTGTGTAGTTCGGTTGTCCGGACATACGGATTGACAGCGGGCGGCCATCGCCCACATTTTGTTCACATGCGCATCGGGGTCATAGGGACGGGCCGCATCGGCACCATTCATGCGAACACGCTCAGCCGCCATCGGGAGGTCGGTTCCTTAATACTCACGGACGCGGACGGAGCGCGGGCCCAGGAGCTCGCGAACCGCCTCGGGGAGACCGCGGCCCCGGGCGTCGACGAGATCTTCAAGTGGGGCGTCGACGCCGTGGTGATCACTACGGCGACCTCGGCCCATGCCGAGCTGATCGGCCGGGCGGCACGCTCGGGACTGCCGGTGTTCTGCGAGAAGCCCATCGCACTCGATCTGCCCGGCACCCTGCACGCGATCGCCGAGGTGGAGACCGCCGGGACGATTCTGCAGATGGGTTTCCAGCGTCGTTTCGACACCGGCTACACGGGCGCGCGGGAGGCGGTGCGCTCGGGGCGGCTGGGACGGCTGCACACCGTGCGGGCGCTGACCTCCGACCAGGCGCCGCCGCCGGTCGAATGGCTGCCGCTGTCCGGCGGGCTCTACCGGGACACCCAGATCCACGACTTCGACATCCTGCGCTGGGTGACCGGGCACGAGATCGTCGACGTCTACGCGGCCGGGTCCGACGCCGGGCCGCCGATGTTCCGGGCCGCGGGGGACGTCGACACCGCTGCCACCCTGCTCACGCTCGACGACGGGACCCTCGCCACGGCGACGGCCACGCGGCTGAACGGGGCCGGGTACGACGTGCGCATGGAGCTCGCCGGGGAGCTGGACCAGATCGTGGTGGGGCTGGACGACCGCACGCCGATCGCGTCCACGGAGCCCACCGGGCCGCCCGCGGCGGACAAGCCGTGGACGGGGTTCCTGGAGCGGTTCGGACCGGCCTACGAGGCCGAGCTGGCCGCGTTCATCGAGGTGGTCCGGGGCGAGCGGGCCAACCCCTGCGACGGGCGTGAGGCCCTCCAGGCACTACGGATCGCCGAGGCGTGCGAGGTGTCCCGCCGCGAGCGCAGGGCCGTACGGCTGGCGGAGATCCCGGGCGGGTCGAGCACGGCCGCGTTCTGAGGGCGGCCGGGGCGCGGGGCGCACCACTGAGACCGCAGCCGTACGGCCGGGTCGGCGGGGGCCTGGCCGCGCCGGAGGCGCCGGCGAACCAGGGGTCATCCGGCCACCGGAACGGCTCAGGACACAGGCGCCGCTCGGGGTCCCGCGGAGCGGCGCAGGCCCTGCAACCGAGCTCTCGGGAGGCCCGGCCGAACCGGCCGAGCCGGGCAGACACGACCATCCACCGGCCACTCCGGACAAGGCCGACTGCCGAGCACCCACGCCAGCCCCGCCGCCCGACCCAGCCCGACCGAGCCCGACCGCCGGGCACTCCCCCGCACCGGTCGAGCCTGCCGCCGAGCCCGAGCGCCAAGCACCGCCAGACGCCGGCCCCCTCCCCGTATCACCGCACCTCCAGACCCCGCCCCCTACCACCGCACCGGCAAACTCCGCACCCCCCTGATCAGCATCCCCGGCAGCCACTCCCCCGGCGGTCCGTCGAGGGCGAGGTCCGGGGCGCGGTCCAGGAGGGCCCGTATCGCCGTGCCGGCTTCCAGGCGGGCCAGGGGGGCGCCCAGGCAGTAGTGGATGCCGTGGCCGAAGGCGAGGTGGCCGCGGGGGTCCCGGCGGATGTCGAAGCGGTCCGGGGCCGGGTAGCGGGAGCCGTCGCGGTCGGCCGCGCCGAGGCAGATCATCACCGGGTCGCCCTTGGCTATGGACCTGCCCGCTATGTCCAGGGGTTCCACGGCGTACCGGAACGTCGCGTTCTCCACCGGGCCCTCATAGCGCAGCGTCTCCTCGACCGCGCTGTCGACGAGGCTCATGTCGGCGCGCAGGGCGGCGAGTTGGCCGGGGTGGGTGAGCAGGGTGTGCACGGCGTTGGTGATGAGGTTGACCGTGGTCTCGTGGCCCGCTATCAGCAGCAGGAAGGCCATACCGCGCAGTTCCGCCGGGGAGAGCCGGTCGCCGTCCTCGGCGGTGGTGCGGATGAGGTCGCCGAGCAGGTCGTCGCTCGGTCCCGCGCACCGCTTGTCCTCGATGAGCTCCGTCAGGTACTCGCCGAGGCGCAGGACGGCGTCGTACGAACTCTCGGGGCTGGTCGGTGCCACGACCTCCGTGGACAGTTTCCGGAACTCGGTGCGGTCCATCTCGGGTACGCCGAGGAGTTCGCAGATCACGGTGATCGGCAGCGGGTAGGCGAGGGACCGCACCAGGTCACCGCGGCCGTACGGCAGCATCGCGTCGAGGAGGTCGTCGGTGATCTCCTGGATCCTGGGCCGGAGTTGCTCCACCCGGCGCATGGTGAAGGCGCGGGAGACGAGGGCGCGCAGCCGGGTGTGCTCGGGCGGGTCGCTGCCGAGCAGGTGGCGGCCGATGAGCTCCTCGTCGTGGAAGAGCATGCCGATCTTGCGGCCGTCCTTGGAGAGCCGTGGGTCGGCGAGCGCCGCTCGTGCCTCCTCGTGGCCGACGACGAGCCAGGTCGAGTAGTCGGCGTCGGAGCCGGGTGGTCGTACCCGGTGGACGGGGCCGAGAGCGCGCAACTCGGCGTACACGGGGTGCGGATCGGCGCGGAACGCCTCTCCGTACTTCCCCAGATCGATCACTGCTTCGGTCATGAGACTCCCCCTTCACACGGTCAACGCCCGGGATCGACGCCTAGTGCCCGTCCTGCTCGGGTTCCGGCGATCGCTCCAGCAGTCCCGCGTCGTACACCAACAGGGCGATCTGCACCCGGTTGTTGAGGTCGAGCTTGGCCAGGACGCGGGAGACGTGGGTCTTGACGGTGGCGACGCTCATGTAGAGGGCGGCGGCGATCTCGGCGTTGGACAGGCCCTGGCCGACCGCGACGGCGACCTCGCGCTCGCGGTCGTTGAGGGCCGCGACGCGCTCACGCGCGCGTGCCCGTCGGGTGTCGGCGGCGGTTCCGGCCGCGTGTTCCATCAACTGCCGGGTGACGGTGGGCGACAGGACGGGGTCACCGGCCGCGACCCGGCGCACGGCGGCGAGGATCTCGGCGGGCGGGGTGTCCTTGAGGACGAATCCGGCGGCTCCCGCGCGCAGTGCGCGCAGGACCTGTTCGTCCGCGTGGAACGTGGTCAGGACGACCACCTGCGGGGCGTCGGGGCGGCCGCGCAGGCGCTCGGTGGCCGCGAGGCCGTCGACCGACGGCATCCGGATGTCCATGAGGACGACGTCCGGATGGGTCCGGTCGACGGCGGCCTCGACCTCGGTGCCGTCCGCCGCCTCACCGACGATCTCGATGTCCTCGGCCCCGCCCATCATCAGGGACAGGCCGGCCCGCACCAGGGGGTCGTCGTCGACCAGGAGCAGTCTGATCACAGTCATGGACCCTACGTAATCACGCGGAGGCAGGGCGCAATCACCCTTGTGGCCGCGCGAGTTGCCCTGACGACGACACCAGGAACGTCACCCCCACGGCAGCCACGCCCGCACCCCGAACGCCCCGTCCTCCTCCACCCCGTGCTCCAGCCGGCCCCCCGCCAGCGCGGCGCGCTCGGTGAGGCCGATCAGGCCCTGCCCCGAGCCGGGGACGTGCGGTACCCCGCCCTCGGGTGCGGGGTTGCGGACGGTCACGACGAGGCCCTCGCCCGGGCGGCCGGAGACGGTGACCGTGACCTCCGTGCCGGGGGCGTGCTTGCGGGCGTTGGTGAGGCCCTCCTGGGCGATGCGGTAGGCGGTGCGGCCGACGGCGGCGGGTACGGCGGCGGGGTCGGTGACGTGGTTGTCGAGGACGACCTTCATGCCGGCCTCGCGGGACTCGGCGACCAGGGTGTCCAGGGCGGCCAGGGTCGGCTGGGGGCGGCCCGTGTCGTCGTGGTCCGCCGCCCGCAGCACACCGATGATCTCCCGCAGGTCCTGGAGCGCCTCGTGCGCGCTCTCCCGGATGACACCGGCCGCCCGCGCGACCTCCTCCCGGGGCGCGTCCGGCCGGAACTCCAGGGCGCCCGCATGGACGCTGAGCAGGGTCAGCCGGTGCGCGAGGACGTCGTGCATCTCGCGCGCGATGGCCTCCCGGGCCAGCCGCTGGGCCTGCTCGGCCCGCAGCCGTGCCTCGGTCTCGGCGCGCCGGGCGCGGTCGCGCAGGCTGAACATGAGCTGCCGTTTGGCGCGCACGACCATGCCCCAGGCGACCACCGCCGCGGTCAGCAGGCCGAAGAGGGCGACCGACACGACGTACGGCAGGTCGGAGGCGGGGCGCAGCCAGAAGTAGACGGGGACCAGCGCGATGTTGGCTCCGCCCACCCAGGCCACGTACCGGAAGGGGCGGTGCACGGCGAGGGTGAACAGGGCGATCAGGCACGCGCCGCCCGCGGTGTCCGAGACCATCCCGACCGGCAGCGTGGCCACGGCCAGCGCCACGGGCCAGCGGCGGCGCAGCCATACCGCGCCGCAGGCGAGGGCACCGAGGAGTTGGTCGACGGTGGCAAGGGATTCCGAGACATGCGGGTTGCTGGTCACCGACTCCGCGCCGGTGATGCCGACGAGGACGGCCACCAGGAAGCAGGAGAAGTCGACGATCCAGTCACGCGCGGTGCGCCGGGGCCGCCGTCCGGGCCGTACGGCGGCGGGGTCGAACTCGTGAATCACGGCGGACGGCATCAGCCA
Organism: Streptomyces sp. NPDC048420; assembly: GCF_040651535.1. Taxonomy (NCBI): domain Bacteria; kingdom Bacillati; phylum Actinomycetota; class Actinomycetes; order Kitasatosporales; family Streptomycetaceae; genus Streptomyces; species Streptomyces sp. NPDC048420. Next base: position 245,961 of record NZ_JBEZKG010000009.1, read on the forward strand.
GCGCCGGCCGGGGAAGGCCTGGGGGTCGGACACCGTCTCGTCACCGCTCACGGTCGACAAATCTACGCAGTGAGGGCTCGGATCTCCCGTCCACGAACGGGATCCGCGACCAAAGTCGCAGCACCGCAGACTTTGGGCGTACGAGCTCCTGCGGGGCCGATGCTTTCGCGGAACGGGTCCCGCCCCACGGCCGATGCCCGGGACGGGTCCGCGGGACGAGGGTCTCCTCATGAAGCAATTGCTGGAGTTGCTCGGTTTCCTCGCCCTGGTGCAGGGCGCGACGGGTCTGCTGCACGAGTTCACCGACTGGCACATCGGGCTCGTCCAGCGGATCGGCTTCCTCGACGGCTACGAGGTCTACGCGAGCGTCGCCCTGATCGTGCTGGCCTTCGCTCTGTTCGCCGCCGCGGAGAGCCGGAAGCCCGGCTGACCGCGGGCCGGCGTGCGAAGTTAACTTCCGGAAAACTCATCGGACGTGACGGGAAAATCTCCGGAGTTGTCATTGACATGCCACTGTCTACGCGCGTCATCATGAGGGCATGCGATTCCCCCCACGGATCACCCGAATCGGCGCCGCTGCCGCCGTCCTGTCCGCTCTGCTCGTCGGCGGTACCGTCACCGCCACCCCGGCGGCCGCCGCCGTCGGCAGCATCTGTTACAGCGACCTGCCCTCCCAGGCGCACGACACCCTGGACCTCATCGACCAGGGCGGCCCCTACCCCTACTCGCAGGACGGCACCGTCTTCCAGAACCGGGAAGGTGTCCTGCCGAGCCAGTCGACCGGCTACTACCACGAGTACACCGTGATCACCCCGGGTTCCTCGACCCGCGGTGCGCGCCGCATCGTCACCGGTGAGGAGACCCAGGAGGACTACTACACCTCCGACCACTACGCCACGTTCGACCTGGTCGACTTCGGCTGCTGAGTCCCCCACGGCTCGGTTCCGGTCGGTTCGACCCCGTAGCCCTCGCCCCGCGCACCCCCCCACATCACCGCCGGTCGCGGGGCGAGGCATCCCGCTCAGCTGTCGAAGTCGACCGTGAGCGTCTCGGAGACGGGGTGGGTCTGGCAGGTCAGGACGTAGCCGGCGTCGACCTCGCCGGCTTCGAGGGCGTAGTTGCGGCGCATGTCGGCCTCGCCCTCGGTGACCAGGGCCCGGCAGGTGCCGCAGACGCCGCCCTTGCAGGCGAAGGGCAGGTCCGGGCGGGTCTTCTGGGCGCCGTCCAGGATCGACGCGGCGCGCGGCAGTGCGGCGGTGGTCGAGCGGCCGTCGAGGGTGATGGTGACCTGGCTGACCGGGCCGTCCGGCGCGGCATCCTCGTGGCGTACCTCCCGTACCGGCGCGTCGTCGGCGAAGAACAGCTCCCGATGGACCCGTTCCCCCGGCACCCCGAGCCCGGCGAGGACCTCCTGGGCGTCACGGACCATGCCGTGTGGACCGCACAGCCACCAGTGGTCGGCGCCCTCGACGTCGACCAGGCCGTCGACGAGCGCGGCGAGCCGCTCCGCGTCCAGGCGTCCGGAGAGCACGTCGGCCTCGCGGGGCTCGCGCGAGAGCACGTGGGCGAGCTGGAAGCGGGTGGGGTGGAGGTCCTTCAGGTCGGCGAGTTCGTCGGCGAACATCACCGTGTCGGTGCGGCGGTTGCCGTAGAAGAGCGTGACCCGGTTGCGGTCGTCGGCGGCCAGGAGCGACTCGGCGATGGAGAGCATCGGGGTGATGCCGGATCCGGCGGCGATCAGGACGTGGTGGCCGGGGTCGGTGAGGTCCGGGGTGAACGCGCCGGTCGGGACCATCACCTCGACCACGTCACCGGGCCGCACCTCGTGGACCAGCCAGGAGGAGAACAGGCCGCCGGGCACCTCCCGTACCCCGATACGCGGGCGCGTGCCGACCGGGGAGCAGATCGAGTACGAACGCCGTTCGTCCCGCCCGTCGATCTCGCGGCGCAGGGTGAGCGACTGACCGGGCGAGAAGGCGTACTCGGCGGCCAGGTCGTCCGGCACGTCGAAGCCGACGGCGACGGCGTCCTCGCACAGCCGCTGTACGGAGGCGACGCGCAGGGCGTGGAAGGCCGGGCGGCGACGCCCGCCCCGCACCGCGACGGAGGCACCGCGGTCGCGCTCCGTGGACAACAGCTCTGCCATCTCAGATCTCCTTGAGGTGTTCGAACGGCTCCTGGCAGGCGCGGCAGCGCCACAGTGCCTTGCACGCGGTGGCGCCGAACCGGGAGGTCTCCTCGGTGTCGGCGCTGCCGCAGCGCGGGCACCGCAGGGTGCGCCGGGTCGGCGACAGCACCAGCGGCACCGGGCCGGTCATGGGACGGGCCGCCGGTCCCGGGGGTGCGATGCCGTGCTCGGCGAGCTTGCGGCGCCCGGCGGGGGTGATCCAGTCCGTGGTCCACGGCGGGTTCAGCACCGTACGGACCTCCACGCGCGCGTACCCGGCCGCCTGGAGCCGGGCGGCCACCTCGGCGCGCATCTCGGCCATGGCCGGACAGCCGGAGTAGGTCGGGGTGAGGTCGGCGACGACCGTGCCCTGAGCGGTGATCTCGACGCCGCGCAGCACACCCAGGTCGGCCAGGGTCAGCATGGGCAGCTCGGGGTCCGGCACCCGCTCGGCGATGTGCCGGGCGCGTTCGACGTCCGTGAGGGTGGTCACCATGTCGCCTCCGGGTGGGCCCGGGCCACGCTCTGCAACTCGGCCAGCAGCGGGGCGAGGTGCTCGGTGTGTTCGCCCCCGCGGCCGGCACCCGCCAGCGGGCGCCAGGCGGGCAGTGGCAGCCCGGCCGCGTCCGCGACCTGCTCCAGCACCGCGACGACCTCGTCCCGGACGTCGTACGCCGTGAACAACTCCCCCAGATAGGGGGCCACTTGCTCGAAGGCCACGCGCATGCGCCGGTGCGACTCCTGCGTGCCGTCGCCGAGCCGCACCGCCCACTCGGCGGCCCACTGCCGGTGGTACGCCAGTTCCTTCACGCCCTTGGCGGCGACCGCGGCGAGCACCGGGTCGTCGTCGGCGGTCAGCCGCTCGAAGTGGGCGAGCCGCCAGGCGGACAGCACCAGCAGCCGCACGACGCTGAACGCGAAGTCCCCGTTCGGGAGTTCGGCCAGACGTACGTTGCGGAAGTCGTCCGGGGCGCGGAAGTAGGCGTATGCGTCCTCGTCGCGGCCGGAGCCGTCGACCTGCCCCACGCGCGCGTACAGCAGACGGGCCTGGCCGAGCAGGTCGAGGCCGATGTTGGCCAGCGCCACCTCCTCCTCCAGCTCGGGGGCGCGGGTGGTCCACTCGGCCAGTCGCTGCGCGGAGACCAGGGCGTCGTCGGCGAGCGCCAGACAGCACTCGGCGAGCCCCGCCCGGTCGACGCCGGCGGGCACGGTGGGGTCCACTCCGTGCAGCGGGTCCTCGAAGCCGGTACCGAAGGCCCAGCGGGCGTCGCTTCCGTCGTCGTGGCCCTCGGCGAGCGTCATGTAGACGTGGTCGTCGCCCATCCCCTGCTCGTCACTCATCTCCTGCTCCTCAGATGTGCGGGACGTCGTCGGGGATGTCATAGAAGGTGGGGTGCCGGTACACCTTGTCGGCGCTGGGCGCGAAGAAGGGGTCCTTCTCGTCGCGCGTGGACGCCGCGATGTGCTCCGAGCGCACCACCCATATGCTCACGCCCTCGTTGCGGCGCGTGTAGAGGTCGCGCGCGTGGGTGAGCGCCATCCGGTCGTCGGCGGCGTGCAGCGAGCCGACGTGGACGTGGTTCAGTCCGCGCTTGCCGCGCACGAACACCTCGTACAGCGGCCAGCCGGCCTTCGGACTCTGTGTGTCGCTCATGCCGTCGCTCCTTCACGCGCGCGTGCCGTCTGCTTCGCCGCGTGGGCCACGGCCGCCTCCCGGACCCAGGCACCCTCGTCGTGGGCGGTGCGGCGCCGCTCGACACGCTGGGCGTTGCATGGCCCGTCGCCCTTGATGACCCTGGTCAGCTCGGACCAGTCGGGGGTGCCGAAGTCATGGCGGCCGCGCTCCTCGTTCCAGCGCAAGTCCGGGTCGGGGAGCGTCACTCCGAGCTTCTCTGCCTGCGGGACGGTCATGTCCACGAAGCGCTGCCGCAGTTCGTCGTTGCTGTGCCGTTTGATCTTCCAGGCCATGGAGGCGGCCGAGTTGGGCGAGTCGCCGTCCGGCGGGCCGAACATCATCAGGGACGGCCACCACCAGCGGTTGACCGCGTCCTGGACCATCTCGCGCTGGGCTTCGGTGCCGCGCATCATCGTCATCAGCAGTTCGTAGCCCTGGCGCTGGTGGAAGGACTCCTCCTTGCAAATCCGCACCATCGCGCGCGCGTACGGCCCGTACGACGAGCGGCACAGCGGCACCTGGTTGCAGATGGCAGCGCCGTCCACGAACCAGCCGATCACCCCGACGTCGGCGAAGGTGGGCGTCGGGTAGTTGAAGATCGACGAGTACTTCTGGCGGCCCTCGATCAGCCGCTCGGTCAGGTCGGCCCGGTCGGCGCCCAGCGTCTCGGCGGCGGAGTACAGATACAGACCGTGCCCGGCCTCGTCCTGGACCTTCGCGAACAGGATGGCCTTGCGGCGCAGCGAGGGCGCCCGGGTGATCCACTCGCCCTCCGGCTGCATGCCGATGATCTCCGAGTGGGCATGCTGGGCGATCTGCCGGACCAGGGTCCTGCGGTAGCCGTCGGGCATCCAGTCGCGCGGTTCGATCCGCTGGTCACGGGCGATCGTCGCGTCGAAGTGCGCCTGGAGTTCCGGCTCCGCGCCACCCTCCGAGCCGGTCTGCGTCGTACTCATGCCTCCACCTTCCCCAACCGACCGTTCGTTCGGTCCATGATACGGCTCACCCCTCACGTCCGGCTAGTGCGGGATCCGTCAGCGCCCGCCCGGCGGGCGTTCAGCCATCCCTTGACACGCGATGGCCCGGCTGGATTACCTGGCCGTGCCGCACGCTAACCGAATGGTCGGTCGGGGGCAAGGTGGTGAAATCGGTGCCGCAAGCCCTCAACGGGCACGGGATCGCCGGCTGTGTGTTCCTCCTCGCCGACTCGGCCTGCGCCTGCAAAGCCACGGCCCGTCACCGTGGCCGCCGGGGCCGGCGCCGACTTTCGTCGCTCCCGCGCGCGAGGGCGACGTACTGGTGGCCACCGCCCAGGACCGCACCCGGTTCGGCCGCAGCGGCATCTACGACCGGCGAGGTGATCGCGGAGTTCCGTGGCCTAGTCGTAGCCTCCGGGGCACGGGAGCCGGCGGCCGCGAGGCGCGCGGTACAGAGAAGAAGGAGCCGTGATGAGCAGCAGCACCGAGGGCCCGGCGGTCACGACGGCCCGCCGAGGTGAGCCCCTCCCCGACGAACTGCGGGACGAGGCGGAGCGGATGTCCCGCGAGGATCTCCGAGCACTTCAGCTGCGCCGACTGCGCACGACCCTGCGGCACGCCTACGACAACGTCGAGCTGTACCGCAAGAAGTTCGACGAGGCCGGCGTGGCGCCCGAGGACTGTCGCGCGCTGGAGGACCTGGCCCGCTTCCCGTTCACCACGAAGGCCGACCTGCGCGAGACGTACCCCTTCGGCATGTTCGCCGTCCCGATGGACCAGGTCCGCCGTGTTCACGCCTCCAGCGGCACCACCGGACGTCCGACCGTCGTCGGATACACCGAGAACGACATCTCCCTGTGGGCCGACGTGGTCGCCCGCTCGATCCGCGCGGCCGGCGGCCGCCCCGGCCACAAGGTGCACATCTCCTACGGCTACGGCCTGTTCACCGGCGGTCTCGGCGCCCACTACGGCGCCGAACGGGCCGGCTGCACGGTGATCCCCGCCTCGGGCGGCATGACCGCGCGCCAGGTGCAGATCATCCAGGACTTCGAGCCCGAGATCATCATGGTCACGCCCTCCTACATGCTCACCCTTCTCGACGAGTTCGAGCGCCAGGGCGTCGACCGGCGCTCCACTTCCCTGCGGGTCGGCATCTTCGGCGCCGAGCCCTGGACCGAGGAGATGCGCCGCGAGATCGAGGAGCGGATGGACATCCACGCCGTCGACATATACGGCCTGTCGGAGGTGATCGGCCCGGGCGTCGCCCAGGAGTGCGTGGAGACCAAGGACGGTCTGCACGTGTGGGAGGACCACTTCTACCCCGAGGTCGTCGACCCCCTCCTGGACGGGGTCATGCCCGAGGGCGAGGGCGGCGAACTGGTCTTCACCTCCCTCACCAAGGAGGCCCTGCCGATCATCCGCTACCGCACCCGCGATCTGACCCGGCTGCTGCCCGGCACCGCCAGGCCCGCCTTCCGTCGCATCGAGAAGATCACCGGCCGCAGCGACGACATGATCATCCTGCGCGGGGTGAACGTCTTCCCCAGCCAGATCGAGGAGATCGTGCTGCGCACCCCCTCCGTCGCCCCGCACTTCCAGATCCAGCTGAGCCGGCCAGGCCGGATGGATCACATGACCGTCCGTGTGGAGGCACGCCAGGGCGCCACCCCGGAACAGCGCGAGGCCGCCGCCGAGGCGATCGCCAAGGGCGTCAAGGACGGCGTCGGCGTGAGCGTCGAGGTGGTGATCGTCGATCCGGAGACCCTGGAACGATCACTGGGCAAACTCCGCCGGGTCAAGGATCTGCGGGGTGTGTGAACGCCCCCTCGCGTTCTGGGCGATCAGGTGTTCTCGGGGAGTACGTAGGAGCCGTATTCCGGGCGGCCCGCGAGGTCGTACGACTGGATCGAGGCGCCCGTGGAGGTGATCCGTCCACCGGTGTGCCGGAAGGCGGTCGGTGTGGCGCCCTCCTTGAAGAGCCGGCGGCCCGCGCCGAGGACCACCGGGAACGTGATCAGGTGGAGCGTGTCGACGAGGCCGAGGTCCAGCAGCGACTGGAGAAGGGCACCGCTGCCGTGCACCTGGAGCTCGCCGTCGGTGCGTTCCTTGAGGGCGGTGACCTCCTTGGCCAGGTCACCGGAGACCACGGTGGTGCCGGCCCACTCGGGGGCCGTGAGGGTGGACGAGACGACGTACTTCGGCAGGGCGTTGAGTTTGCCGGCGACGGGGTCGGCGGGGTCGGTCACCTTGGGCCAGTACGCGGCGAAGATGTCGTACGTACGGCGGCCCAGGAGGAACGCGCCGACCTCTCCGAAGACCTCGGCGACGAAGCTGCCGAAGTCCTCGTCGCCGTACGGCACGGTCCAGCCGCCCTGTCCGAAGCCGTCCCTGGGGTCCTCCTGAGGGCCGCCGGGGGCCTGGTAGACGCCGTCGAGGCTGACGAAGATCTGGGAGACGAGCTTGCCCATGACGGGTGCCTTCTCTCTTGGTGGGGTCTGTTGTCATCAGCTCAGACCCCGGTGGGGGGCGCAACTCATCGGCCCGGGTGCCATGGGGCGCGAACTCGCCGGTGGAGGTCGATGTCCGTACGCCGCCAGCAGGCCGCGGGCCGACGCGGTGGGATGGGGTCCATGACAACGACGTACGGAACGCTGAACGGCAAGGTCGCGCTCGTCACCGGGGGCAGCAGGGGGATCGGAGCGGCCACGGCGCTGCGGCTGGCCCGGGAGGGCGCGGACGTGGCCGTGACCTATGTACGGGGCAAGGAGGCGGCGGAGGACGTCGTACGGGCCGTCGAGGCGCTGGGGCGCAGGGCGGTGGGCCTGCGGGCGGACTCCGCGGACGCGGCGGAGGCGGCGGGGGCGGTGGATCGTACGGCGGAGGCGCTGGGCGGTATCGACGTGCTGGTGAACAACGCGGGGGTGGGGGTGCTCGGGCCGTTGGACGAGCTGTCCCTCGCCGATGTCGACCGGGTGCTGGCGGTCAATGTCCGCGGGGTGTTCCTCGCGTCGCGGGCCGCGGCGGCGCGGATGCGGGCGGGTGGGCGGATCATCACGATCGGTAGTTGTATGACCCAGCGGGTGCCGGGGCCGGGGGGCGTTCTCTATACGACGAGCAAGTCGGCGCTGGTCGGGCTGACGAAGGCGCTGGCGCGGGAGTTGGGGGCGCGGGGGATCACGGCGAACATCGTTCATCCCGGGCCAATCGACACCGACATGAATCCGGCGGACGGGCGGTTCGCGGCGGGGCAGGCTGCGATGACCGCGGTGGGGCGGTTCGGGGAGGTGGGGGAGGTGGCGGACATGGTGGCTTATCTGGCGGGTGCGGAGTACGTCACCGGGGCGGAGTTCTCGGTGGACGGGGGGCATGCGGCGTGAGGTGGGGGTTTTCCTCGCCCCCGCCGCCCCTACCCGTCCCGTCCCCAGGGGCGCCGCCCCTTCGACCCCGGTTCCTGGGGGCTGCGCCCCCAGACCCCCATCGGCCCTGAAGGGGCCTCGTCCTCAAACGCCGGACGGGCTGATATCGGACTCAGCCGCCCAGCTCCTGGTGCCTCGCCCTCAGCGTGGCCGCGCCCGGTTCCGTCAGGGAGCCGAACAGGCGTAGGCGGGAGATTCCGCCGTCCGGGAAGATGTCCACGCGGGCGTGGGTGCCCACTGCCGGGGTGGGCAGGACGAAGCGGTGGTTGGTGTCGGGCTGGAGGCGGGTGCGCGGGAGGATTTCGCGCCAGTCGCCGTCCTCACCGTCTCGGATCGAGACCGAGGCCCAGCCCGCGCTGTTGCCCTTCAGGTACGCCGTGTCGATCTCCAGCGCGCGGATCTGGGACTGGGCCACCAGGCGGTAGCGGATCCAGTCGTGGCCCTGGTCGCGGCGGCGCCGGGTCTCCCAGCCGTCGTCCATCTTGCGGGAGCGGCCCGGCTGGATGGTGTTGGAGGCCGGGGAGTAGAAGAGGTTCGAGGCGTCCTCCGCCTGGCCGCCGTTCTCCAGGGCGACCACGTCGAAGGTGCCGAGGACCGCGAGCCACTCGGGGTCCGGGACGACCTCGCCGTGCACCCGCAGACGGGCGATGCCGCCGTCGGGGTGCTGGTTGACCCGCAGGTGGGTGAAGCGCTGTTCGAGGGAGACGGCGAAGCCGTTCGCCGCGTGGCCGCCCACCGGCGTGCGCGGGACCAGGGTCGTCCACTTCGCATCGTCGCCGAGGAGTTCCTGCGGGGACGGTGAGCCGGAGACGCAGGTGCCCTCGACCGACACCGCCTGCGGGTAGTTGCCGCGGAAGTGTGCCGTGTCGACCACGATCCCCCGGATCACGCCGGGCGCGCCGAGGCGGACCAGTGCCCAGTCGTGGTCCTCGGCCGTCGGCCATGGGTGTTCGGCCGAGGCGCCACGGCGGCGGCGTGTCTCCCAGCCGTCCATGATCTTGCCCTTGTGCCCGAAGTGCTCGGGGTCGAACTCGGCCCGGCCGGGCACCAGCAGGTTCTCCCGCTGGGCGAAGAACTCGTCGTTGGCGGCGATGACTCCGGCGCCGAGCGTCCGCGCGGCGAGGTCGGCGTACTGGGAGAAGGGGAAGTCCGCGGTGCGGTAGTCCGCGTACGGGTCACCGCCTCCGTACGGGTTCGCGTCGCCGGTGAAGCTGGGTATCGCCGTCACGTCTGGATGCCTTTCGGGAGTGAGCCGGTGCGGGTGGAATCAGGGCGTACGGGTGAGCAGTTGCCCCTTCGGGGAGGTGAACTCGCCGTCGGACACGATGCGTTCGCCGCGCAGCCAGGTGGACTTCACGACGCCGTACAGGGTCCTGCCCGCGTACGCCGTGACGCGGTTGCGGTGCTGGAGGGCCGCCGGATCCACGGTGAAGGTCTCGTCCGGTGCGAGGACCGCGAAGTCGGCGTCGCGGCCGGCCTCGATGGCACCCTTCTGGTCCAGGCCGACCAGCTCCGAGGTCCGCGCGGACATCCAGCGGACCACGTCCTCCAGGGAGCGCCCGCGCCTGCGGGCCTCCGTCCACACCGCGGCCAGGCTCAGTTGGAGGCCCGAGATGCCGCCCCAGGCGGTGGCGAAGTCGCCCGTCTTGAGGTCGGCGGTGGACGGCGAGTGGTCGGTGACCACGCAGTCGATCGTGCCGTCGGCCAGCGCCCGCCACAGCAGGTCCTGGTTGGCGGACTCGCGGATGGGCGGGCAGCACTTGAACTCACTTGCCCCGTCCGGGACTTCCTCGGCGGTCAACGTCAGATAGTGCGGGCAGGTCTCGACGGTGATGCGGACGCCCTCCGCCTTCGCCCGGGCGATCAGCGGGAGCGCGTCACTCGACGACAGATGGAGGACGTGCACGCGCGCGTCCAACCGCTTGGCCTGGGCGATGAGTTGGGCGATCGCGGTGTCCTCGGCGTCGCGCGGCCGGGAGGCCAGGAAGTCGGCGTACTTGGGGCCGCCCTGCTGCGGGGCGGCCTCCAGGTGGTGCGGGTCCTCGGCGTGCACGATCAACAGACCGCCGAAGGAGGCGATCTCGGCCAGGGACCGGGCGAGCCCATCCTGGTCGAGATGCGGGAACTCGTCGACGCCGGACGGCGACAGGAACGCCTTGAAGCCGAAGACACCCGACTCGTGCAGCGGACGCAGGTCCTTGACGTTGTCGGGCAGGGCGCCGCCCCAGAAGCCGACGTCGATGTGGGCCTTGTCGGCTGCGACCTCCTGCTTCGTACGGAGGTTGTCGACCGTCGTCGTGGGCGGGAGGGAGTTGAGGGGCATGTCGACGAGGGTGGTGATACCGCCGGCCGCCGCCGCACGCGTGGCGGTCCAGAAGCCCTCCCATTCCGTGCGGCCGGGGTCGTTGACGTGTACGTGGGTGTCGACCAGGCCGGGCAGCAGGACGTCGTCGCCGAGGTCCTCCAGACGGGCGCCGCCCGCAGGGGCGTCGTACGGAAGGACGGCCGTGATCCTGCCGCCGGCGACCGCGACGGACGCGGGCCGCGTCCCTTCGGGTGTGATGACGCGCGTCGAGCGCAGCACCAGTTCAGTGTCGGACACCCGGACCCCTCTCGGCCACCGTTAACTTCCGCGTAACGGAATTCAACTTTCTGTTGAAGGAGTCTTCACTCCCGTTCGAGCGCCGTCAAGGGCACACTTCCTCACAGTGCACCCGCCGTCGCCACTCTGGACGTTTCCGCAAGGCGGAATTATAATTCCAGCAAGCAGAACGTAGCTATGCGCCAGCGGGGAGTCAACCGACTGCCGGGTAGGCTTCTGCCTCCTGCCCAGACCCGAAAGGCAGCTCCGAAAGGAACGCGCCGTGCCGACGTCCAGCGCCAGCACCACCGACTCCGCCAAATCCGCCGGTGGCGGGGTCCAGTCCCTCGAGCGCGCCTTCGATCTGCTGGAGCGGATGGCGGACGCGGGCGGAGAAGTCGGACTGAGCGAACTGTCCGCGAGCAGCGGGCTGCCGCTGCCCACCATCCACCGCCTGATGCGTACCCTCGTGACCTGCGGATACGTCCGTCAGCAGCCCAACCGGCGATACGCCCTCGGCCCCCGCCTGATCCGCCTCGGCGAGTCGGCCTCCCGGCTGCTCGGCACCTGGGCCCGGCCCTATCTCGCCCGCCTGGTCGAGGAGACCGGCGAGACGGCCAACATGGCGCTGCTCGACGGGGACGAGATCGTCTACGTCGCCCAGGTGCCGTCGAAGCACTCCATGCGGATGTTCACCGAGGTCGGCCGGCGTGTCCTGCCGCACTCCACGGGCGTCGGCAAAGCCCTGCTCGCCCACACCCCCGACGCCGAGGTCCGCGCCCTCCTCGCCCGCACCGGCATGCCGGCCGCGACGGAGAAGACCATCACCACGCCGGACGGCTTCCTCGCGGCCCTGGAGGCGGTGCGCGGCCAGGGGTACGCCGTCGACGACAACGAGCAGGAGATCGGCGTCCGCTGTCTCGCGGTGTCGGTGCCCAACTCCCCCACCGCGGCGGCGATTTCGATCTCCGGTCCGGCGGGGCGGGTCACCGAGGCGGCGACGGAGAAGATCGTGCCGGTGCTGCAGCAGGTGGCCGGGGAGCTGTCCGAGGCACTGGCCAGCCAGAACCCGGCGTGACGGTGCGTGCGGTGGCCTGTGCGGGCTGGGTGGGGGCGGGCGTTTTTGCGCAGTTCCCCGCGCCCCTGAAATGCCTGCGGCGGCCTGTGCGGCCCCGGTGGGGGCTTGCGTGTTGGAGACCGGGGTGACTGCAACCCCCTAGGGGCGCGGGGAACTGCGCGACCAGCCCCCACCGGCCCGCAGCCGCCCGACTGCAGTACCTGGCACCCCCGACGGCGCCCGGCCCCACCCGCGGAGCGATCAGCGCGGCTCCCCGAACAGTTCCACCGCGTCCCGTACCGCCGACAGCCCCCGCGACAACGCGCTCACCGACCCGATAGCCCCCGCGATCAGCAGCAAGGACCGCCGCAGGCGCGGGACTTCGGGCGGGCCGTCGATCGTCATGGCGGCCAGCGCCGCGAGTTCGTCCTCGGCGATGCCCCGGTCGGGGAACTCGGCCGGGTGCGCGGCGAGTTCGCGGCGCAGCCGGGACACCGCGGTCCGCAGTTCCGCCACTCTCACATCGTTGTCGCTGCCGGTCACTGGCCTCTGCCCCAAGCTCCGCAACACAGCTCTCCCCCTCGCACGCCTTCGTGCGCCCAGCACCGTGAAGCCCCGTCGGCGTTGGTCAGACCCCGAGGGACGCGGGTCAGTAAACGCCACGCAGGGCGCCGGGCGCCACCGTACGGACCGAAATTCAGCCCGTGGAAACCCGGCACACCCCGACAGGTCAGGTATGCAGGAGGGATGACGGAGAACGAACAGCAGGTCGCCGGGCTGCTCCTGGCCGCGGGCGGCGGGCGGCGCCTCGGCGGACGGCCCAAGGCACTGCTCGAACACCGGGGCCGCCCGCTCGTCGAACACGCGGTCGGCGTCCTGCGGGCGGCCGGCTGCACCCGCGTGCACGTGGTCCTGGGGGCCGCGGCAGCGGTCGTACGGGAGCGGGCGGAGCTCGGCGACTGTGTGCTGGTGGAGAACCCGGAGTGGGCCGAGGGCATGGGGTCGTCGCTGCGGGCCGGGCTCGACTCGCTCGCCGGGACGGGGGCGCGGGCCGCGCTGGTCTCGCTGGTCGACCAGCCCGGTATCGGGCCGGAAGCGGTCACCCGGGTGCTCGGCGCGTACGAGGACGAGACCTCCCTCGTCTCGGCCGCCTACGACGGCGTACGCGGTCACCCCGTGCTCTTCGGTGCCGCGCACTGGGCCGGGATCGCCGCGACTGCGACCGGGGACCGGGGGGCACGCGCCTATCTGAAGGAGCACCGGGGAGCGATCGTGCTCGTCGAGTGCGGGGACGTGGCCGAGCCGTACGACATCGACACCACGGCGGATCTGGCGCACCTTGAGTGAACGCGGTGGCACGCAGAGCCACCTTGGCTCGACTCGAAGAATCTCGATATCAACAAACGATTGAACTTCCACGATGAGGAAACTAGTATCCACTGTTCAGAAGCGCCCTGCCCTTACGAGGGGCGCCGCTCGTGTACCCGGTTCGACTGGCACCCGGTGCCACCGCTGAAGGAAGTGACAGCTCATGTCCGCACCAGCGCCGTCCCCGCTGGCCATCGTCGACGCCGAGCCCCTGCCGCGGCAGGAGGAGGTCCTCACCGAGGCGGCCCTCGCCTTCGTGGCCGAGCTGCACCGCCGGTTCACGCCCCGGCGTGACGAGCTCCTGGCCCGCCGCGCCGAGCGCCGCGCCGAGATCGCCCGTACCTCCACCCTCGACTTCCTCCCGGAGACCGCCGCGATCCGCGCGGACGACTCCTGGAAGGTGGCCCCCTCCCCCGCGGCCCTGGACGACCGCCGGGTCGAGATCACCGGCCCCACCGACCGCAAGATGACCATCAACGCCCTGAACTCCGGGGCCAAGGTGTGGCTCGCGGACTTCGAGGACGCCTCGGCGCCGACCTGGGAGAACGTCGTCCTCGGGCAGGTCAACCTCGCGGACGCGTACACCCGGAACATCGACTTCACCGACGAGAAGTCCGGCAAGTCGTACGCCCTGCGCCCGAACGACGAGCTCGCCACCGTCGTCATGCGTCCGCGTGGCTGGCACCTCAACGAGCGGCACCTGGTCGACGCGAACGGCGCCCAGGTGCCCGGTGCCCTGGTCGACTTCGGCCTGTACTTCTTCCACAACGCCCAGCGTCTGCTCGACCTCGGCAAGGGCCCGTACTTCTACCTCCCGAAGACCGAGTCGCACCTCGAAGCCCGCCTGTGGAACGACGTGTTCGTCTTCGCACAGGAGTACTGCGGCATCCCGCAGGGCACCGTCCGCGCGACCGTCCTGATCGAGACGATCACGGCCGCGTACGAGATGGAGGAGATCCTCTACGAACTCCGCGACCACGCCTCGGGATTGAACGCGGGCCGCTGGGACTACCTGTTCTCCATCGTCAAGAACTTCCGTGACGGCGGCGCCAAGTTCGTCCTGCCGGACCGCAACGCGGTCACGATGACGGCCCCGTTCATGCGGGCGTACACCGAACTCCTCGTGCGCACCTGCCACAAGCGCGGCGCGCACGCGATCGGCGGCATGGCGGCGTTCATCCCGTCCCGCCGGGACGCCGAGGTCAACAAGGTGGCCTTCGAGAAGGTCCGTGCCGACAAGGACCGTGAGGCCGGCGACGGCTTCGACGGCTCCTGGGTCGCCCACCCCGACCTGGTCCCGATCGCCATGGAGTCCTTCGACAAGGTGCTCGGCGACAAGCCGAACCAGAAGGACCGGCTGCGCGAGGACGTCCACGTGGCGGCGGCCGACCTGATCGCCGTCGACTCCCTGGAGGCCAGGCCGACGTACAACGGGCTGGTCAACGCCGTTCAGGTGGGCATCCGTTACATCGAGGCGTGGCTGCGCGGGCTCGGCGCGGTGGCCATCTTCAACCTCATGGAGGACGCGGCCACCGCGGAGATCTCCCGCTCGCAGATCTGGCAGTGGATCAACGCGGGCGTCGAGTTCGAGAACGGCGAGCGGGCCACGCCGGAGCTGGCCCGCAAGGTCGCCGCCGAAGAGCTCGCGAACATCCGTGCCGAGCTCGGTGAGGAGGCCTTCGCGGCCGGTCACTGGCAGCAGGCCCACGACCTGCTGCTCCAGGTCTCCCTCGACGACGACTACGCCGACTTCCTCACGCTGCCGGCGTACGAGCAGCTGCGCGGCTGATCTTCACAAGCTCACTTGTCCGAGTGGCCCAGGGACTTCCCCGGGGCCACTCGGTCGCGTACGGCCTGCTTCACGGCCGTGGGCTCCGGGAAACCCTGCTCCTTCCGGTCCCAGACGATCTCGTCGTCGACGCGGACGACGAAGATCCCGCCCTTGCCGGGCTTCAGCACGAGTTCGGAAAGCTCCGTCTCGAACGTGGTGAGCAGCTCCTGCGCCAGCCAGGCGGCACGCGGCAGCCAGCGGCACTGGGTGCAGTACTCGATCTCGACCCGTCGGGGGTCCGAAGAAGGCTCCGTCATCCGAGGTGCACCGACCAATCCTGTTCCGCGGCCGGTTTGCCGTGCAGGTCGGGGACCTGCTTCAGCCACTGGGGCCGGCCTTGCTGTGTCCTCGCCGCCCGGAGTGCCTCCTCGGCGGCGAGTTCCTCCCGGGTGGGGAAGTCGGTGGGGAGCCATGCCTCGGAGGCCCGTACGCGCGCGTGGAGGTACGTCACGTAGGCCTCACGTGCCTGGTCCGGAGTCGCGAAGTCGGTGAGCCAGGCGTCGGGGACGGCCGCCGTGACCTCGCGCAGGACGTCGAGGGTGACCTTGGGCGCGAGTTCCGCGTCGGCGGCGCGCACATCGGGGCCGTGATGCCCGAGGGCGTGGTGGCGGAAGTCGTACGCCTTCGTCGGGTCGGACCCGTCCCAGCGGTGGTGGAAGACGAGGGCGGCACCGTGGTCGATCAGCCACAGGCGCGGGGGTGCGATGCCGAGCGTGGGCCAGACCATGAGGTTCGAGCTGTGGACCGTACGGTCGACGTTGACGGTGAGCGCGTCGAGCCAGACGATCCGGCCGGCCTCCAGCGGGTCGACCGGGAACACCTGGGCGAGCTCGGGGGTGAGGTCGCGGGCGCCCGGCAGGTAGTCCATGCCGAGGTTGAGGCCGGCGCTCGCGCTGTGGAGTTCGCGGACCTCCTGGTGGGGCTCGCCGTCGGCGACCGACGGATCGAAGTGCACCAGCACCAGCTCCGGGAACCGCAGCCCCAGCGCCCGCGCGAGCTCTCCCACGACCACCTCGGCGACCAGCGCCTTGCGGCCCTGGGCGGAGCCGGTGAACTTCACGACGTAGGTGCCGAGGTCGTCGGCCTCGACGACGGCGGGGACGGAGCCGCCGGACCTCAGCGGGGTCACGTATCGAACAGCAGTCACATCGCGCAGCACACCGGCCAGGGTATGCCAGCGTTCACCCGGCCAGCGGATTCGGCAGCGGCAGGTAGCGGGCGTCCGCCCCGTCCGCGCCGGTCCACCGCAGCAGCAGGTTCGTCTTGCCGGGGAGGGTGGGCGAGGTGAGCAGCGCGGCGGCCTCGGGGAGGTCGTGGCGGCACAGTTCGCGGCGGGCGGCGGGCCAGGGGTCGAAGCCGGGGTGCCGTTCGGCGAGGGCCGCGGCGACCTCGCACAGGTGGTTCACGACCAGGCAGTACACCAGCCGCTCCCACCCGGCCGCGCGCGGGACCTCCGGCAGCAGCTTCACGCCCTCCGCGTCCCGGAACAGCGCCTGCACGGGCGTACCGTCGGCGTCCACGGCGACCAGCGTGTTCTGAAGATGCGCTTCGAGTACGACGCCGTGGTCGCCGAAGGCCGCGAGGACGGGCGGGACGACCGCGCCCAGATACGCCTCCCACCAGGCCGCCGGATCATCGGTGCCGTCGAGCGGGTTGCCCTCGAAGCCCTCCACGAGAGCCGCGGCGAGCAGCGGGGTCGTGCCCGGCCGCACACGGTCCCGCAGGCCGTCCCGCACCAGGACCGCGAGTTCCTCGAAGGCGAAGTCGGCGGTGCGGTAGCCGCGATCGCTCAGCCAGGCGGCGGAGCCGGAGCTCTCGGTGAACGCCCGCACTGTCGCTTCATCCGTACGGCGGAGTTTGAGCAGATCGTGGCGCCAGAGTCGCCTGATGTCGTTCGTGATGCGGACGTCGAGGCTGAACTTCAGGAAGAGATCCTCAGCGGGGGCGTACACCGTGCGGATCGCCGCCGTCGGCCAGGCCTCGAAGCCGGTGGTGCCCAGCCGGATCAGCCGGCCGTCCGCGAAGGCCTCCGCACAGGCCTCGGCGGAGCCCACCAGGTCGAGCTGCCAGGGGTGTGCGGGCAGCAGCCGGTAGCCGGGCGGGGCCTCGCCGAGCGCGTCGAGGGCCGAGGTGTCGCCCTCCTCGACGACGCAGTCCTCCCGCAGGCCGAGCAGGACCAGCGGGAAACGGGCATGGGCTTCGGGGGCGTACGGCAGCCAGGCGGCGACCGGACCGCCGCCGCGGGCCTTGGGAGCGGGGTGGTACGGGTGGCCGGTGACGAGGCACTGCTCGGAGCGCAGATACGGGTCGGACGGCGCCGCCGCACGCGCGCGTGCCGTGAGCAGCGCGGCGACCGCGTCCCGGCTGTCGCTCATCTCGGCGGGCAGTTCGTGGTTGGGGACGCCGGTGTGCCGGGTCAGTACCTCGGCGACGAGTTTGACGAGTTCGGTGTGGCCGACGCGCCGCCAGCCGTCCGCCGTGGGCACCCCGTCCGCCGTGGCCACCTCTGGCTCGGCGGGTCGCCGGTCGCCCCGCACGCGCAGCAGTCTCCCGCCGGGGAGCCGGTACACCCGGCGTTCGCCGGGTTCCGGGAGCGGTTCGGCCACCTCGCGCAGCAGACAGTTGAGCAGAGGTGCCGCCGCGTACGCGTCGGCGCGGTGTGCGACGGCGGTATTGGCCGACGGGGGCAGGAGATCCACGCGATCCACTCGTTCTCTACGGTTCATCTGGGGCGATGACGATCAGTATGTCTGCCGTCACCGCCCCACCGTGACACCACTCGTACCCGAGGAGTCCGCCCGTGCACCGTCCCTCCGCCGCCGAGGCCGAGTTCGCCGAAGAGCTGGCCGCCGTACGCCCCGACCTCGCGGCGCGGTACCCGGCCGAACTGCCCGGCGCCCGGGCGGCCGTGCTGACCCGGCTGTGGCGTGGACTGACCCACGAGCCGCTGCCCTGGGTCACCGGGCGGGAGGCGGGCCGGGAAGGACTCACCCTGCGCCTTTCGGACGGCCGCCGGCTGCACGGACCGCACCCGGACCCGTTCGCCACGGCCCCTTATGTCACCGTCGTACGGCTGGACGAGGTCGCCTACGACGATCCGGCCCGGCTGACGACCGACCTGGGCGTACCGCACGGCGCGGACCTCGCTCTCGAACTCGCCGACAGCGTCACGTCGTTGGCGTTGTCGAGGGCCGGACAGACAGCGAAGGTGGAGAAGTGGCCCGGGCACGACTGGGAGTGGGAACAGCGGGTCGTGGACGGGCACCCGTATCACCCCAACTGCCGCTCCCGGCCCGGCTTCTCGGTGGCCGAGCAGCTGGCCTACGGGCCCGAGCACCGGCCACTCGTGCGGCTGGGGTTCGTCCCGGTCCCGGCGGACGAGTGTCTGGTGACGGGTGAGTGGCCGTCGGAACTGCGGGACGGGAAGCGGCTGTTGCTGCCCGTGCATCCCTGGCAGGCGGAGCACGTACTGAAGCGGACGGTCTCGGACGGCGTCGACGCGCACCCGCTGATGTCCCTGCGCACCCTCGCCCTCGCCGATGGTCCGCAGCACGTCAAGACCGCGCTGAGCGCCCGGCTGACGTCCTCGGTGCGGGACATCTCCGGCTACTCCATCGGGATTTCCGCGACCCTCTCCGCGTTCGCCGAGACCCTGTCGGCGCGCATGGACGGCCTGTTGCACTTCACCCGCACCCTGGGAGCCGCGACGGCCGGCTCCCCCGATCTCGCGGCGGTGGTGCGGGAGTCGCCCCAGGCCTACGGCGACCGGGTGCTGCCCGTGGCGGCCCTCACCTCCACCGAACTGCCCGACGATCCGGCCTGGTTGGCCGACTTCGCCCGGCTGGCCCTCACTGCCGGGCTGCGTCTGCTCGATCTCGGGGTATCCCTGGAGGCGCACGGCCAGAACCTCCTCGTCGTGCTGTCCGAGTCCGACGCGCCGGTGCGCCTGGTCTACCGGGACCTCGCCGACATCCGGATCAGCCCCACGCGGCTGGCCCGGCACGGCATCCCGGTCCCGGCCCTGTCCGGACGGGTCGTCACGGACGACGAAACCACCCTGCGGCGCAAGCTGTTCGGCTCCCTGGTGGCCGGGGCACTCGCTGCCACGGCGGGTTCGGCGACGGCGTTGCGTGAGGCGCTGGAGACGGCCGTACGGGATCTGCCGCGCACCCCGGATCTGGCCGCGCTGCTCGAAGAGCCGCTGCCCGCAAAGGCGTTGACGCTGATGCGGCTGTCGCCGGGGACACCGGGCGACCAGTGGACGCGGCTGCCCAACCCGCTCGTTTTGGAGCCCGGCGCACCTGATCAATAGGATCCGGCGATGATCACAAGAAAACGGCTGGCGGCGGGAGTGTGCGCCCTGCTCGTCGCCCTGACGGCCGGGGCGGCCTTCCCGGCCACGGCGGTCGCCGGTGAACCCACTGGTGGGACCGCGCCCCAGGTCGACCTCGTCCTCGATGTGAGCGGTTCGATGCGGGCGACCGACATCGACGGCGGCACCCGGATGGCGGCGGCGAAGCAGGCCTTCAACGAGGTACTCGACGCGACCCCGGAGAACGTCCAGCTCGGCATCCGGACCCTCGGCGCCAACTACCCGGGCGATGACCGGAAGACGGGCTGCAAGGACACCGCCCAGCTGTACCCGGTCAGCACCCTGGACCGGACCGAGGCCAAGACGGCGGTCGCGACCCTCTCCCCCACCGGCTGGACCCCGATCGGTCCCGCGCTGCTCAAGGCGGCCGACGACTTCACGGCCGGGGACGGCTCCAAGCGGATCGTGCTGATCACCGACGGTGAGGACACCTGCGCCCCGCTCGACCCGTGCGAGGTGGCCCGCGAGATCGCCGCCGAGGGTGTCGACCTGACCATCGACACCCTCGGTCTGGTCCCGAACACCAAGATGAGCAAGCAGCTGAGCTGCATCGCCGAGGCGACCGGCGGCACCTACACCTCGGTCGAGCACACCGACGAACTCACCGACAAGGTCAACCAGTTGGTGGACCGGGCGGCCGACCCGGTGGTGACGCCGGTGGCCACCGAGGGCGCCGACACCTGCGCCGCGGCACCGACCCTGAAGTCCGGGCTGTACACCGACCGCGAGGAGTTCACCCAGCAGCGCTGGTACCGGGTGGACGTCGAGCCGGGCCAGGAGCTGCGGACTTCGGTGAGCGTGGCGGCCGACCGGGCCGTGAACCCCTCGTACGGAGTGCTGCTGCGGGCGGTGACCGTGCACGGCCGGGAGATCGTGCGCGGCGAGGCGGCGGGCAACGGCCGTACCGATGTGATCTCGACGGGGCTCAGGTACCCGAAGGCCGAGAGCGACGACGAGGACGCGGCCGCGGAGGCCGTGTGCGTCCAGGTCACCAACTCCTTCTCGGCGGCCTCCGGAGTGAAGACCTCCCCGGGTCTGCCGCTCGAGCTGACGGTCGACGTGGTGGACGGGCCGTCGAAGGCGAGCGACGTGGCCTCCTTCGGCCTCGGGCGCGGCTGGTGGCTGCTCGGCGCGCTGATCCTGGCCGGCTTCGTCGCCGGTCTGCTGTGGGGCTGGCTGTCACGCTGGCGGGTCGCGGTCTGGAGGACCAACTGATGCGGATCACACGCGTGTTGGGCGCCGCGGCGCTGATGCTCGGCCTCGCGGTGGCACCGGCGGCCGCCGACTCCACGCCCTCGCCCACGGATTCGGCCTCGACGGACGGTGACGCGCCCACCTCGGCGGGCACCTCCTTCCGTACGGCGACCGAGATCGAGCAGGGCCAGACGGCCACGGCGAGCGGTTCCACGGGCGACTACCTGTACTGGTCGTTCCCGGCGGACTCCGGCCAGCGCCCCACCGTCAAGGCCACGGTGAAGCTGCCCCAGACCCATGGCGCGCAGACCTGGCAGATCGACGTGTACGACGGTCTGCGGCGCCGCCAGTCCTGCCAGTACGGCGCCCAGACGCGTATCGCGGCGGCGGACGTGGGCAGCGTCGAGCTGGCCTGCACCCTGCGCACGGTCCGTGCCTGGTCGGAGACCTGGGCCAACGACCCGCTGCCGGGCACGTACTACGTCCGGCTCACGGTCGTCGGCCTCACCACCGCCGATCTGGGCCTCCCGGTCAGCACCGAGGTGCGCGTCGACTCCAAGGACATCGGCGGCTCGGCCGCGGTGGACGGTTCGCTGGCCGAGCCTCTGGTGCCGGGGATCACGGTGAAGTCCGAGGCGCAGGACGACAGTTCGGAGGAGTCCTCGTCCGCGGTGCTGTCCGCGATCGAGCCCGAGGACGGCTGGTCCTCCGGCTGGTGGTCCGACCGCTGGGTGTGGACTGCGGTGGGCGGCGCGCTGGCGGCGCTGGCGGGCGTCGGCGGGTACGCGCTGACACGCGGGGCGGGACGGCCGTCCCGGGTGCCGCCGGGAAGCTGACGGCTCATCAAGAAGGCCCGCTCCGGCGGGCCTTCTTCGCGTTCACGCCTCCCGCAGCGCCTTGGCGATCGTGCCGTCCCCGGTCACCTCGACCCGCCCGTCCCGCACCGCGTCCGGCAGGCTCAACTCCCCCCGGCTCAGGGCCCCGCAGGTCCCCGCGTCCAGGACGAGCCGGGCGTCGGGCTCCCCGGGGGCCGGGCCGTCGCCGTACGCGGGACCCTCCTGCGCGCCGACGTACACATGGAAGTCCCCCTCCTCAAGGCGCACTTCGACGAGGCCCTCGCCCTCCAGCGAGCGCAGCAGTGGCAGTGCGAACCAGTGCGCGCGTACGGCGTCGGTGGGCCGCCGTTCACCCAGTTCGGGCCCGCCCCAGGTGCCGAGGGCCTGGAGCACGGGCAGCAACTCGCGGCCGCGCGGGGTGAGTTCGTACACGTAGGCCGCTCCGGGTGGGGGCAGTCGGCGTCGGGTGGTCAGGCCGTCGCGCTCCATGTCCTTCAGCCGTGAGGCCAGTACGTCCGTGCTCACGCCCGGCAGGTCGGCGTGCAGGTCCGTGTAGCGGCGCGGGCCTGCCAGCAGTTCCCGGACGATCAGCAGGGTCCAGCGGTCGCCCACGAGGTCGAGGGCGCGGGCCGCGGAACAGTACTGGTCGTAGCTTCGGCGAGGTGACATGCGACGCAGTCTAGACAAGTTGTTGGACTTTCCAAGCTCCTACTTGGTAAAACCAAGCAACACAGGAAACCGGAGAGGCAGCAGCGCATGGAGTTCCGGCAGTCGAGCAAGCTCAGCGAGGTCTGTTACGAGATCCGCGGCCCGGTGATCGAGCACGCCAACGCGCTGGAGGAGGCGGGGCACAGCGTCCTGCGCCTCAACACCGGCAACCCCGCGCTGTTCGGCTTCGAGGCGCCGGAGGAGATCCTCCAGGACATGATCCGGATGCTCCCCCAGGCGCACGGCTACACGGACTCCCGGGGCATCCTCTCCGCCCGCCGCGCGGTCGCCCAGCGCTACCAGACCCTGGGCCTCGAAGTCGGCGTCGACGACGTCTTCCTCGGCAACGGCGTCTCCGAGCTGGTCTCCATGGCCGTACAGGCGCTCGTCGAGGACGGCGACGAAGTCCTCATCCCCGCCCCGGACTTCCCCCTGTGGACGGCGGTCACCACGCTCGCCGGCGGCAAGGCGGTCCACTACCTCTGCGACGAACAGGCCGACTGGTACCCGGACCTGGACGACATGGCGTCGAAGATCACGGACCGCACCAAAGCCGTCGTCATCATCAACCCGAACAACCCCACCGGCGCGGTCTACCCGAAGGAGATCATCGAGGGCATCCTCGATCTCGCCCGCCGGCACGGCCTGATGGTCTTCGCCGACGAGATCTACGACCAGATCCTGTACGACGACGCCGTGCACCACTCGGCCGCGGCCCTCGCGCCCGACCTGGTCGTGCTGACCTTCTGCGGTCTGTCGAAGACGTACCGGGTGGCCGGCTTCCGTTCGGGCTGGCTGGTGGTCACCGGGCCGAAGCAGCACGCGAAGAACTACCTGGAGGGCCTGACCATGCTGGCCTCCATGCGGCTGTGCGCCAACGCGCCCGCGCAGTACGCCATCCAGGCCGCGCTCGGCGGCCGCCAGTCCATCCGCGAGCTGACCATGCCCGGCGGGCGTCTGCACGAACAGCGCACGGTGGCCTGGGAGAAGCTCAACGAGATCCCCGGGGTGTCCTGCGTGAAGCCGAAGGGGTCGCTGTACGCGTTCCCGCGTCTCGACCCCAAGGTCCACAAGATCCACGACGACGAGAAGTTCGTCCTGGACCTCCTGCTGAGGGAGAAGATCCAGGTCGTCCAGGGCACCGGCTTCAACTGGCCGACACCGGACCACTTCCGCATCCTGACATTGCCCTACGCGGAGGACCTGGAGGCGGCGATCGGGCGGATCGGGCGCTTCCTGAGCGGATATCGGCAGTAGCAGTTGTTGTCGACGGGGTTCAGGTTCACGGAGAGCGGGGATGCCCTGGAGTGCGGCAACTGATCCGGGGGGATCAGGGGATGGGGGTCCCGCGTGTTCTTGTCTCGTCTGCGCGCGCCAAGCAGGCCCTCGGCCTTACGTGGCCGTCTCACGCTCCTGATCCTGCTCGTGGTCCTGGCGGGCAGCCCCTGGGTGCAGGGGCCGGTGCGGGACTTCTACGAGGAGGAGTTCTTCAGGCAACTGCGGACCGACGAGGAGACCCTGCGCTGGTTCCTGGAGGCGGCGTTCCTGCCGGGCTGGGCGGTCTCCTCCGAGCGGTACGGCAGCACCTCCGCACTGGTCGTGAACGATCTCGCCGTCCTGGTGCTGCTCGTGGGTCTCGCCCACCTCGCGTCCCGGCTGTCGGCCCGCGGGAGGTCGACCTGGATCCGCTGCCTCACCGTGGGTGTGCTGGCGTCCACGCTGGCCAACCTGACGTGGTGGGGCCTGTACGAGGCCTTCGTCCCCGACGAACTACTGACGCCGCCCGGCAGCCTGCTGAAGGACCTGCTGCGCAGCGCCCTCATCTTCGGCCTGGAGGTCGGCGCCCTGCTCGCGCTGCTGACCGCCCGGCTGCCGGGAACAGGCTCCGTCGGCGCCGGGGCGGCGCCGCTCCGTCGCTGGAGAGAGGGAGGGCTCGGCATGACGACCGCGCCGGTCCACATGCCGGTCGGGAGCGCGCCGGGTGACGTCACCCGGTATCTGTGCGCCGCGGCCTACGTGGACGAGGGATTCGCCGACCGGGTGGTGGAGGACGTCCTGGCCGACGAGGCCGGCGCCGTGGCGGCCTCGCCCGGCGTCGACCTGGTGAAGGTGGTACGGCACTGTCTGACGGCCCAGGAGCTGCGGCACAGCCGCGACCAGCGGCTGACCGCGGCCTTCACCGTGGTGGCGGTGTTCGCGCCCCTGTGGCTGCTGTTCGTCGCGCTGCTCCTGTCGGCCACCCGGCGGCCGAACGGCCGGCCGAGTCTGGCCACCCGCGGCCGGCCCCAGCCCGAGGTCAGGGTGCTGGTGGGCAGCGGAATCGCGGCCGGCGTCACGGTGCTCGTCGCCTTCCTCTTCGGTGCCCTCGTCTCGCAGCTGCCCACTCCCGGCTTCGTGAGCTGGCTGCTGGGCTCCTATCTCGGCGGGGTGCCGGCCGCCCTGCTGTCCTTCGGTGCGGTGGCGTTCGCGTACGTCACCGTCGTACGCCATGATCTCGACGTCGACCGGCTGCTGCGCACGACCATGACCCGCGAGGCGTTCCCCCGGCAGCCCCGCCCCACCGTGCCGCGGCGCCGGTGGATGGCCGAGCGGCTGGCGGTCCTCAGGGACGCGCAGGACGGCAACGTCACGGTGTACAGCGGCTACACGCCCTTCCTCGGCTACGCGTCGGCGGCCTCGCGGTGGCCGCTCGCCGTGCCGCTGCTGCCCGCGGAGGGCCCCGCCGGCGGGGTCTCGCGGTCCGCCGCACCGGAGGCGTTCACCGTCTCCGAGCTCGTCGACCATGTACGCGCACGGCTCCGGGCGGCCGCCGGCCGCGGTCCGGTCGACGGGAGCGCGGTGGACGGCACCGAGGTCCTCGATTCGCTCGTCATCGAGGACCGGGTGTTCGTGAGCGGCACCAGCGTCGGTGACGACGAGCGGTTCATCAGGACCACGAGCCTCGCTCCCGTCGCACGGCTGTCGGCCGACGAGGTCGAGCGGATCATGGAGCGTCCCACGGGAGCGGTCCGCCACTGTCTGGCGGTCCATGTGCCGTTGTGGGGCGGGGACGTGGTGCCGAGCGTGTTCCTGCACTTCTCGACCGCGGGCACCACGCTCCACCTGTACTGCAGCAACCACGTGCTCGGCCCGGTGCGCGCCGAGTACCACGTCGTGGACCGGCTGCGCGGCCCCCTCTCCCCCGGCGCACGGCGCGGGCTGCTGCTCGACGCCGTTCCGCGCACCGCCGCCGCCTTCTTCGCCGCGCCGTTCCGGGCGCTGCGCCAGGCCCGCTTCGAGGAACGGCACAGCAGACGGATGACGGACGAGCTCAAGGCGCTGGAACAGGATCCGGTCTACGACTTCGGCGCCCGCGTCAGCGTCCGGGAGCTGGCGGTGAGCCCGGACTACCACAACTACTTCCAGGTCGTGGACGCCGCGCGGATCACCTCCCTGGTGGGGCGCCACACCCTCGCCGCGATCCGCGAGTTCCTCGACGCGCGCGGCTACGACACCACCGACTTCCGCGCCCAGCAGCAGACCATCCTCAACCAGGGCCTCATCCAGCAGGGCGGCACGAGCATCATCGGCAACCAGGCGATCGGCACCGGCGCGACCGCCACGCAGAACGTCCCGCGGCAGCCCGGCACGACCGCCCCGAGCGCCGTCGGCGGCGCCAAGTAGGAGGCCTCATCCATGAGCGACGACAGACGACAGGACCCTCCCGTCAACAACGGTCTCATGATCAGCGGCGGCACCCACTACGTGGGCAACCAGGCCATCGGCGATCACGCCCAGGCGTTCTCCGGCTCGGTGTCCTTCCAGCCGCAGGACGCGGAGCGTACGGCCGAACTCCTCGCGCTGGTCGAGCGGTTGCTGGTGGAACACCGGGCGGCGCTGGCCGATCCCGACGCGACCGACAGGGAACTGCGACGCCTGCGCGAGGAGCTCGACGAGGCCGAACCGCAGCCCACGGTCCTGCGGCGGGCCCTCGACCGGCTCAACGAGTTCGTCCAGCCGGTGACCCCGCTCGTCGTCGCGGTGGGGCAGCTCGCGCAGTCGGTGCAGGGGCTGCCGGGGATCTGAGACCACGCGGCCGGGGTGGACACGGCACATGCGAACACCGAGTGGAGTGTCAGACCCGGGTCGTAGTCTTCGAGTGGGCTGATCGCGGGAGCGTGTCGGCCCTTCGACCAGGCCGCTTTCCGGGGAGGTGCCCGTCATGACCCGTCCGCCCACCGCCGCGCAACGGCGTGTCATCGACGCCGCCGACCCCGTCACCGGGCGCTTGAAGGGCACGGACAGTCAGCTCGACGCCCTCGTGAAGCGTGGGCTGGCCTTCCGGCATCCGCGGCCGCCGCACGACCACTTCCTGACACCGGCCGGGCACCGCATACGCGAGACGGTCGAGGAGGCACCGTCGCCCGCGCCGGTCTCCCTCCCCCCGGCCACCGGTGTGTTCTCGGCGCACATAGGCGGCACCGAGGAGCCCGCGGACACCTCTGCGGCCCGGGTGCGTGAGGTGCACAGTGCCTGGCAGGGGCTGCTGGAGCTGCGCCGGATGACCAGTCCCGACCGGGCCACGGACCGGCCCTGCGGCTGGGAGCGCACCCATCTGGTGCAGGCGGCCGCGCTCGCCCTGGAGGCGGCCGGGCATACGCCGGAAGCGGGTGGCTCGCCCGGCTACCGGGTGCGCGCCACTCCGCAGCCGGAGGCCGTCGCCGTGCACGTACCGGACGCCGGGGCACTGCGGGCCTGCGCGATCACCCTGGAGGGCGCCGGCTGGCAGGTCGGCGAGTACACCGAGCCGCGCACCAGAACCCGGTACCTGCTGGCCTCCCCGCGCCGCGTGTAGCGGGCACGTGTCAGGATCAAGGACCGTAACTGCCGTGCCGTGAGAGGGGATTGACGTGAGCGAGCCGTTTTCCGTACCGGTGACCGTCCGCGGGTACGAGACGGACGTGCAGGGCCATCTCAACCAGAGCGTGTACCTCAACTACGCGGAACACGCCCGCTGGTCGCTGCTCAGGGCCGCCGGGATCACCCAGGCAGAACTCATCGGCAGCGGAGTGGGCCCGGTCGCGTTGGAGACGACCATCCGCTACCGGCGGGAGCTGCTGGCCGGTGACGAGGTGGAGGTGAGCTGCGCGTTCGAGTGGGGCGAGGGCAAGACCTTCCGGATACAGCAGACGATCCGCAAGAAGGACGGCACCGTGGCGGCCGAGATCACCGCGGTCGGCGGCCTGATGGACCTCAAGGAGCGGCGACTGGTCGCGAACGCGGGCGAGGTCTTCAAGGGGCTCGCGTCGGACCCGAGCCTGCTGTAGATCAGACCGGTTCCGGCTCCCGCTCGTCGTCGTACTGCGCCCGCGCCTCGGCGATGTAGACCCTGTTGCGCTCGGCCCAGTCGGTCAGGCGTTGCAGGGTCTCGTGCAACTCAAGGGCTACCGGGGTGAGTTCGTACTCGACCCGGGGCGGCACCGTGGGGTGGACGGTGCGGGTGACGAGGCCGTCGCGCTCCAGGTTGCGCAGGGTCAGGGTGAGCATACGGCGGCTGATGCCCTCGATGCTGCGCTCCAACTCGGTGAAGCGGATGGGTCCGTGGGCGGCCGCGACCAGGATCTGCACGCTCCATTTGCCGGAGACCCTGTCAAGAACTTCCCGCACCGGACACGCGTGCGCGTTCACGACATGGACGGTAACACCGGTGTTCCTCTGGGACATCGGACTGCCTCCTTACGCCGCTCTCCATGGTCACTGACGATGTTCCCCGTTACAAGTCGTGCACCAACGCCACTTGTCGGAACCCACGGAGAATGCGGAGGCCACGTCGCCATGACGGCCACAGTCGAGACCTCGACACCCACGTTGCACCGAACGTACTCCCGCTGGACGGCTCTCGTCGTCCTGTGCGCGGGAACCCTCATGACCGTCCTGGACGGCAACATCGTCACCGTAGCCATGCCGGCCGTCCAGAACGACCTCGGGTTCTCGGCGAGTGGGCTGGCCTGGGTGGTCAACGCCTATCTGATCCCGTTCGGCGGGCTGCTGCTGCTGGTGGGCCGGCTCGGCGACCTGGTCGGGCGCAAGCGGATGTTCGTCGCGGGGCTCGCCGTGTTCACGGTCGCGTCCGTGCTGTGCGGGGTGGCGACCGGTCAGGGCGTGCTGATCGCGGCGCGTGCCCTGCAGGGCGTGGGCGGGGCGATGACCTCGGCGGTGGTGCTCGGCATGCTGGTCTCCCTGTTCCCCGAGCCGCGGCAACAGGCCCGTGCGATCGCGGTGTTCAG
Source organism: Streptomyces sp. NPDC048420 (assembly GCF_040651535.1). Lineage (NCBI taxonomy): Bacteria > Bacillati > Actinomycetota > Actinomycetes > Kitasatosporales > Streptomycetaceae > Streptomyces > Streptomyces sp. NPDC048420. The sequence continues at coordinate 274,409 of NZ_JBEZKG010000009.1, forward strand.
CGCGGTCGGGGCGGCGGGCGGGGCGCTGGGCACGTTCCTCGGCGGCGCGCTGACCCAGGCCCTGAACTGGCACTGGATCTTCCTGATCAATCTGCCGATCGGGATCGTGGCCCTGTGGGCGGCTGTCCGCGTCCTCGCCCACGAGAACGGCGAGGGGCTCGGCCGGGGGGCGGACTATCCGGGGGCCGCGCTGATCACCGGGGCGCTGATGCTGACGGTGTACGTGATCGTCGGCTCCGGCGACCGCGACCTGACCACCACGCTTCTCCTCGCCGCCCTCGCCCTGACCCTGTTCACGGCGTTCACCCTGCGTCAGGCACGCGCCGCCCGCCCGCTGCTGCGGCTGCGGCTGTTCGGCTCCCGGCTGCTGTCCGGTGCCAACGCCGTACAGATCCTGATGATCGCGACGATGTACGGCTTCCAGTTCCTCGGTGCGCTGTATGTCCAACGGGTTCTGGGCTTCGGTGAGCTGCTCACCGGTACGGCGTTCCTGCCGGCGCCGGTCGCGATCGGGGTGCTGATGCTGGGGCTGTCCGCGCGGACCATCGGCCGGTTCGGGGCCTACCGGGTGCTGCTGGCGGGGCTCGTTCTCATCGCCGCCGGGATGGCCCTGCTGAGCCGTGCCCCGGCCGACGGCTCCTATCTCGTGGACGTCCTTCCGGTCCTGCTGTTGCTGGCCACCGGGTTCGCGGCGGCGATGCCCGCGTTGACGGGGCTCGCGATGGCGGGGGCACGGGAGGAGGACGCGGGGCTGGCGTCCGGGCTGTTCAACACCACGCAGGTGGTGGGGGGTTCGCTGGGGCTTGCGGTGCTGTCGGTGGTGGCGGCGAGTCGGACGGAGGGGAAGCTTGCGGAAGGAGCTGAGCTGGTGTCGGCGACTGCTGAGGGGTACCAGCTGGCGTTTCGGGTGGGGGCGGTCGTTGCGGTGGCGGCGGTGGGGTTGGCTGCGGTGGTGTTGCGGCCGGGTGGGCGGGTGCGGGGGTAGGGCGCCTAGGGATGTGCCTCGCCATGCCGCCTTGCGGTTGCAGGTGCTTTGTGGCCAGTCGCGCAGTTCCCCGCGCCCCTTCAGGGCGCTTTCGGGACCCTTGGAAAAGCCGTGGAACGTTGGGCGGGGCTTCAGTGATCATGGTCGGAATGGACTCCCGTTTCCTTGGTATCGCGGATCTGGAACACACCGAAGCGCCGCCCGTGGCCGTCGTCGTCGACGTCATGCGTGCCTTCACCGTGGCCGCCTGGGCCTTTGCCCAGGGCGCGGAGAAGATCGTTCTCGCCGAGTCGCTCGAAGGAGCCCTGGCGCTCAAGGCCCGCCACCCGGACTGGGTGGCGCTCAAGGACGGGCCGCCCGCGCCCGGGTTCGACACGGTCAACTCGCCGGGGCTGCTGCGGTCCATGGACCTCTCCGGACGGACCGTCGTGCAGAAGACCACGGCGGGAACGGTCGGCGCCCTCGCGGTCAGGGAGTCGCCACTGGTGCTGTGCGCCGGTTTCGTGGTGGCGGGGGCGACGGCCGCACTGCTGCGGAGGCACCGGAGTGAGCGTGTCACGTTCGTGGTCACCGGCGAGGACGGGCAGGCGGAGGAGGATCTGGCATGTGCTCAGTACATCGCCCGTAGGGCCACCGGGACCGGGACGGACGCCGCCGGGTTCCTCCGTCGTGCCGCCGAGTCGCGTGCCGCCGCCGAGCTGGTGGAGGGGGTGCGGCAAGGTGTCCACCCCGACGACGTCGCGCTCTGTCTCGAGGTCGACCGGTTTCCCTTCGCCATGGTGGCGACCTCGGAGGACTCGCTCATGGTCCTGCGCACACACGCCATTTCACAGTGACCTGCCGTCGGCACCCCACTTGGAGACGACGTGGCCCTCCTGTCCAGAACAGCCGCCCGCCGCACCCTGCTCGCCGCCCTCGGAGCCGGAGTGCTGAGCACCCGGCGGCCGTCCGCCGAGGACGCGGACCCGACCGGGCTCGACGTCCCGGCCAAGAAGGACATCGCGATGCGGCTGGTGTCCAGCGCGGAGAACTCCTCGCTGGACTGGAAGGCGCAGTACGAGTACATCGAGGACATCGGGGACGGCCGGGGCTACACCGCCGGCATCATCGGTTTCTGCTCCGGCACGAGCGACATGCTGGCGCTGGTCGAGCTCTACACGGACCGGGCCCCGGGCAACCCCCTGGCCCCGTACCTGCCCGCCCTGCGCGCGGTGGACGGGACCGACTCGCACGACGGTCTCGACCCGGGCTTCCCGGCGGCCTGGCGGGCGGCGGCGAAGACCTCCGCGTTCCGCACGGCACAGCGGGACGAGCGTGACCGCGTCTACTTCGACCCGGCGGTCGCGCGCGCCAAGGAGGACGGCCTCGGCACGCTCGGCCAGTTCGTCTACTACGACGCGATGGTCATGCACGGCCCCGGCACTGACGCTCTCAGCTTCGGCGGCATCCGCGGCCGGGCCCGCGAGGGTGCGGACACTCCCCCGGACGGCGGCGACGAGACCGCGTACCTGCACGCCTTCCTGGACGCCCGGGTGTGGGCGATGAAGCAGGAGGTGGCGCACCGTGACGTGAGCCGGGTCGAGACGGCCCAGCGGGTCTTCCTCAAGGCCGGCAACCTCGACCTGGACACACCGCTCAAGTGGAAGGTGTACGGGGACAGTTACGAGATCGGCTGAGGGGACGTGGACCGTTCCGGGGCGCGTGCGTCCAACACGCGCCCCGGGCACGGCCGCCGTGGAACGCGGAAAGCGGGTCCACGGCTGCCGGTCGGGAGCCGTCCCTCCCGACCGGAGACCGAGGCCTTAGGGCCGTACGAGCATCAGTGACCGGCGATCCGCGCCAGCCGCCGCGCCTGCTCCCGCGTCGAGCGCGCGACGGCGTCCTCGTCGACGTGCAACAGGCGGCTGTTCTCCACGATCTGACGGCCATTCACGAACGAGGCCGTGACCGGCGCCGCCGCGCCGAAGACCAGCGCGGTCACCGGGTCGGCCATCGACGCATGGGCGAGGGTGTCGAGCTTCCACAGCACGAGGTCGGCGAGCTTGCCCGCCTCCAGGGAGCCGGTCTCGGCCGCGCGGCCCAGGACCTGGGCGCCGCCGTACGTTCCGAGGCGCAGGGCCTGGCGGGCGTTCAGGGCCGCTTCCCGGTGCGCTCCGAGGCGGTTGATGAGCAGGGCGTTGCGCAGCTCGGTGTGGAGTTCGCCGGACTCGTTGGACGCCGTACCGTCGACGCCGAGGCCGACCGGGACACCGGCCGCGAGCATGTCCGGGACGCGGGCGATACCGGCCGCGAGACGGGCGTTGGAGGACGGGCAGTGGGCGACGCCGGTCTTCGTGCGGGCGAAGGCGGCGATGTCGGAGTCGTTCATGTGGACGCAGTGCGCCATCCACACGTCCTCGCCGAGCCAGCCGGTCGACTCGAAGTAGTCGGTGGGTCCCATGCCGAACAGTTCCTTGCAGAACTGCTCCTCCTCCACGGTCTCGGAGCCGTGGGTGTGCAGCCGTACGCCCAGACGGCGAGCCAACTCGGCACCCTGGCGCAGGAGTTCGGTGGAGACGGAGAACGGCGAGCAGGGCGCGACGGCGACCTGGGTCATCGCGTCGAAGGAGGAGTCGTGGTGCTCCTTGACGGTGGCCTCGGTGGCGGCGAGGGCGCCTTCGAGGGTCTCGACGGCGAAGTCCGGGGGCAGCCCGCCGTCCTTCTCGCTGCGGTCCATGGAGCCGCGGGCCAGGGTGAAGCGGACCCCCGTCTCGCGGGCGGCGCGGATGATCGCGCCGGACAGGTCACCGGAACCGGCGGGGAAGACGTAGTGGTGGTCCATCGCGGTGGTGACGCCACCGCGGGCCATCATCGCGAGCGACCCCTGGGCGGCCGCGTAGACCATCTCCTCGTCGATGCGCGCCCACGTCGGGTAGAGCGCGACGAGCCAGTTGAAGAGGTTGTGGTCGGTGGCCAGGCCCCGGGTGATCCACTGGTAGTAGTGGTGGTGGGTGTTGACCAGGCCGGGGGTCACGAGGTGGCCGGTGGCGTCGATACGGCGGTCGACGTTTTCCAGGCCCTCGGGCGCCCTGCCCGCGCCGAGCGACTCGATGCGGTTGCCGGCGACGACGACGTACCCGCTCGGGTACTCGGTGTCGTGCGCGTCCACGGTCGCGATCGAACAGTTCTCGATGACGATGCGCCGGTCTGCTGCCATGGTTCGTCCTTTGCGCTGAGGTGGAGTGGGCACGGCAGGACCCCGGGGATTTGAGTGCCGCGGCCGGGAAGCTCCGTCGAACGTCCCGGCCGCGGGTGCCGCAAGGGAGTTGCTAGAGGTTGCTGAGGTCGACCGGGATCTTCGCCTCGCAGCCGTCCCTCAGAACGGTGGCCTCGATGAGGCCGTAGGGCCGGTCGGCAGCGAAGTACACCTCATTGTCGTTCTTGAGGCCGAAGGGCTCCAGGTCGACGAGGAAGTGGTGCTTGTTCGGCAGCGAGAAGCGGACCTCGTCGATCTCACCGCGGTTCTCGATGATCCGCGAACCCATCTGGTACAGGGTCTGCTGGAGCGAGAGCGAGTAGGTCTCGGCGAAGGCGCGGAGCATGTGCTGCTTCGTCTGCTCGTACGACGTGTCCCAGTCGGGCATGTCCTGCGTGTCGTCGGTCCAGTTGAAGCGCCAGCGGCCGGAGACCTCGGTGGCCAGGATCCGGTCGTACGCCTCGGGCAGGGTCGTGTACTTGTCCTTGACGTAGCCCCAGAACTCGGAGTCGGTGGAGTTCAGTACGGTCAGGTCCTTGAGGCCGGAGACGACCTCCCACGACGAGCCGTCGTAGGTGATCTGGGTCAGCCGGGTCTCCTGACCCTTGCGCACGAACGAGTGCCTGGCCTCCCCCGGCACCTCGATCCGCTCCCAGGCGTACTCCTCGATCCGGATTCGCGCCCGGTGGATCGGCTCCTGCGAGGTCACGAAGTGGCGGGCGAGGTGGATGCCGAACTGCTCGGCGGACTCGATGCCGTGCTCCTTGGCGAACGCGTACACCGTGTTCTTGGTGGTGTCGGTCGGCAGGACGTGGGCGTTGGAGCCGGAGTAGTGGACCTCGTCCATGTCGCCGCTCAGCGACACCGAGACGTTGAGGTCCTTGATGTGGTGGGTGGCGCCGTCCCGCGTGATCTTGACGACTCGGTTCTCGGCCTTGCCGTACTGGTTCTGTCCCAGAAAGATGGGCATCTGTAGCTAGCTCCCTCGGTAAACGGAGTAGCCGAACGGGTTGAGCAGCAGCGGTACGTGGTAGTGCTCGCCCGGCACGACGGCGAACGTGATCGCCACCTCCGGGAAGAACACTCCGGCACCGCTGTCCCGATTCGCGGGGGCGTCCTGCTGCGCATCGGCTTGCTTCTTCAAGAAGTACGGTTCGACCTCGAAATCGAGCCGTACGTGGGTGGTGCCCTCCGGCAGCGCCGGGAGGTCCTTGCACCGCCCGTCGGCGTCGGTCGCGGAGCCGCCGAGCGCCTGCCAGTCCGCGTCGCGGCCGCCGCGGGCCGCGAGCCGGACGGCGACTGCCTCGGCGGGGCGGCCGACGCTGGTGTCCAGGATGTGCGTGGACACGGAGGCGGTGGTGCTCGTGCTCATGGTCAGGCGTCCTCTTCGGCGATGCGGGCGAGCCGGATACGGTTGATCTTGCCCAGCTCGACGCGGACGATCTCGCGTTCCTGGTCAGGACCGTTGCCGATCCGCTCCTTGAGCGCGTCCCGCATCTGCTCGCCGGTGCAGCCGGTCGCGCAGATCAGGAAGACATGGCCGAACCGCTCCTGGTACGCCAGGTTCAGTTCGAGCATCTCCGCCCTGAGCTCCTCGGAAGCGCCGGCCATACCGCGCTGCTCGCGGGCCGAGGCGGGGTCGCCCGGCTTGGGGCGGCCGATCGGCGGGTGGCCGGCCATCGCCTCGGCGAGGTCGTCGGCGGTCAGCTCGGCCGTGGCGGTGTCGCTGGTGGCGTAGAGGTCGTCCGCGGTGGCGTAGGGGCGGGCGGCGAGCAGACGCCGAGCCCACGCCGTGGAGGCGCACGCCTCCAGGAGGACCGCGTGGGCCGCGTGCTCCTCCAGGACGTTGAACCGGGCCAGGCCGGAGGGCGTGGAAGTCGAAGTCACGGGAGTCAGCTAACGCCCCCACGCGACTTCACGTCAACACTTTGTTGAAAATTCGGGGTTACGAAACCGGCTGAGCCCCGCCGCCTACGATTTGTCCCGGTTCAGATAGTTGTAGACCGTGAAGCGACTGACGCCGAGGGCGCTCGCCACGGTCTCCACGCCGTGCCGTACGGAGAAGGCGCCGCGCGCCTCGAGTATCCGTACGACCTCCTGCTTGGCCTTGCGGTCCAGGTCCGCGAGCGGCTTGCCCTTCTTGCGCTCCATGGCGGCCAGGATGTGGTCGAGGGAGTCCGCGAGCTGCGGCAGCCGTACGGCGACGACGTCGACACCCTCCCAGGAGAGCACGACGTCGTCGGGCCCGGCCTCGTCCGGCGGGAGCATCTCGCCGCCCATGGCGTCGACCAGGGGCTTGACCGCAGCAATGAAGGGCTCGTCGCCGGTCACTCGCCACCCTCCCCGATGACGTTGAGCTGGAGCGAGATCCGGGTGGCGCCTGCCTCCAGGGCCTTGCGCAGCAGGGCGTCCACGGCGGTGAGCATCTCGTCGGCGCCGCCTTCCGCCGTGTTGCCGAACGGCCCGACGTCGACCGCGTCCAGGTCGGCCGCCTCGATGACCTCGCGGGCCACGAGCGCGTGCGCCGGGGCCTCGTCGAGGTCGAAGGGCTCGGTCGTGAACTCCACTCTCAATCGCACGCGCACAACCTAACCCGCGGTGCCGTTTTCCGCCGGGCCCTCTTGACAACCCTTTCGACCCGACGGCAATCTTCCAATAAGCAGAAACCAACTTCCGCAATACGGAAACACTCGACACGGAAGGGAGCGCCAGGACCCCATGGGATTCACGGAGCAGCGCTTCAACGTCAACCTGTCGATCCTCTTCACGGAACTCCCGCTCCTGGAGCGCCCCGCGGCAGCCGCCGCGGCCGGCTTCACCGCGGTCGAGCTGTGGTGGCCCTGGATCGACACCCCCACCCCCGAGCGCTCCGAGCTCGACGCCCTGAAGAAGGCGATCGAGGACGCGGATGTCCAGCTCACGGGCCTGAACTTCTACGCCGGCGAGCTGCCGGGCCCGGACCGCGGCGCCCTTTCCCTCCCCGGCGAGGAGTCGGAGCGGTTCCGCGCCAACATCGACGTGGCCGCCGACTTCGCCGGATCACTGGGCGCCAAGGCGCTCAACGCCCTGTACGGCAACCGCGTCGACGGCGTGGACCCGGCCGAGCAGGACGCGCTCGCGCTGGAGAACCTGGTCCTCGCGGCCCGCGCGGCCGACCGGATCGGCGCGATCCTCCTGATCGAGGCGCTCAACAAGCCGGAGTCACCGCGGTACCCGCTGGTGTCGGCCCCTGCCGCGGTCGGGATCGTCGACAAGGTGAACCAGGCGACCGGCCTGGACAACGCGCGCTTCCTCATGGACCTGTACCACCTGTCCATGAACGGCGAGGACCTGCCGGCGGTGATCGAGGAGTTCGCCCCGAAGACCGGCCACGTCCAGATCGCCGACAACCCGGGCCGCGGCGCTCCGGGAACCGGCTCGCTGCCCCTCGAAGACCTCCTCGACCAGCTGAGGAAGGCGGGTTACGACGGCTGGGTCGGCCTCGAGTACAAGCCGGGCGACCGCCCGAGCGCCGAGGCCTTCGACTGGCTCGCCCGCTGACCCCCTTCACCTGAGAGGCACCCCCATCATGAGCAACCTCCCCAAGATCGCCTGGATAGGCCTCGGCATCATGGGCTCCCCCATGTCCGAGAACCTCGTCAAGGCGGGTTACGACGTCACCGGCTTCACCCTCGAACAGGACAAGCTGGACCGGCTGGCCGCCGCCGGTGGCACCGCCGCCGCTTCGATCGCCGAGGCCGTGCGGGACGCCGACGTCGTGATCACGATGGTTCCGGCCTCTCCGCAGGTCGAGGCCATCGCGTACGGCCCGGAGGGCATCCTGGAGAACGCCCGCTCCGGCGCCCTGCTGATCGACATGTCCTCGATCACCCCGCAGACCTCGGTGGACCTGGCGAAGGCGGCCAAGGACAAGGGCATCCGGGTCCTGGACGCCCCCGTCTCCGGCGGTGAGGCGGGCGCGATCGAGGCCGTGCTGTCCATCATGGTCGGCGGTGAACAGGCCGACTTCGACGAGGCCGAGCCGGTCTTCGAGGCGCTCGGCAAGACCATCGTGCTGTGCGGTCCGCACGGCTCGGGCCAGACCGTGAAGGCCGCGAACCAGCTGATCGTCGCCGTGAACATCCAGGCGTGCGCCGAGGCCGTGGTCTTCCTGGAGAAGTCGGGCGTGAACCTCAAGGCGGCCCTGGACGTCCTCAACGGGGGCCTCGCGGGCTCGACCGTACTGACACGCAAGAAGGACAACTTCCTTCAGCGCGACTTCAAGCCCGGTTTCCGGATCGACCTCCACCACAAGGACATGGGCATCGTCACCGACGCCGCCCGCAATGTCGGCGCGGCCCTGCCGGTCGGCGCCGTGGTCGCCCAGCTGGTCGCGAGCCTGCGTGCGCAGGGCGACGGGGGCCTGGACCACTCGGCGCTGCTGCGGGGCGTGGGGCGGCTGTCCGGCGCCCAGGTCTGACACTCTGACTTCCGGTCCGCGGCGGCGCTGACATCTGTCCTGTCGCGCCCAGGCGCCGCCGCGGACCGGAACCCATACCCACGACTGGGACTCCCTGCCCGCACCCGGTACCGGGTGCGGGCAGGGGATGGACCGCGGCGGCAGGCGAGCCAGTGCGGTGGTGAAGGTCCCGGGCCCTCCTTCTTCGACCTGAGGGAAGGAGCGCGTTCCCGGTTCCGTCGCGGCCGCCGCGGTCCCGGCAAGACCCGCAGGAACCCAGAGCGCCGGATACGGACGGTCCCGTATCCGGCGCTCCGCCGCGTTCCCGGGGTGCGGAGCGCCGCGGATCGCAGGACTCTGAAGGCATGGCAGCACATCCAGCACAGCATCCTCATGTCGTGGTGCACGCCCCGGCGCTGGACGGGTCGCGGCGGGTCACCGCGGACGACGAGAATCTCGGCGTCGCCTCACACCTGGACGACGTCGTCGAGCTGCTCCGGCTCGCCGACCTGGACCGGATCGAGGTCGAGGACGACGACATCGTGGAGTGGCAGGGCGGCGGTCCGGACGACTGGCCGGGGCTTTCCGAGCACCACGAGCGGTGAGCGGGCGTACGACAGCGGTCGTACACCCGCTACGGAATCCTCAAATCAACCTCTGAACATGGGTCAGGGGGCTTCAACAGGCCCCTGCCTCGGGCACATTCTCTACACGTGAGGCCCGCCGGCACGGGGGCGGCGGGCCACACGAAGGGGGACGGCTTCGGGGGGAGCCGGGCACGGGAAAAGGGCGGTCCGACCTTCACGGTGGGACCGCCCTTCAGCTGTGCCCGGGGTCAGACCTCGAGCGGCCTGATCGACGTCGGCGCGTGGGCCGGCTCCGTCGCGATCTCCTCGAACTCGACCACGTTTCCTATGTCGTTGGTCGTGGACATCGAGATGTTGGTGACGCGCTCCAGGATCGCCTCCACGACCACCGGCACCCGGAACTCGGCGGCGAGCTTCTTGGCCTGTTCGAGGGCCGCGCCCAGCTCCGCCGGGTCCGTCACCCGGATCGCCTTGCAGCCGAGCCCCTCGGCGACCTTGACGTGGTCGACGCCGTAGAGGCCCAACTCCGGGGAGTTGACGTTCTCGAACTCCAGGTTGACCTGGAAGTCGATGTCGAAGGCGCGCTGGGCCTGGCGGATCAGGCCCAGGTAGGAGTTGTTCACCAGGACGTGGACGTACGGGATCCGGTGCTGGGCCCCGACGGCCAACTCCTCGATCATGAACTGGAAGTCGTAGTCCCCGGACAGGGCCACGACCTGTGCCTCCGGGTCGGCCTTGGCGACGCCCAGCGCGGCCGGGATCGTCCAGCCGAGCGGGCCCGCCTGGCCGCAGTTGATCCAGTGGCGGGGCCTGAAGACGTGCAGCATCTGGGCACCGGCGATCTGGGAGAGGCCGATCGTGGAGACGTACCGGGTCTCCGGGCCGAAGGCCTTGTTCATCTCCTCGTAGACGCGCTGCGGCTTGATGGGCATGTCGTCGAAGTGCGTACGGCGCTGGAGCGTCGCCTTCTTCTCCTGGGCCGCGGCCGCCCAGGCCGAGCGGTCGGGGAGCCTGCCCGCCGCCTTCAACTCCCTTGCCACCTCGACGAAGAGGGCCAGGGCGGCCCTGGCGTCCGAGGCGATGCCGTAGTCCGGCGCGAAGATCCGGCCGATCTGGGTGGGCTCGACGTCGACGTGGACGAACTTCCGGCCCGCCGTGTAGACGTCCAGCTTGCCGGTGTGGCGGTTGGCCCAGCGGTTGCCGATACCGAGGACGAAGTCGGACTCCAGGAAGGTGGCGTTGCCGTAGCGGTGCGAGGTCTGCAGGCCGACCATGCCGGCGTTCAGTTCGTGGTCGTCGGGCAGCACGCCCCAGCCCATGAGGGTCGGGACGACCGGGACGCCGGTCAACTCGGCGAACTCGACGAGGAGTTCGGCGGCGTCGGAGTTGATGACTCCGCCGCCGGCGACGATCAGGGGGCGCTCGGAGGCGTTCAGCATCCCGATCGCCTTCTCGATCTGCGCGCGGCTCGCGGCCGGTTTGTAGACCGGGAGCGGCTCGTAGGTCTCCGGGTCGAACTCGATCTCCGTCAGCTGGACGTCGATCGGCAGGTCGATCAGGACCGGACCTGGACGTCCGGAGCGCATGAGGTGGAAGGCCTGCTGGAAGACGCCGGGGACCTGGGCGGCCTCCAGGACGGTGACCGCCATCTTCGTCACCGGCGCGGCGATGGCGGCGATGTCGACGGCCTGGAAGTCCTCCTTGTGGATCACGGCGGTCGGGGCCTGGCCCGTGATGCACAGGATCGGGATGGAGTCGCCGGTCGCGGAGTAGAGGCCGGTGATCATGTCGGTGCCCGCGGGTCCCGACGTACCGATGCAGACGCCGATGTTGCCCGGGTGGGTGCGGGTGTAGCCCTCGGCCATGTGCGAGGCGCCCTCGACATGGCGGGCGAGGGTGTGGTGGATGCCGCCGGCGGCGTTGAGCGCCGCGTAGAAGGGGTTGATCGCCGCGCCGGGCACGCCGAACGCGTCCGCGACGCCTTCGCGCTTGAGGATCTCAACTGCCGCGCGGGCAGCGGTCATTCGAGCCATCGAGTACTCCTGTCGGATGCGTACTCCCGTCGCGCCCCGCCGCGAGCACTTCCGTATTACGGAATAAGTTTTCTACTATCTGGAAGCAATGTAGGTGGGTGGGTGAAGACCGTCAAGAGGCGGACAACCGGGCGGGTCCTGGAGGACGATGTGGCCATGTCCGAGAGCGTGTCGGTGCGCTGTCCGGCCTGCCGGCGCGAGCACCTCTACGCGGCGCCGTCGTACCCCTGCGAGTGCGGCGCGCCCGTCCACCCGCCGCTGGACCGGCACGGCACGCCCACGGCTGTCACCCACCAGGTGTGGGACGAGGCGTGGGTCACCGTGGAGTGCGCGGTCTGCGGCCGCGGAGCGCAGTGGCCGCAGCCGGAGTTGGGCTGCGCCTGCGGGGCGGTCCTGCGGATTCCGGTGACCGGGGACACCTGCCCGGAGGAGGACGCGAAGACGGCGACGGAGACGGACGGGAACTCCCCCGCTCGCCCGCGCCGAGCGTTCCAGCCGATCACGATCCGCACCGCGCGCGACGCGGTCACCGTCGCCGCGCTGTATCTGCGCTGGCTCGGTTACCAGGACATCCGGCGCGCGGACCAGCGGCCGCCGTCCGGCATCGGGCTCGCGGCGCGCGGTCTGCTGGCCCAGGTGGACCCGACCGTACGGCCCGCCTCGCCGCGGGACGTGGAGTGCCTGTGGCTGACGGCCATGACGGAGTCCGCGCACTGCGTCTACTTCTCACTGGCCGGCTACACCACCGAGGCCCGCACCCGTGCCGACTCCCTCGGCGTCCCCCTGTTCGTCCTGGACCTGACGGGCACCCCGCAGCCGGTGAACGGCCTGGCCGACGAGCTGGGAGGGTAGGCCCCGCATCACGTCGTCAGGTGCGCGGCCCACGGTTCCCGGGGTTGCGCAGAGAGGCGGCCCCGCACGTCCTCGAACAGGTCCCGCATCGCCAAGCCGACGTCCGCACCCGGCAGACCGATCCCGGCACGCGCCGGGCGCCGCCGGTGACTGTCCGCCCGAGAGGCTGTGCACCAGGATCCGGCACCAGCACCCACACCCACACCGGCACCGGCACCGGCACCGGCCGGCACAGTCCTCACCCCTCCGCGTACGTCTCCCGCAGCTCGATCTTGCGCACCTTTCCGGACACCGTCATGGGGAAGGACTCCAGGATCCGCAGCCGGCTCGGGACCTTGTAGTGGGCCAGCCGACCGTCGCAGAAGGCGCGCAGTTCCTCCAGCGTCGGCGGCTGTGCCGGGTCCCGCGGGATCACGCAGGCCAGCACCTCCTCGCCGTACCGCTCATGCGGCACCCCGACCACCTGGACGTCCGCGATCTTCGGGTGGGCGTAGAGGAACTCCTCGATCTCGCGCGGGTAGATGTTCTCGCCACCCCGGATGATCATGTCCTTGATGCGGCCGACGATCTCGACATAGCCGTCCTCGCGCATCATCGCCAGGTCACCGGTGTGCATCCAGCGCGCGGCGTCGACGGCCTCGGCCGTCTTCTCGGGCTCGTCCCAGTAGCCGAGCATCACGCTGTAGCCGCGGGTGCACAACTCCCCTGCGGCGCCCCGGGGTTGGGTGACCCCGGTGGCCGGGTCGACGACCTTGACCTCGATGTGCGGCAGCACCCGCCCGACCGTGCCGGTGCGGTGTTCCAGGTCGTCCTCCCTCCGCGTCTGCAACGACACAGGGGACGTCTCGGTCATGCCGTAGCAGATGGAGACCTCCGCCATGTGCATCTCGGCGACCACCCGCTTCATCACCTCCACCGGGCACGGCGAGCCCGCCATGATGCCGGTGCGCAGCGAGGAGAGGTCGTAGGTCGCGAAGTCGGGGAGGTTGAGCTCCGCGATGAACATGGTCGGGACGCCGTACAGCGAGGTGCAGCGCTCCTGCTGGACCGTGCGCAGGGTCGCCGTCGGGTCGAAGGAGGGGGCCGGGATGACCATGCAGGCGCCGTGCGAGGTCGCCGCCAGGTTGCCCATGACCATGCCGAAGCAGTGGTAGAAGGGGACGGGGATGCAGATCCGGTCCTGCTCGCTGTAGGCGATCAACTCCCCCACGAAGTAACCGTTGTTGAGGATGTTGTGGTGGGAGAGGGTGGCCCCCTTGGGGAAACCCGTCGTGCCCGAGGTGTACTGGATGTTGATGGGGTCGTCGCAGGACAGCTCCGGGTACTCGGCGGAACCGCCCCCGCGTCCCAGCAACGCCTCCCAGCTCGGGTCGCCGAAGTACACGACCTCCCGCAACTCCCGGCACCTGCCCCGCACTTCGTCGACCATCGCCCGGTAGTCACTGGTCTTGTGACTGAGCGAGGCGAACAGCAGGGAGACGCCCGCCTGGTTGAGGACATACTCCACCTCGTGCGTGCGGTACGCCGGGTTGATGTTCACCATGACCGCGCCGATGCGCGCGGTGGCGTACTGGACGAGCACCCACTCGGGGCAGTTGACCGCCCAGATCCCCACCCGGTCGCCCTTGACGATCCCGGAGGCCTGCAACGCCGACGCCAGCTCGTCCACATCGGCACCGAACTGGGCGTAGGTCCACCGCCGCCCGGACGGCACGTCGACGAGCGCCTCCCGCTCCGGCCAGGTGGCCACCGCGCGGTCCAGGTTGGCGCCGATGGTGTCGCCGAGGAGCGGAGTCGCGCCGGTTCCATGGGTGTACGAGCTGCTCATCGGAAGTCCTCCTCGCGGTACTCGGCGTCCGACCCGGCCGCCGTCGCCTCACGCAGTTCGATCCGGCGGATCTTGCCGGAGACGGTCTTGGGCAGGTCTGCGAACTCCAGGCGGCGGATGCGCTTGTACGGCGCCAGGGCCTCCCGGGAGTGCTCGAAGAGCACCTTGGCCGTGTCGGGTCCGGGCTCCCAGCCCTCCGCCAGCACGACGTACGCCTTCGGGACCGCGAGCCGCAGCTCGTCTGGGGCGGGCACGACGGCCGCCTCGGCCACCGCCTCGTGTTCGAGAAGCGCGCTCTCCAGCTCGAAGGGGCTGATCTTGTAGTCGGAGGCCTTGAAGACGTCGTCGCTGCGCCCGATGTAGGTCAGGTACCCGTCCGCGTCCCTCGACGCCACGTCCCCGGTCCGGTAGTAACCGCCCGCCATCGCCTCCGCCGTACGGTCCGGGTCGCCGTGGTAGCCGGTCATCAGGCCGACCGGCCGGGCCGACAGGTCCAGCGCGATCTCGCCCTCGGTCACACCGGGCGCGCCGGACACCGGGTCGAGGAGCTCCACCGTGAAGCCGGGGCTCGGACGGCCCATGGAGCCGGTCTTCAGCGGCTGGCCGGGGCTGTTGGAGACCTGGACGGCCGTCTCGGTCTGGCCGAAGCCGTCCCGGATGGTGATGCCCCAGGCCCGCCGGACCTGCTCGATGACCTCGGGGTTCAGGGGCTCCCCCGCGGCCACCACCTCGCGCGGCTTGTGCCGCAGCTGGGTCAGATCGGCCTGGATGAGCATGCGCCACACGGTCGGCGGGGCGCAGAAGGTCGTCACCCCCGCGCGGTCCATCTCCGCCATCAGCCGGCCCGCGTCGAAGCGGGTGTAGTTGTGGATGAAGACGGTCGCCTCGGCGTTCCACGGCGCGAACAGGTTGGACCAGGCGTGCTTGGCCCAGCCGGGCGAGGAGATGTTGAGGTGCACGTCACCGGGCTTGAGGCCGATCCAGTACATGGTCGCCAGATGCCCGATCGGATACGAGGTGTGGGTGTGCTCGACCAGCTTGGGCCGGGCTGTCGTACCGGAGGTGAAATACAGCATCAGCGGGTCGTCGGCGAGGGTCGGGCCGTCGGGCAGGAACTCCTCGGGGGTGGTGTACGCGTCCTCGTACGGCTGCCAGCCCTCCGGTACGCCTCCGACGGCGATGCGCGTGTAGTCGCCGGGCACCTCGTCGAACTTGCCGGTGTCCTCGGCCCGCACCACGACGTGCCGCACCCGGCCGCGTTCGACGCGGTCACGCAGGTCGGCGGGGCCCAGCAGCGGGGTCGCGGGGATGACGACGGCCCGCAGCTTCATCGCGGCGAGGGCGGTCTCCCACAGCTCGGCCTGGTTGCCCAGCATGACGAGGATGCGGTCCTCGGCCTCCACCCCGCGCTCACGCAGCAGGTTGGCGACCCGGTTGGACCGTTCGGCCATCTCGGCGAAGGTCAGCCGGACCTCGCCGCCGTCCTCCTCGACGATGTGCAGGGCGGTGCGGTCGTTGCCCTGCGCGATGACGTCGAACCAGTCGAGCGCCCAGTTGAAGTGCTGCGGGCGAGGCCAGGCGAATCCCTCGTACGCCGTGGCGTAGTCCTCGCGGTGCTGCAACAGGAAGTCCCGCGCCCCGCGGAAGTCCTCTGTGGCCGTCATCTCGTGTCCTCCTCGTGCCGGACCATTGCCGGGCGGCTCTCTGCCATCGTGTAATCCGTGATGCAGGTCTCACTACCCCCGAACGGGGGTGTGTGCCGCAGCGAAGGGACGAACAGGTGACGGTGGACGCGGCCGGTGCGGTGGAGATCCGACGTGCGCTCGTCCGGCTGCGGCGCGGCACGGGGCTTCCGGTCGCCTTCGGCGGCCTGGTGGAGTCCGGGCGGCGGCGGATCCGGATCAGCGAACTGAGCGGTACGGACACCACCGCGCTCCTCGCTCTCGCCGTGACCGCGGGCAACGGCCTCGGCGGCAAGGCCGTCGCGCTGGCCCGTCCGTGCGCCGTCGCGGACTACTCCGTGTCCCGGCAGATCAGCCACGAGTACGACACCGCCGTGGCCGCCGAGGGCCTGCGCGCGGTGCTGGCCGTGCCGGTGGTCGTACGGCGCCGGGTGCGGGGCGTGCTCTACGGCGCCCTGCGCGATGCCGGGCCGCTCGGCGACCGTACGCTCACGGCGGCCGTGGACGCGGCGCGGGACGTGGAGCAGGCGCTGGTCGTCGACGACGAGGCGCGGGACATGCTGGTGGCGGCGCGGGCCGAGCCACGGCCCGGTGACACCGCCGCCCGGGAGCAGGTCCGGGAGGCGCACGCCGCGCTGCGGGCGCTGGCCCCGCGGATCACCGACCCCGCGCTGCGGGCCGAACTGCTGGACGCCTGCGCGCTCCTGACCACGGACGCCGTACCTTCGGCGGGCGCTGCCCTGGCGCCGCGCGAGCTGGACGTCCTGGCGTGTGTGGCGGCCGGGGCGACGAACGCCGGGGCGGCCGACCGGCTGGGTGTGACCGCCGAGACCGTCAAGGCCTACCTGCGCTCCGCCATGCGCAAGCTCGGGGCCAGAACGCGGGGCGAGGCGGTGGTCGCAGCGCGCCGGGCGGGACTGCTCCCGTGACAATCCGGCCGCTCCCGTAACATCCGTAGACATCTCATTCATCCACGGGCGCTTTGAATTTACCTATGCGGAACGGGTTGTTATCTCCCTCACCACGTCTTCCGGCCGAATTTCAAAGCACCTTGCCTAATATTGGCCAGGACACGACACAGGGAGGGGAGCGGTGACCGTGCCACGCGACTTCCAGGAGCCTGCGAGATGCCGCCCTGACCTGGTCATCGGCCGGGACGAGCTGTTCGCCCAGGCCCGTGAGCAGCTGGCCCGCGGCGGCAGCGTGCTGCTGCACGGGCCCGCCGGAATTGGAAAGTCGACCGTCCTCAGGTCCCTGACCGCGGAATGCGGCGAAGCGGCCCGTACCGTGTTGCGCTGCTCGGCCACCGAGTCGGAATCCCATCTCCCCTTCCTGGCTCTGGCCGACCTCTTCGGCCTGGTCCTGGACGACATCTCCGACAAGCTGCCCGCCGCCCAGCGCACGGCGCTCGAATCCGCGCTGACCGGACGCGGCGAGTCCACCCTTCAGAGCGACGGCCTCGCCCTGCGCCTGGCCGTGCTGTCGGCGCTGCGCGCCCTCGCCGCCGAGGGACCTGTCCTGATCGTCGCCGACGACATGCAGTGGCTGGACCCCGCGAGCCTGGAGCTGCTCGGCTTCGCCGCCCGCAGGCTCGGCGACATCCCCGTACGGATGCTGTGCGCCGTCCGGACCGACGGCCCCGAGTACGACCGCCATCTACGCGCGTTGCCCCCGGACAGTCTCGCCGTCCGCTTCAACCCGCTCACCCGCGCCCAGGTGGCCGCGCTGCTCGACCACCGCGGCTACACCGGTCTGCAGCGCTCCACCGTCCGCGACATCCACCGCACCAGCGGCGGCAACCCGTTCTACGCCCTGGAGCTGGGCCGCGCGCTCTCCGAGAATCCGACCCCGCCCCGGCCCGGTGAACCGCTGCCGGTTCCCACCTCGCTCCGGGCCCTGGTGCTCAGCCGCCTGGAGATGCTGTCCGAGGAGGCCCGCAGAACCCTCCTGGTGGCGAGCGCGGGCGCCCGTCCCACCCCGTCCCTGCTGCACGCGGCGGGCCGCGCCGACGCCGAGGCCGAGATGGCCCAGGCGGCCGCGCTGGGTCTGCTGGCGACGGAGGCCGAGGGTCCCGCCGTACGGTTCGCGCATCCGCTGATCTCAGCCGCGCTGTACGCGGAGGCGCCCGCGCAGGAACGGCGGGACGCGCACCGTGCGCTGTCCAGGGCCGCCTCCGACCCGATCGAGCGGGCCCGCCACCTGGCCCTCGCGACCAACGGCACCGATCCGGAGGTGGCCGCCCGGCTCGCCGAGGCCGCGGCCCTGGCCCGGGACCGGGGCGCCCCTTCGATGGCCGCCTCCCTGGGACTGCTGTCGGCCCGGCACACCCCGGCCGACACCGAGCCCGCTCCGGACGTACGACGGCTCACGGCGGCCGAGGACGCCATCACGGCCGGTGAGCTGGACCTCGCCCGGGACATCGCCCGGGACGTGCTCACCCGGGCCACCGTGCCCGCGGACCGGGTGCGGGCCTGGATCATCGTGATCGACACCGCGGGCCACGCGATGACGGAGGTCGACGCGGTCTTCCCGCAGGCGCTGGCCGACGCGGGTGACGACCCCGGACTGCTCTCCCTGATCCGCTACCAGCTGGCCTGGCGGGCGCTGCTCGTCGAGGGCGACTTCGACGAGGCGCGCGAGGAGGCGGCGCGCGCGGCGGCGCTGGCCGCACGGGCCGACGACCGCTACAACGAGCTGATGGCGCTGTCCTTCCAGGCCCAGATCGAGACCCTGATGGGCCACCCGGACGCCCCCGCGACCATCAAGCGCGCCCTGAAGGAGCCCCAGGACCCGCGGGTCTCCTGCCACCACAACGGCGCCGGGTACTCCCGCTTCCGCTGGCTGATCATGAGCGACCAGCTGCCCGAGGCCCGCGCCACCGTGACCGCGCTGCTGCGGGAGGTCCGGCGGCGCGGGTCGGTCGAGAGCGAGGTGCACTTCCTGCGCGGGCTGGCCGAGACCGAGCTGCGCTCCGGGCACTGCGGACGGGCGCTGGACCTCGCCCGGGAGAGCCTGATGATGGCCCGCGACACCGGGATCGGCGAGGTGGCCTCGGCCGTGCTCGCCTCCTTCGCGGAGGCCTCGGGCGGAAACGTCGAGCGGGCGCTGGAGCTGGCCCGGGAGGCGGTCGACCACGCCGAGGAGAACGGCGACCAGATGTACGAGTCCAGGGGCCTGACCGCCCTCGGATACGCCCAGTTCGTCGCCGGGGACGCGCAGGGCGCGGTGCGTTCGCTGCGGCGGGTGCGCGAGCTGGAGCAGGGGCTCGGCATCACCGACCCGGCCCGCGGGCGCTGGCAGGGCGACCTCGCCGAGGCCCTCGTACGGATCGGGGAGATCGGGGAGGCGCAGGACGTCATCGACGTCACGCGGGTGAACGCGCTCCGGCTGGGCCGCGAGAGCGTGCTCGCCGTACTGGACCGGGCCGAGGCGCTGGTGCGGGCGGCGCGGGGTGAACACGAGGCCGCTCTCGACCGGTTGACGTCGGTTCAGGACCGGCTCGCCAAGCTGGGCCACGGCCTGGAGGAGGCCCGGGCCGCGTTCGCCCTGGCCCAGCTGCGCACCCGACGGCCGGGACCGACGTCGTACGACGAGGCGGCCCGGCTCTTCAGGCGCTGCCGGGCGCTGCCCTGGCTGCGTCAGGTGGAGGCGGCCGCGCTGGCCCGGCCGACGGAAAACGCGGCCGCTCCCGTGGCCGCACCGGACGGTCTGGAAGGCCTCGCCGGTCTCGAAGGGCTCGCCTCGATGGAGCGTCAGGTGGCGGCGCTCGTCATGGAGGGCGCCACCAACCGGGAGATAGCCGCGCGGCTGTTCATCAGCGTGAAGACGGTCGAGGCGACCCTCACGCGGGTCTACCGCAAGCTCGGGATCCGCTCCCGGGTGGACATCGTCAGGCTGGCGGCGGGACGCAGGCCGTAGCCGAGGGCCCGTCACCCCTGGTCCGCACAGGGCCGACCGAGGGTTTTCCCTGCCCAACTCCCTTAGGGGGTTCCCTCATTGGGAAGGGGAACTTCCGCGTTCTAGCTTATGAACGTGCCGCTCGCCCGGGCATACGGGGGTCGGTCCCGCGACCCCCGTGTACCAACCCCCCACACCCGCGCGACCCCCCACCGGCAACCCTGAGGAGACTCACCGATGTTCGGTCTCACCCGTGCGAAGAAGGCCGCCGCCGTCGGCCTGGCGACGGCCGCTGCCGCCGCCACCGCGTTGCTCAGCGCCCCCACCGCTGTCGCCGCTCCCCAGCCCATCGTCGGCGGTACGACGACGACCACGACCTCGTACCCGTTCATGATGCAGATCACGGACGCCTCGCAGAACCAGTTCTGCGGCGGCACCCTGGTCTCGGCGACCAAGGTCGTCACCGCGGCCCACTGCATGGTCGGCGAGACCACCAGCAGCGTGAGGGTCGTCGGCGGCCGCACCTACCTCAACGGCACCAACGGCACGGTCAGCAGAGTCAGCAAGATCTGGATCAACCCGGACTACACGGACGCCACCAACGGCGACGACGTGGCCGTCCTCACCCTCTCGACCTCGATGCCGTACACCACGGCGTCGTACGTCTCCTCGTCCCAGACCAGCGTGTACGCGGCCGGCACCACCGCCCGCATCCTCGGCTGGGGCACCACCTCGGAGAACGGCAGCTCCTCCAACCAGCTGCGGACCGCGACCGTGCCGATCGTGTCCAACTCCAGCTGTGCCAGTTCCTACGGCTCCGACTTCGTCGCGAGCGACATGGTTTGCGCCGGATACACATCCGGCGGTACAGACACCTGCCAGGGCGACAGCGGCGGTCCCCTGCTCATCGGGGGCGTCCTGGCAGGGATCACTTCCTGGGGAGAGGGCTGTGCGCAGGCGGGTTACCCGGGTGTCTACACCCGGCTGACCACCTTCTCCAGCCTGGTGACCGCGCAGGTCAACTCGTAGGTCCCCAGAGGTTCTCCTGAGCGTCCCACCGGCGCTCGGGTGAGAAGCAAGGGGGCGTTGCGGGCCTCCACGAGCGGCCCGCAGCGCCCCCTGTCCATGTGTGCGATCCGTTTTTGAATGACCACGGTGCTGTCGTCGCTCATGATCGTGGTCCCGGGCCCGAGCGTGCTGGCCGTCATCGGCCGCGCCCACGGTCGCCGGACTGCGACGGCGATCGGCAGCGTCTTCGCCTCGTATCCGCTGGTAGTGGCCGTCGCGGTCGGGATCGGTTCGCTGGTGGAGCGGTCGGCGGCCGTGTATCTGGCGGTGAAACCGGCCGGCGTCGCGTACCTGGTCCTCCTCGGTGTCCAGGCCTTCCGCCACCGGGCCGATCTGTAGGCGCCGGCGATCACCTCCCGGTCTGCCGGACCGGCGCGGGGCGAGTCCTGAGAATCCCTTCAGGTGATCACCTTTCAGGTGGTCACTTTCCTACGACCGTCCCGAACCGGAGGTCGTACGGCGTCCCCGGGTGCAGCGTGGCCAGCATCCGTTCCCCCTCCTCCGTGACGTCCTCCCGCTGGGCCTTGGTGAGCCGGCCGAAGGGTTCGACGACCAGCGCGTCCTCCGTGAGCCTCCATACGCCCGCGAGGAAACCGTCGACGAGGAGCGTGCAGTAGGCCTGGTTGCCCTGCCAGCTGCGGCCCCAGTACTCCGGCGGCACCACGCGGGTGCGGTCGGCGTGGGGGAGCAGCAGGTTGTCGAACTCCGGCAGGAAGCGGGGCGGGGCCGGGGTGTCCTCGCCGGGGCGGGGGGCGTCGGGGAGGTCGAAGAGCTCGACGCCGTGCTCGTCCCGGAAGGTCAGCAGCCCGGGCCGCAGCCGCTCGAAGGACTCCCGGAGCCTGGTCAGACCGGCCCAGGTCTGCATGTCCTTGACGGAGGCCGGGCCGAAGGCGGCGAGGTAGCGGAGGACGGTGGCGTCGGGGGTGGGGGTCGGGGTGACGGGTTGCGCGGAGGGCAGCTCCGGCTGCTCGGCGGGGTGGCGGGGCGGCCGGTGGCCGGACGGCTCGGCGGGGTGGCGGGGCGGCCGGTGGCCGGACGGCTCGGCGCCTGAGCGGTCCCGCCGGTGCGCCGACGGCTCGGTGTCAGCGTGGCCCGAATGCTCCGACGGCCCGGTGTCAGCCGGACCCGAATGCTCCGACGGCCCGCCGAGGGGGCGGCCCAGCCAGTGCTCCGCCGTGGTGAGCGCCACCTGGCCGCTCCTGCCCCACAGCCCGCCTGGGGTGACCTGGACGAGCGGGAGTTTGCAGCGGGCGGCGATGGCCAGGGCCTGTGGGTCGGCGTCCGGCCACTCGGCGGCCAGCGCCTCACGCAGCTGTTTCATGGTGCGCGGCTCGGCCTCGACGAGTTCCCGGGCGAGGACGGCGAGACGGTCGAGGTCGACGCCGTGAAGTCCCTTGCGGAAGTTGGTGAGTTCGCGGTCGCGGGCGGGCTGCACGAGGGGTCGTAGCGTGAGGCAGTCCTCGGCGGTGTGGGTGTGGATGGTCGAGCGCATGGTGACGATCCGGACGACCTCGCGGTCGGCCATGAGCGCGGACAGCTCCTCGGGGGCGAAGCCGTCGAGCCGGGCGGCGAGGGCGTAGTACGGCGGCTTGACGTTCTGGGCCTGGAGGCCGAGCAGATGCCCGACGGCGTCCTTCGCGGACAGATTGGCCCGGCGCAGGAGCAGCTGGCGGTCGAGGGTCGCGCGGTTGAGGGCGCGGGGGCTGAGCAGGGGGGCCGACCCGGTCGTCTTGGTCATACGGAACACGCTAGAGGGGCTTGCGGACATGTTCTGTCCGCAACCCTCTACCGCGACGGAGTCCGCGTCTCCTCCCCCGCCACGCTCGCGGAAACCTACCGGGAGCTGCACGAACAGCCGTCCGGCATGGCGTGGATCGGCCTGGCCCGCCCCACCGAGGGTGAACTCCTCTCCCTGGCCGCGGAGTTCGACCTGCATCCACTGTCCGTCGAGGACGCGATGGAGGCCCACCAGCGCCCGAAGCTGGAGCGCTACGGCGACACGCTCTTCGTCGTCCTGCGAGCCGCCCGCTATCTGGACGCCCCGGAGGAGGTCGACTTCGGCGAGCTGCATGTGTTCGTCGGCCCGGACTTCGTGATCACGGTCCGGCACGGGGCGGCCCCCGACCTCTCCGCGGTCCGCCACCGCATGGAGGAGACGCCGGAGCTGCTGAAGCTGGGCCCCGAAGCCGTCCTCTACGCCATACTGGACGCGGTAGTCGACGGCTACGCGCCGGTCGTCTCGGGCGTCCAGAACGACATCGACGAGATCGAGACGGAGGTCTTCCGCGGCGACCCGGAGGTCTCCCGCCGTATCTACGAACTCTCCCGCGAGATGGTCGAGTTCCAGCGCGCCACCCGCCCCCTGGTCGGCATGCTGCACGCCCTGATGGCCGGCTTCGCGAAGTACGGCACGGACGAGGAACTGCAACGCTACCTGCGGGACGTCGCCGACCACGTCACCCACACCAGCGAACGAGTCGACGGCTTCCGCCAGGCCCTCACCGACATCCTCACGGTCAACGCGACCCTCGTCACCCAGCAACAGAACGCGGAGATGCGGGCGTTGGCCGAGGCGGGCTTCGAACAGAACGAGGAGATCAAGAAGATCTCGTCGTGGGCGGCGATTCTGTTTGCTCCCACGTTGGTCGGAACCATCTACGGCATGAACTTCGACCACATGCCTGAGTTGGGCTGGAGCTTCGGGTATCCCTTCGCGATCGGCCTCATGGGGGTGGTCTGCGCAAGTTTGTACGTGATCTTCAAGCGGCGGGACTGGCTCTGAGTCCTTCTTACCGAGCTCAGTTCTTGTGCCGCTGGGGAGAATCTGGGAAGAATCAGCCGACGACACAGGCCCTGCGCCGGCGACTTCGCCCCGTGACATTGACTCCTTGGTTGAAGCCACAAGCGCCCGACCCCGCGCGACCGCCACAGTGGAGGCATGGCCTCCAACCTGCAGCGCACCGGACCGCTGTTATGAGGTGTAAGGCATAGGCACTCCCAAGAACAGGGAGTTGGTAGCGGCGTGTGCAGGCAGAAGGCGTGATGGCACGGGACCCGAGCCCTGGGGAGGATTCGGGTCCCTTCGCGGAAGTGTCATGCGGTGGCGCTGTGGGCCAGCGCGCGGGCCTTGGCCGCCCACTCCCCCATCCTCGTGATGGCGGAGGTCAGTTGCTTCACCGCAGCGGAAATCTCCTTCACCGGTTTGCGCAGGTGCCGGCTCACCCGGACCATGGCGCCCGCGGAGAGGCCGAAGGAGCCCATCTGTGCCAGACCGTGCTGCGCGGCTTCGTCCACGGACATGAGTTGCTCCAAGAACTCGTCCGCCTCGTCGCCTCGTTCGTCGGGCGGTGTCATCTCGATGAGGCCCAGCGCGGCCCGCACCCCACTGTCCAGCGTCGTCATTCGCTCTGCGAACGCCGTAGCGACGGCGTTCAGCTCGCCGGCGGGCGCGCTGATCGTCTCCGCGTACCGGGCGATGGCTGCGAGCCGCGCGCTCATGGGCGCGTTCGCCTGGGTCAGATCGAGCATCTCGGTGCCGGACTGCTCGGTCAGCACTCCAATCGTCTCAACCGTCTTCGTGATCGCCTCCATGTCGGCGGCCATCTCGTCGAGCCCGTCCTCGATCACGGCGAAGTCGTCGAGCAGCCCGGGCGCGTCCTCGTCCTCGTTCTGGCCGACCTGGACGAGATCGGTCGGCAGGTCACCGACGCGCTCGCCGCCCGGCCCGACGAGGAGCGGCCCTGGGAGGCGCTGCGCCGGGTGTTCGACGTGATGACGCGGATGCTCGAGGCGGAACCCGAGCGAATGGTCAGCTATCTGCGGATGCTCCAGGAGACGCCGTCACTGCGCGCCCGGCGGGCCTGGTCCGCCTTGATGATCTCCTCGGCGTCGAGGGCCCGCTCGCGCCAGGTCGCTTCGGCGTTGGCGGCCTTCTCCGTCCGGTCCTTGACCGTCTGGCCCGCAGCCGACTCGGCCGCGTCCTCCACGAGCCGTGCGCTTCGCCGTTCTGGTAGAGGAACGTGCGTGAGACGTCCGCCCGGCGGGCGACCGCGGCGAAGGTCACCCGGGATCGTTCGCGGAGCATCTGCCCGAGGGCGTCGCGGATCCGGTCGAGCATGAGGGCGGAGGCTTGCCGGCGGGCCGCGACCGCGGGGCGGTCCGGGGCTCGGTCTGCGTGGTCATGAGACCTCCCCAAGGTCCAACGGGTCCAGCTCCGTGTCGTCGGCGTCATTGAGCTTTGCGAGGTCGGAGGCTCGGAAGGCGGTTCTCCAGACGCGCTCGAAGTAGTCCTTGGGGCGTCGCAGATCCAAGGAGCGCGCTTCTTCGAGCAGGCCCATGCCGACCAGCGCCTGCTCCAGGCCGGCGATGGCGCGGGCGGTGGGCTCGAAGACGCGGTGAAGGTAGTCGGCCGTGGCGCGGGAGCCCGTTCGGCGATCGAGCTCCACTGCTGCTGCTTGCGCCGCCAGCAGACGAGATCGGCGCCGGAGAGCACGATTCCGGAGTGAAGTAGATCCGGCGAAGACTCGCGCGGATTCCACCGAAGATCGTCCGCGTCGCAGACGGTTCGTCGGCCACGCGCGGGTCCTCGCGGTCCGCGAACGGAGGGCTGAGCACCGGACGGCCGGCGGCGCCACCGTGGCGACGGGCCACGCTCAGTCCTTGCCGGCGGCGCCCCCGTAACCATGCAGGAACGCGTCGACCGCGCGGGTGACGCAGGCGCGGACCTGTGCCGGGCTCGGGGCGCGGCTGGCGTAGGGGCTGATGGTGACCTCGGAGTTGACCAGGGCGACGAAGTGGAGGGTGGCGCGAGCGGGGCTGGAGATGCGCAGGAGGCCGGCATCGGTGAGCTGGGAGAGGCGCCGGGACACCTCGTGCTGGACGCGCAGCGGTCCTGCCTTCTGCCAGGTGTCGATCAGGGCGGGCGAGAAGTGCTGCACCTCGGCCTTGATCTGCCGGATCATCGCGAAGTGCTCGGGGAACTGGGTGCGCTGGCCGACGAGGGCGCGACCGAGGGCGATCAGGTCGGCGCGGGCGTCGGTGCCGGAGAGCTGTTCGGCCACCGTCGCGATGAAGGCGTCCGCGACCTGGCCGGCGCTGTCATGGACGACCTCCGAGAAGAGGTGGTCCTTGCCCTGGAAGTGGTTGTAGATCGTGCGGGTGGACACCCCGGCCTCGGCGGCGATGGCCTCGATGCTGGTGCGGCTGTATCCCTCGCGGCCGAAGACGGTACGCGCGCCCTGGGTGATGGCCCGGCGCTTCGCGGCTCTGCCGCCGGGTCGGCCGAGGCGTGGCGGCGCGTCGGGGTCCTCGGGGGCCGCTGGGGCCGCGGGTGTGGTGTTCAGGGGAGCCTCCGGTGGATCAGATGGCCCGTCGGCCACATTGCCATGCACGATGCATTTTACTTCCTTGGGGACCGAGCGTCCGCCGCTCGGGCTCTCAGGGCAAGGGTGGCATCTCCAGGACGGTCTTGCCCCGGCTGTGTCCGTCCTCCACGGCCCGGACCGCCCGCGGTGCCTGCTCGAACGGGATCACGTGCGTCACCTTCGGGTCCAGGGCGCCGGTGCGGACCAGTTCCACGACCGCGCTCAGGAGCGCGGGGTCGCGCACCGACCCCACCGGCGCGCCGCCGAGTGCGGCGACGGCGTCCCGGTCGGCGCCGCTCACCAGTTTCGTACGGTCCGCCAGGAGCGCCGCGCTCTCGCGCAGGACCTCTCCGCCGACCAGGTCGAGTACCCCGTCCACGCGGCCCGGTATCCGCGCGGCGAGGCCGGGACCGGAGGCGACGAACCGTACACCGAGGTCCTCGACGAACGCCCGCTTGTCCTCGGCCGCCGAGCCCACCACGGTCAGCCCCAACCCCATCGCGACCTGCGCGGCTGCCACGCCCACACCTCCCCCGACACCGGTCACCAGCAGCGTCGCGCCCGGCGGGAGGGCGAGTTGGCGTACCGCGCCGTAGCCGGTGGCGGCGGCGATGGGCAGGGCCGCGGCGTCGGTCCAGGAGACCTCCGGCGGTTTGCGGACCGCCGCTCGCGCGGGCAGCAGGGTGTACTGCGCGAACCCGCCTGTCGTCGGACCGCCGAGGACCGCGTCGCCCACGTCGAAGCCAGTGACGCCGGGGCCGAGCGCGACGACCCTGCCGGCCGCCTCGCCGCCCATCACGGCGGGCAGCACGACAGCGGGCGCCCCGGCCGGGCGGCGGCCCGAACGGCGTTTCCAGTCAACGGGGTTGACGCCGGCCGCGCGTACGGCCACCAGCAGGTCACCGGGGCCCGGAACCGGTCGCGGGAGGTCGGCGAAGTGCTCGACCTCCGGTCCGCCGAAACGGTCGTACACATAGGCCACGGGCATGCGACACCTCGATGTCTCTGTCTGACTTCCGGGCTTAATTGCCATACAGATTGCACTTTACCCAGGCGCCCGGTTAGGCTTCCCGGGCGTCGGCGGAGCCCTGTCTTCCGCCGGTGGTAACCGACGCGGTGAGCACAAGGAGCGCAACGTATGGGCAGCACGGTCGCGATCGTCGGCGGCGGGTACGGAGGGGCTGCGCTGGCCCGTGAGCTGGACCCGGACTTCGACGTCGTCCTGATAGATCCCAAGGACGCCTTCGTCCACGCGGTCGCGGCCCTGCGCGGGCTGGTCGACGAGGAGTGGGCCCGGCGGATCTACTTCGGGTACGACGGGCTGTTCGCCCGGGGCCGACACGTGCGCGCCCGTGCCGTGGCGGTGGACGCGGGAGGTGTCACCACGGCCGACGGCACCCGCATCGCGGCGGACTACGTGGTCCTCGCCACCGGTTCGTCGTACCCCTACCCGGCGAAGCCGGACACCGAGGACAGTGCCGCCTCCGTGCTGCGGCACGCGGACACACGGGCTGAACTCGCCGCCTCCTCCCGGGTGTTGCTGCTCGGGGCCGGTCCCGTCGGGCTTGAGCTGGCCGGGGAGATCACCGAGCGGTGGCCGCAGACGGAGGTGGTCGTGGTCGACCCCGCCGAGGACGTGCTGGGCGGGCGTTATCTGCCCGAGCTGCGCGGCGCGTTGCGCGAGCAACTGGCCCAGCGGGGCGTGCGGTTGGAGCTGGGCAGCGCGCTGACCGCCCCGCCGTCGACGTCCGCGGGGGTGCGCGAGCCGTTCTCGGTCACCACCGAGGCCGGCGTCCGGATCGACGCGGACCTGTGGTTCCGCTGCTACGGCATGACGCCGCTCAGCGACATGCTGGCCGGTGAACTCGCCGCCGCCCGGCGGCCGGACGGGCATGTGGAGGTCGACGAGCACCTGCGGGTGGCGGGCGCGCCGAACGTGTTCGCCATCGGTGACGTCACGGCCGTGCCCGAGCCGAAGCGCTCCAAGGCGGCCACCGAACACGCCGTCACGGTCGCGGCCAACATCAGGGCGCTGGCCGCCGGGCGCCCGGTCGAGCAGAGCTACCGGCCGGGGCCGGACGCGGTGCTCGTGCCGCTGGGTTCGACCGGCGGCGCCTCGCAGGTGCCGGGCCCCGACGGTCCGGTCGTGCTGGGCGCGGCGGAGACCTCCGGCTACAAGGGCTCCGACCTGCTGCTCGGGCGGTTCGGCGAGCTGTTCGGCGTCTCCGTCTGACCATTGCGGACACCCGCTACGACCGTGCAGCGCCACTTCTCCGCATATCCGCCTGGCTACGAGAGGTCGTTGACCGATGACGAACGGAACGCAGTCCCTGGTCGGCAAGGTGGCCGTGGTCACCGGCGGCGCGGGAGGTATCGGCGTCGCGACGGTGGAGGCGCTGGCGGTCGCGGGGGCGCAGGTCGTCCTCGCGGACGTCGAGGCCGACACCGCGAAGGCGGCGGCCGAGAAGCTGGCCGCGCAGGGACTCCCGGTGGTCGGGCACGACGTCGACATATCCTCCGAGGCGAGCGTCGAGCGGCTGGTGGACTTCGCCGTCGACACCTTCGGCGGCATCGACGTCCTGGACAACAACGCGGCGCTGACCTCGGCGATCCGGCAGGACCGGGACGTCGTGTCGATGTCGGTGGAGCTGTGGGACCAGGTCCTCGCGGTCAACCTGCGGGGGCCGATGCTGCTGTGCAAGCACACGGTTCCGGTGATGATCGAGCGCGGCGGGGGCTCGATCATCAACATCACCAGCGGCCAGGGCCTGTCCGGTGACCGGGTGATGGTCGCCTACGGCAGCTCCAAGGGCGGGCTGATCGCGCTGACCCGGTTCGTGGCCGCCGCGTACGGCGCGGACGGTATCCGCTGCAACGCGGTCGCGCCGGGGCTGGTCCGCACGCCGGCGCTTGAGGCGGACATGCCGGTGCCGGTGCAGCAGATGTTCCAGAGCGCGAACCTGATCCCGCGCCTCGGTACTCCCGAGGACGTGAGCCAGTTGGTGGCGTTCCTCGCCTCCCCGGCCGCCTCGTTCATCACCGGGCAGGTGCTCTCCGTGGACGGCGGCTTCCTCGCCCACCTGCCGACGCTGTCGCCGATGCCGCCGCGCTGAGGGCCGGGATGGTCTGCGTGCGGCCGGTGGTGGCGGACCGCTCCGACGCGGTCCGCCAGGTCCGCTCAGCCCGTCCAGGGTGCGAGGCCCGCCTCGATGACCTGGACCTGCGGCGCCCCCGCCCAGGCGTAGTAGCCGTCGGGGCGGACCAGGAGCGCCTCGTCGCCGCCGGTGCGGTGGGCGACGACCAGCCCGTCCCGCGCAAGCCCGCCGGTCTCCGTACCCGGAGGCAGGGCCAGCACGAAACGTCCCTCGCGCAGCACCTCGTACAGGCGCCCTCGGTCCAGTTCCAGGTCGGGGGCGCGCTTGCCGGTGAGAGGGTGCGCGCCTCTCGGGGCGGGGTAGGAGAAACCGATGCCGGTGATCTCTCCGACGGCCTGCCGGGTCACCGGGCGGACGTGGGTGACCACCAGCTTGCGTACGGCGCGCAGGGCGATCTCCAGCGGGTTGTGGGCCATGGCGAGGCGCAGGTTGAGGCCGCTGCTGCGCAGGACCGCCTTGCCGATGGGGTGGCGTTCGGCGTGGTAGGTGTCCAGCAGGGCGTCGGCGGACCGGCCGTGGTGTACCGCCGCCAGCTTCCAGCCGAGGTTGGCGGCGTCCTGGAGGCCGGTGTTCATGCCCTGGCCGCCGGCCGGGGAGTGCTGGTGGGCGGCGTCGCCGGCCAGCAGGACGCGCCCGACGCGGTAGTCCGGGACCTGGCGTTCGTCGCTGTGGAAGCGGGACAGCCAGCGCGGGTCGTGCATCCCGAAGTCGGAGCCGAAGGCCCGCTCGATGAGTGCGCGCAGCTCCTCGAACTCGACCGGGGCGTCGTCGGGTTCACCCCGGTGCGCGCGGTCCCAGCCGCCGACCCGCCAGTAGCCGTCGCCGAAGGGTGCGATGAAACCGAACGCGCCGCCGGTTCCGTGCACCCGCACCACGAGGGGCGGCTCCTCGGTGAACCTCACGTCGGCGAGCGCGACCGACCGGATCACCACCTTGCCGGGGAAGGGCAGCCCGAGCGCCTCCCGCACGGCGCTGCGCGCCCCGTCGGCGCCGACGAGATACCCGGTCCGTACGGTCGTGTCGCCCGCCGCCGTCCGCACCGACACGGTGACGCCGTCTCCGCCCTGCTCCAGACCGGTGACCTCCGTGCCGTACCGGATGACCGCGCCGTTCTTCAGAGCCCGGCGCAGCAGCAGCTTCTCCACCTCGTACTGCGGGGTGACCAGCAGGAAGGGGAACCGGGACGGCAGCGTGCCGATGTCGAACGGAACCGCCCCGAACAGCCGCAGCTCGCGGATGGTCTGCCCGGTGAGGACGAGTTCGTCGGCGAGCCCCCGGGCATCGAGGAGTTCGAGGGTCCGGGCGTGCACGCCGAAGGCGCGGGTCAGGTTGCTGATGCCCTTCGGGCGCTTCTCCAGTACGACGACGTCGACGCCGGCCGCCGCGAGATCCCCGGCGAGCAGCAGCCCGGTGGGGCCTGCGCCGGCCACGACGACGGGGGACTCATACGTGTGAGACATCCGCGACTCGCTTCCATCGGTGGAAATCGGAGTCCGCCCCTGTAGGGGTCGGAAAACGCGGTGGCGCCGGAATCCATTTCCGGGTCCGGCGCCGCGCGAGTGTTTTTCTGGCGGGCACCTCGATCTATTCCGCCGCGGC
Source organism: Streptomyces sp. NPDC048420 (assembly GCF_040651535.1). Taxonomy (NCBI): domain Bacteria; kingdom Bacillati; phylum Actinomycetota; class Actinomycetes; order Kitasatosporales; family Streptomycetaceae; genus Streptomyces; species Streptomyces sp. NPDC048420. The sequence goes on from NZ_JBEZKG010000009.1 coordinate 305,131, forward strand.
GACAAGAGTTATGCAAAAAGGCCGCACGGAGCCCTTATCGTTGCCATCGGCGGAAATTCAGGCGTGTCCGAGGCGGAATCCGACGCCGCGTACGGTGACGACCCAGCGGCTGTCGCCGAGCTTTCTGCGGAGGCTGCTGACGTGGGTGTCGACGGTCCGCCGGGACCAGGAGTCGCCCCACACCTGCTGGAGCAGGCGCTTGCGCGGGATGACCGTGTCGGGGTGTGAGGCGAGCAGGCAGAGGAGGTCGAACTCCTTGCGGGTCAGGTCCACGCCGTGGCCGTCCACGCAGACCTCGCGGGATTTCACGTCGATGTGCAGCGGGCCGTGGTCGATCGCCCGGCCCTGCCCGTTCTGGTTGCGCACCCGCCTCATGACCGCGTCGATGCGGGCCATCAACTCACGGAAGCCGTACGGCTTGACCAGGTAGTCGTCCGCGCCGGCCTGGAGTCCGAGGACTCTGTCCAGCTCCGAGCCGCGCACGGTGACGACGATCAGCGGGACACAGCTGACGGCACGGATGGCCTTGCACACCTCCAGTCCGTCCAGGTCCGGCAGTTCGAGCTCCGTCAGGACGAGGTCCACGCTCTCGTGGGCCGCCAGGGCGACGCTGCCCCGGTCCACGGCGGCCACCTCGTGGCCGTGCCGGCGCAGCGCCTCCTCCAGGGCACCGGCCTCGGAGGCGTCGCCCTCGACCAGCAGGATGCGCCAGCCCGCGGTGCCGGGTACCGCGCGCTGGTTGAGTAAAAGAGACCCCGGCAAGAACTCTGACGTTTGAGTCATACTCTCTCCCCCGGTAAGCCGTGCTCATCGCACGACGGAAAAACTCACGCACGATTCTACGAAACCGGGGCCGCACATTCCATCCGGCGCAGTGAATTTTCTGTTGCAGCAACATGAAACGACTTTCGGTCACCTGGCGCGCCGAATCGTCTTCACGAAAGCCGGTTGCGTCTTATCAGGCGTGCGCCCGGTCGTCGGCGTCCAGCAGCCTGCGCAGCAGCGTCGTCAGCGTGTTCCGCTCCTCGGGGGTGAAGCAGCCGAGGAAGGAGTCCTGGGACTCCTGGGCCACCTGCCACAACCGGCGCTGCAACCGGGCCCCCTCGTCGGTCAGTTCGACGAGTTGCCGACGGCGGTCGGACCGGTCGCGGGTGCGGCGCACCAGCCCGCGCTCCTCGACCGCGTCCAGGTAGCCGCCCAGGTGGCTGCGCTGGAAGCCGAGCCGGTCCGCCAGCACGTGCTGGGGCAGCGGGCCGAAGTCCGAGAGCGCGGTCAGGGTCGCGAAGTGCGGCAGCCGCAGCCCATGCCTGCCCACCGCCTCGACGAGCGCGTCGTGGCCGATTCGCGCCATGTGCCCGGCGAGGTAGGACGGCAGCGCCAGCAGGCTCGGCGGGCGGGACGCGCCGTCCTGGACGGAGGCGCCCGCAGCGGATTCAGGGGTTTCGCTCATGCGTTCACGATAAGGGAACACGATGACTGGACGTGATGATGACATCATGGAATTATTCCAAGGCGATACTAGTTCGGCGCTCGATCCGTGCTCCGAAACAGCGGACCGAGGCGCCCGTCCCCGGAGGACCGCTCCATGACCGACACACCAGTCCCCGGCGCACAGCGCGGCACCGCCGCCCCGTTCGCCGCCCTGCTCCTGGCCGTCCTGTCCTTCTCCCTGATGCAGACGATGGTCGTGCCCGCCCTGCCCGACCTTCAGCGCGAGTTCGACGCCTCCACGACGGCCGTCTCCTGGGTACTCAGTTCCTTCCTGCTCACCGCGTCGGTGGCGACTGCCCTGCTGGGGCGGGTCGGTGACATGTTCGGCAAGCGCCGGGTGCTGATCGCCAGCCTCACCGTCTTCGCCGCGGGCACCCTGCTCGCCGCGCTGTCCGACTCGCTCGCCCTGCTGATCGCGGCACGCGCGGTGCAGGGTGTCGGGTCGGCCGCCTTCCCGCTGGCGTTCGGGATCGTGCGCGACCAGTTCCCGGGTGAGCGGGTGCCGGTGGCGATCGGCCTGATCTCCTCCACGTTCGGCATCGGCTTCGGCGTCGGGCTCGTCATCCCCGGCCCGATCGTCGACGCCCTCGACTGGCACTGGATCTTCTGGCTCGGACTGGTCGTCATCCTGCTCGGCATCGCCGCCGTCACCGCGTTCATCCGGGAGTCCTCGGTCACCAACCCCGGACGCATCGACTGGGCCGGTGTGGTGCTGCTGAGCGCGGGTGTCGTGGCCCTGCTGCTCGCCATCAGCGAGGGCAAGTCGTGGGGCTGGACGTCCGGCGGGATCGTCGGCCTGTTCCTCGCCGCCGTGGTGCTGCTCGCCGTGTTCGTATACGCCGAGAGCAAGGTCCGCGAGCCCCTCATCGACCTCGAACTGCTGCGCCGACCCGCCGTGCTGACCAGTCACATCACCGCGCTCATCATCGGCTTCGGCATGTACGGCGCGTTCACCCTGGTGCCGCTGCTCGCCCAGACCCCGTCCCGGGCCGGGTACGGCTTCGACGCGTCCGTCACCGAAGCCGGGCTGTTCATGGTGCCGATGGCCGTGACGATGCTGATCGCCAGCCCCCTCGCCGGGCGCATCGGCGCGGCCGTCGGCTGGAAGTTACCGCTGGTCCTGGCCTGCCTGATCGGCGTCGCCGGCTTCGTGGTCTACGCGGTCGCGCACGACACCGAGTGGACCATGTACGTCGGCTCCGGGGTCCTCGGCATCGGTGTCGGCTTCGCCTTCGCCGCCCTCGCGAACCTCGTCGTCAGCGCGGTGGACCGCGGCCAGACCGGCGAGGCGACCGGCATCAACACGATCATGCGTACGATCGGCGGCTCCCTCGGCGCCCAGATCGCCGCGTCGATCGTCGCCTCCAAGACGATCCCCGGCACTCGGGTACCCGCCGAGTCCGGCTACACCGCCGCGTTCGTCATGTCGGCGATCGCCCTGGGTGTCGCGACGCTGGCCGCGCTGGCGGGGCCGGGAAGGTTCTGGGGCAGGACTCCGGCGCCGGTGGCGGCTCCCGGCAAGGAGCAGTCGCGGTCGGCGGCTTGAGGGGATGGGTGTGCGGGGACCCCCACGTTTCCAAGCACGCTCCTCTTGGGCCCCAGTCGCGCGCCGATGAACAGGAGTTCGCACACAGATGCCTGACTACGGACACGACCTCCTCTTCGGTGCCGTCCTGGTGCCGAGTGCGGAGCACGCCGACGACGCGGTGGCGCTGGCCCGGGTCGCCGACCGGGCGGGACTGGATCTGGTGAGCGTGCCGGACCACCCTTACCGGCCGGAACTGCTCGACGCGTGGATGGCGCTCGCTGTGATCGCCGCGTCCACCACCCGCGTACGGGTCTTCCCGAACGTCGCGAACCTCCCGCTGCGCCCGCCCGCCGTGCTGGCCCGCACCGCCGCCGGCCTGGACCTGCTCAGCGGGGGCCGGGTCGAACTGGGGCTGGGGGCCGGGGCCTACTGGGACGCCATCGCCGGCGACGGCGGACCGCGCCGCGGGCCCGGCGAGGCGGTGCGGGCGACCCGCGAGGCCATCGACGTCATCCGTGCGCTGTGGAGCGAAGGCCGCCGGGTCCGCGTACCCGGCGAGCACTACGGGCTCGACGGCGCCACCGCGGGCCCTGTGCCCGCGCATCCCATCGGAATCTGGGTCGGCGCCGTCGGCCGCCGCATGCTGCAGCTGACCGGTGCGGCGTCGGACGGCTGGCTGCCCAGCGTTCCGCACGTACCGCCGGGCCACCTGGCCGCAGGGCACCGGCTCGTCGACGAGGCGGCGGTCGCCGCCGGCCGCCACCCTTTCGAGGTACGCCGGCTGTACAACCTCTCACCGGGGCCGGGCGGCTTCCCGCAGGGCCCGCTCGACGCCTGGCCCGAGCAACTCGCCGCGCTCACCCTGGAACACGGCACCAGCTGCTTCCTGCTGCCCGCCCATCAGCCGGCCCTGCTCCAGGCGTTCGCGGCGGAGGTGGCACCGGCGACACGGGAGTTGGTGACGGCGGAACGCAAACGTGCGACTGACACACCGAGTTCGGCGGACGGCTCGGGCGCGGCACGTGGCCGGGTCGGCACCACCGGGCAGCGTAAGGCTGTCGCGGACGCGGCAAGGGGCCGGGACGGTGTCGCGGACGCGGCACGTGGCCGGGACAGTGTCGCGGAAGCAGCACGTGGCCGGGACAGTGTCGCGGAAGCAGCACGTGGCCGGGACAGTGTCGCGGAAGCAGCACGTGGCCGGGACAGTGTCGCGGGACGGCGTACAGGTGGTGCTGGGGCCCCGGCCGCCTTCGCCCCGAACCGCCCCCGAGCCACCTCTTCCAGAGATCCGCTGACCGTACGGCCCACCCCGCCCCCGAAGGCGTGGCGGTCCGCCGAGCGGTTGTGGGACGAGTCGACGCGCCCCGTCGGGCCGCCCCCCGACCCGGAGCGGCGCTATCCGCGTCGCGAGCAGGAGCCGGCCCGGAATCTCGTCGCCGCGCACGACCAGCTCCGCGCCGATCTCGACCGGCTCCGCGAGGTGGTGCGCGAGGTGCTGGCCGACACCCTCGCCCCGGGGGACGCGCGGTCGGAGATCCAGCAGCTGAGTCTGCGGCAGAACTCCTGGACGCTCGGCGCGTACTGCGCGTCGTACTGCCGGATCACCACCCTGCACCACACCCGGGAGGACGGAGACCTCTTTCCCCACCTGCGCCGCTCCGACCCCCGGCTCGGTGAGGTGCTGGACCGGCTCACCGAGGAGCACCACGCCATCCACGGGCTGATCGAGCGCATCGACCGCGAACTGGTCGCCTTCGTCCGCGAGGAGGGCGCCGAGAAGGAACGGGAGGCGCTGCGGACGGTGATGGACCTGCTCACCGACGCGCTCCTGTCGCATCTCGCGTACGAGGAGCGGGAGTTGATCGAGCCGATGGCGAGGTTCGGGACGGGCTGGTGAACGCCGGTCCCGAACCGCTCGCCCTACCCGGGCTCCCCGCCCGTCGCCACCGGCCGGGACAGGTCCGCCGACCAGGCGGACCAGGAGCCCGGGTAGAGGGCCGCGCCGGTGATGCCGGCGTGTTCGAGGGCGAGGAGGTCGTGGCAGGCAGTGACTCCGCTGCCGCAGTAGACGACCACACCGGTGCCGTCATCGACTCCCAACGCCCGGTAATGTGCCCTGAGTTGATCAGGCGTGAGCCGTCCCGGTTGAGGTTCGCGCTCCAGGGGGCGCTGCGGGCGCCGGGGATGTGGCCGGAGCGGACGTCCGTCGGCAGGACGTTCGCACCGGAGTAGCGGTCGGCGGCACGGGCGTCGAGGACGATCGCGTCGCCCGCCGCGACCTGATCGGCACTCCGCAGCGCCTCCTGGGGCCACTTCACCGGCGTCAGCCGCGCCTGCGGGAGTACGACGGCGCCGGTCTCGGTCTCGCCGGGCCAGCCGGTCAGCCCGCCGTCGAGCAGGGCGGCGGGCCGGCCGGTGCGGCGCAGCAGCCACACCAGCCGGGCGGCGTACGGCCCACCGTCGGCGTCGTACGCCACCACGGTCGTACCGTCCCCGATGCCGAGCGCACCCAACGCCCGAGCGAACAGGGCCGGATCGGGGAGGGGGTGGCGACCGCCGGTCTCGTCGGGCCGGGCGGACAGGACCGTGTCGACGTCGACCCAGACCGCGCCGGGCAGATGGCCACTGAGGTAGGCCTCGTAGCCGCTGCGGCCGTCCAGGAACCAGCGGACGTCGGCGAGGACGAGGGTGTCGCGGTGGGCGCGCACCCACCCGGCGTCGACCACGGGCGGCAGCTCAGGCACGGGTCACCGCCTCGGTCCCGAGACCGGCGAGCTGGGGAAGGACCTCGGCGGCGGTCAGTTCGGTGGCCGCCTGGACCTCCGCGTACGGGATGCCGCCGACGTCGATGGCGAGGAGGTGCAGGTCGTGGCCCCACAATTCGTGCAGGCGGCCCAGTTTGTCGACGACCTCGGCGGGGCTGCCGCAGATCGCGGGCCCGTTGTCGCCGATGTACGTGTCGAAGTCCGGCGGGGTCGTGACGTGCGTGGTGCCGGGCTTCTTCACGGTCAGGTAGTTGCTGATGTAGGAGGCCCACACGGACCGCGCCCGCTGGGAGGACTCGGCGACGAAGACGTGGCTGGCGGCGCCCAGCCTGCCGGGCGGGTCGGTACGTCCGCTCTCCTGCCACAGGGTGCGGTACGCGTCGAAGACCGGTACGAACGTGCCGGGTTCACGCGCGGTGGTCCCGACGACCAGCGGCAGCCCGTGTTCCACCGCGAGTTGTACGGACTCCGACCCGACGCCACCGCTGATCCACAGCGGCGGCTTCGGCTGCAACGGGCGCGGCTGTACGGTGACTTCGGCCAGCGGTGGCCTGAACTGTCCCTGCCAGGTGACCCGTTCCTCGGTCCACAACCGGATCAGCAGTTCGGTGTTCTCCCGTTTGCGCGCCGCCTTCGACTCGGGGGACTGGCCGAACACCGCGTACGGCTCCGGGAAGAAGGAGCCGCCCGCGATGAGTTCGAGCCGGCCGCCGGACAGGAGGTCGACGAGCGCGTAGTCCTCGGCGACGAGTACGGGGTCGCGGTTGGCGACGAGTGTGGTCCCTGTGGCCAGCCTGATCGTCGACGTGTGTTCCGCGATCGCGGCCAGCACCAGCGCGGGCGAGGAGATGACGTCCCGCTCCCCGAAGTGGTGCTCGCCGACGGTGTACCAGACGAACCCGGCGTCCTCCGCCTCGGCCGCCGCGCGCACCACGTCCCGCAGCCGCTGCTGCTGGGTGAGGGTCTTGCCGGTGAGGGGGTCGGGCAGAAGACTGCCGAAGGTGATGAGCCCTAGCTGCATGGAATGTCCTCCGTCGCGCTGCGGCCCGGCACGGCGGCCAACAGCTGCCGGGTGTAGGGGTGTTGCGGCGCCCTCAGCAGTTCCTCCGCGGGCCCGCTCTCCACGATCCGACCGCGGCGCATGACCGCGATCCGGTCACTGACCTGCGCGACGACGGCCAGGTCGTGAGAGATGAACAGATAACTCAGCCCACGCCGCTCCTGAAGCCCGAGGAGCAGCTCCAGGATCCGGGCCTGGATGGTGACGTCGAGGGCGGACACCGGCTCGTCGCACACCAGCACTTCCGGTCCGAGCGCCAACGCCCGTGCGATGGCGACCCGTTGCCGCTGGCCCCCGGACAGCTCGGCCGCCTTGCGCCGCTCCACGCCGGCCGGCAGCGCCACATCGTCGAGGAGCCGTCGTACCTCCCCGCCCCACTCGGCCCTGCTCCCGATCCCGTGGTTTCGCAACGGCTCGGTCAGCAACTCCCCCACGGTGAAACGGGGGTTCAGCGAGGCGTGGGGATTCTGATAGATCAGCTGGATACGACGGTGCAGCGCCCGCCGCGCGGCTCCCCGGGCGGCGGTGACATCGACCCCGTCGAGCAGCACCGTGCCGCTGTCGACCCGCTCCAGCCCGAGGATCATCCGCGCGGTTGTCGACTTCCCCGACCCGGACTCCCCCACCACACCGAGGGTCTCGCCCCTGCCCAGTACGAACCCGACCCCGTCGACGGCGGTGCGTGTACGACGTCGTGACAGCACCGGCCCCCGGACGGGGAAAGCCCGGGTGAGACCGGTGACGCTCAACAGCGGTGCCGGTGAGGCCGGTTCGCCGAAGGCGGGCCGAGTGGAGCGCGTGGCCGCATCCGCCGGCGCGGGGTCAGCCGTGCGGGAGGGGGAGCGGCGGCCAAGAAGCCGGGCCATGAGCGGGGGCGTGTCACCGGGCGCATCCACCGATGTGGTGCCGGGCGCAGTCACCGGGACCGAGCCCGCCCTACCGGAAGGGCCACGCCGAGGCCGGGGGGTGAGGGTCGGTGCGTCCGCCAGCAGCTCGCGTGTGTACGGGTGGCGGGGGTCTGCGAGTACCCGGCCGGCAGGCCCCGCCTCCACCACTCGCCCCTGCGACATCACCACCACGTGCTGCGCCCGGTCGGCGACCACTGCGAGGTCGTGGGTGACCAGGAGCATGGCGGTGCCGGTGGTGCTGACGACTTCCTGGAGGTGGTCGAGGAGCTGGCGTTGGACCGTCACGTCGAGGGCCGAGGTGGGTTCGTCGGCGACGAGGAGGCGGGGGCGGGCGGCGGTGGCGATGGCGATGAGCACGCGTTGGCGCATGCCACCGGAGAGTTCGTGGGGGTACTGGCGGGCTCGTTGTGCCGGGTCGGGCAGTCCGGCCTCGGCGAGGAGGTCGACGGCTCGGGCGGACGCGTCCCTGCGGGTGGCCAGGCCGTGTACCCGCAGTACCTCGGCGACCTGCGCGCCGACGGGCTTGACCGGGTCGAGGCTGACACCGGGGTCCTGCGGGATCAGCCCGATACGCCGACCCCGCACCTGCCGCCACGCCCGCTCCCCGAGCCCGGTCAGCTCCTCGCCCTGGAGCCGGACAGAACCGCCCAGCACCACGCCCCCGGCCGGCAACAGCCCGACCAGCGCATGGGCGGTGCTGCTCTTTCCCGACCCGGACTCCCCCACCACAGCGGTGATCTCGCCGGCCGCCGCTCTCAGATCCAGCCCGTCCACAGCGAGGTGCGTGCCACGCGCGGCGCGGTACCCGATCCGCAGCCCTCGCACGGACAGCAGCGGCTCTCCGGCCGACTGCGCAGGGGGAACCGCAGCGCAAGCACCGGTACTCCCGGCCGCGCCGTCATCGCGCCCGGCCTCCGCCCCAGAGCCCCGGTCCCTCGCCGAGCCGTCGCCGGAGCCGTCGTTGTCCGGCGCCTCGTCACGTCCGTACACGGAAAGACCCCACGCCGACGCCTCCGCACGGGAACCGCGGCCCCCCGCCGAGTCGTGATCACGCACCGGTTCCATCGGATTCACCGATGCCCCCCTTCCGCTTCGAGCACCCGTGACAGCCGGTTCGCCGCGAGGACGACGACCGTGACCGTGAGACTGGGCAGAGTGGTCTGCCACCAGGCCGTGGCGAGGTAGTTGCGGCCGTCGGCGACGAGGGAGCCCCATTCGGGGGCCGGTGGTGGTTCGCCGTAGCCGAGGAAGCCCAGGCTGGAGACGGCGAGGACGACGAGGCCGAAGTCGAGGGCGGCCAGGGCCAGGACGGGGCCGACGGCGGACGGGAGGATGTAGCGGGGCAGGATGCGCCACCATCGCGCTCCGCAGAGGATCGCGGCCTCGACGTACGGTGCGGCCCGTACCCGCAGTACTTCCGCCCGCATGACCCGGGTGAACGCGGCGACGCTGGTCGCGCCGATGGCGACGGCGATCTGGCCGCTGCCCACGCCGAGCGCGGTGACGAGGGTCAGGGAGAGCAGGAGCGGCGGGACGGACATCGTCACCTCGACGGCCCGCATGATGACCGCGTCCGTCCAGCGGCCGAAGAACCCGGCGACGAGCCCGAGGACCACTCCGCCGCCCAGGGCGATGAGGATGGCCAACGCGGTGGCGCGCAGCGACAGGGCTGCGCCGTGGACCACTCGGGCATAGATGTCGCGGCCCAACTGGTCTGTTCCGAAGAGGTGTTGGCTGCTCGGCGGCCGGAAGCGGTCCGCCGGTACGCCGGTGAGGGCGCTGCGGGAGGTGAACCAGTCCGGTACCAGGGCCCAGCCGAGGACCAGCAGGAGGACGAGGACGGAGAGCGTGACGCCCGGTGAGCGGAGTGGGGCCGAGAACACGCGGTGAAGCCGTGGGGGCTCCCGGTCCGGCTCGACGGGCGGTCGAGTCAGCGTCGTCATGCGGTCACCAGCCGTCCCGTGGCGCGGATGCGGGGGTCGAGCACCGGATACAGCAGGTCGACCAGCAGGTTGACCACCGCGAAGGCCAGGGCGGCGACCACCACCACCCCCTGTACGACCGGCAGGTCCTGCGCGGAGACCGCGGACTGGGTGATGCGGCCCATGCCGGGCCGTGAGAATACCGTCTCGACGACGACCGCGCCGCCTATCAGCGAGCCGACGAGCATCCCGGCGACGGTCGCGGCCGGGATGGCCGCGTTGCGCAGCCCGTGGCCGAACAGGAGCCGGGTCCGGCCCGCGCCGGTCGCGCGGACAGTGTCGGCGTACGGCTCCTGGAGGGTCGTGTGGAGGGACTTGCCGAGGACCTGGGCGACGAGTGCGGCACCCGGGATCGCCATGGTGCAGGCGGGCAGGATCACGCTGTCGAAGCCGCTGTCGCCGAGGGAGGGAAAGAGGTGCCAGCGGAAGGCGAGGAACTGGATCAGTACGAGCCCCACCCAGAAGGAGGGCAGGGACACCGCGAACGACGGGATTGAGCGCAGGAGTTGGCGCAGGAGAGGGCTCGCGGTGAGGTTCGCGGCGACCCCGAGCAAGGTGCCCAGGGTCAGTGCGAGGAGCAGCGCGAGGGTGCCGACCTGGAGGGTCGGCGGGACCGCGTCGGCGATCATGCGGGAGACCGGCTGGCCGGTCTGGAGGGACGCGCCGAGGTCACCGTGGAGCGCGCCGGCGAGCGCGGAGCCGTACTGGACGATCAGCGGCCGGTCGAAGCCGAGTTCCGCGCGCGCCTCGGCGACCTGCTGCGATGTCAGTTCGGCGAAGCCGCCGCGTCCGCTGAGCATGAGTGCGACCGGGTCGCCGGGCAGCAGCCGCAGCGCGACGAAGGTGAGGGTGAACGCGGCCCAGACGACGAACACCGCGCGCAGTGTCCGGGTGGCCACGTACAGGGCTGTGTGCACGGTCGGCCTCCCTCAGCCCAGCCAGGTGTCGTACAGGTCGAACCGGTTGGAGGCGTCGAGCGTGAAGCCCTTGACCTTGTCGGAGACGCCGTGGACCTGGGCGCCCTCGTACAGCGGGACGGTGTCGGCGTGGTCGAGGATCCAGCGGACCGCGTGGGACACGGCGGTCTGGCGGGTCTTGGTGTCGGTCGCCGCCACCTCCTGCTCCAGGTAGGTGTCGAGTTTGCTCGGCGGCAGGTGCCAGAGGTTGGCGCTCTTGGTGTAGAAGATGTTGCGCAGGACGTCGGGGTCCGCGCGGGTGACGCCGACGGCGGTAAGGTCGAAGTTGCCCTTCTGCTGCTGCTCGACGTAGACGGCGGGGGCGACGGCCTTCAGTTTCACGTCGACTCCGATCTTCCTCAGCTGCTGCTGCACGGCCTCGTTCGCGGGCGGCATCGGCGCGGGGATCAGCCAGGTGAGGGCGAGCGGTTTGCCGTCCTTCTCACGGACACCGTCCTTGCCCTTCTTCCAACCCGCCCCGTCCAGCAGGGATTCGGCGCCCTGCGGGTCGTAGCGGAGTCTGTCGGAGAAGTCCTCGTAGTACGGCGTCGTCGAGGACAGCACGCTCGTGGCGGGCTTGTACGAGTCGCTGAACACCGAGTCGACGAGCCCCTGCCGGTCGATGCCCTTGAGGAGCGCCTCGCGGACCTTCTGGTCGGCGAGGATCCCCTGGTGGTTGAGGGAGAGCGGCGGTACCAGCCCGGGGCCCGGCGCCGACAGGACGCGGAAGCCGTTGCCCTTGAACTGGGCCTCGTCCGTGGGCTGGAGGGCCTTGGCGATGTCGACCTGGCCGGAGGAGAGGGCGCCGGTGCGGGCGCCGGCCTCCGGGATGAACGTGAACTTCACCTCGTCGAGGTGGGCGGCGCCCTGGTGGGTGGCGAGGGACGACGGCCAGGCGTAGTCCGCCCGCTTCTTCAGCACGGCTTCCTGGTTGGTGGTGTAGTGGTCCAGGACGTACGGGCCCGAGCCGATGAACCTGCCCCGGCAGCGGTCGGCGGGCGAGGCCGTGAACGACCCGGGCGACAGGATCCCCAGGCCGACGGTCGAAGTGGCCTGGAGGAACTGGGCGTTGGCCGTCGCGAACCTGACGGTGAGGGTGTGCGCGTCGGTCACCTTCGTGCCCCGGTAGCCGATCAGATAGCTGGGGGCGCCGTTCGCGGGCAGCTTCACCAGGTTGTCGAAGGTGGCCTTCACCGCCGCCGCGTCGACGGGCTTGCCGTCGCTGAAGGTGACGCCGTCGCGCAGCACGAACGTGAACGCGCTGCCGTCCGCGCTGGTCGTGAACGACTTCGCCAGCCACGGCACGATCTTGCCGGACCTCGGATCCTGGGCGGTGAGCGAGTCGACCACGGACCGGGTGATGTCGATGGCGCTGATCTGCGCCGTCTGCTGCGGATCCAGGCACCCCGGATCCGCCTCGGCCCCGACCAGCAGCGTCCCCCCGTCGTGCGGCGCCCCGTCACTCGTACCGCCCGAGTCCCCGCCCCCGCCCGAACACGCGGCGACGGGCAGGACGACCGCGAGCAGCGCGCCCGCAAGACGGAGCCGACGGCGCGAGCGGGTGGTTCTGGTGAGCATCTCAGGACCTTTCTCAAGGGAACTCGGGTCTCGAAGGACCCAGGGGGAACGGCGGGTGGAAACGGCGAGGGGGCGAGGCCTACGCCTCACGGACGGGGGAACGGCCCCCGCGGGGAACCGGGACGCCGGCCCTCGGCAAGCGCCTCAGCCCCTGCGGAAGCCGGGCCGCCGATCCTCGGCGAACGCCACGGGACGGCGGACGCGGCCTCGGTCATCAGCCCCTGGCAACCGCCCCACGGACGGCCGCCACGGCCCCGCGGGGAACCAGGACGCCGGCCCTCGGCAAGCGCCTCAGCCCCTGCGGAAGCCGGGCCGCCGATCCTCGGCGAACGCCACGGGACGGCGGACGCGGCCTCGGTCATC
>NZ_JBEZKG010000009.1:317857-407178 GCF_040651535.1 Streptomyces sp. NPDC048420
CATCAGCCCCTGGCAACCCCCTCACGGACGGCCGCCACGGCCCCTGCGGGGGAACCGCGCAGGCGGCCCGTCCCGAACGCCTCGGGACACTGGGCGTGTTCTCGTTCGTCAGCCCTTGGCCACCGCCTCCCGCACGGCCGGCACGATCTCCTCGGCCCACCGGCCGAGGCCGACCTGCCCCGAGGGGTCGCCGGACGCGAAGTACACGAACCCGGACGCGCCGTGTTCGAGGACGGCCTCGGTCAGTTCGGTGATCCACTGGCCGACGGAACCGCCCAGCCACCGCCCCGACGAGTCGCGCGGGGCGTTGACGGGGGCGTCGGTGATGCGGGCCGGCAGGTTGAAGACGGTCGCGATGTCCGCGGGGTCACGGCCGACGGAGCGCGCGGCTTCCTCGACCAGCGGCCGCGAGCCGCGGTACCGCTCGCTGTGCCAGTCCGCCGCGTTGCCGGGTATCCAGCCGTCCGCCGAACGCCCGGTGACCGCGAGGGACTTGGGGCCGACGGACCCCGTCCAGACCAGCGGAGCGGGCACCGGAGCCGGGTCGAGTCCGACGACCTGGGTGAACTCGCCGTCCAGGGTGACCGGGCCCGGGCCGTCGGACAGCGCCCGCACCAGGCCGATGGCCTCCTCCAGGGCGCGTACGGCGGCGGCAGGGTCGAGCCGGGTGACACCGAAGCGGGCGATGTCGTCCCAGTAGCCGCCCGCGCCGATGCCGAGGACGACCCGGCCCCCGGAGAGCGCGGACAGCGTCGACAGGGTGCGGGCCAGCAGCGGTACCGGTCGGGTCGGCAGGTTGGTGACGGTCGTGACGCCGGTGATGGTCCGGGTCCGGCCGAGGAGCAGGCCGAGCGTGCTGTACGCCTCCAGCCGATCGCCGTAGTACGGGTGGTCGGACAGGGCGAAGAAGTCGAGCCCCGCCCGGTCGGCGTACTCGACCCGGCGTACGACGTCCGACGCGTCGTCGACGGCGACCCCCGGTCCGATCCCGAACCACAGTTTGCGTGCAAGCCGTTCTGTCATCTGCTTCTTTCCTCGGCATGGATGTGAGTGGCCGCCACGGGAGACACGGACCCCGTGTCAGACCCGCACGGCCTCGACCACGCTGCAGTGCCCACCCGGCACGACCCGCGTCAGCTTGAGCCCCGAGTCCGCGAGCAGCGCCTCGAACTCACCGGCCGTACGCTGCTGTCCCCCGGCGACGACCAGCATGTCGAGGTCCATCAGGGAAACCGTCGGCGACGGCCGGGGCCGGTCCGGCAACACGGCCTCGACCAGCAGCACATGGCCCCCGTCGGCCAGCGCGGCACGCGCGTTGGTCAGGATGCGCCGGGACTGCTCGTCGTCCCAGTCGTGGATGATGTTGGAGAGGATCACGGCGTCACCGCCGCCGGGCACGGACTCGAAGAAGTCCCCGGCGACCAGCTCCGCCCGGTCCGCCACCCCGGCGTCCCGCAGCGGCTGCCCGGCCGAGGCGATGACCTCGGGCCGGTCGTACAGAATCCCCCGCGTCCCGGGCGCGGAGGCGAGGACGGCGGCCAGCAGCGCGCCCCGCCCGCCGCCCGCGTCGACGATCGTCGAGAACCGCGTGAAGTCGTAGGCGGCGACGACCGGCGCGATGATCTGCCGGGACGCCTCGGTCATGGCCCGGTCGAAGACGCCGAGCACGTCGGGGTGGTCGTGCAGGTAGTCCCAGACGGACTTGCCGAGCACCTCGGGAAAGGCGGTGTGCCCGGTGCGTACGGCGTCGGCGAGGCCGGCCCAGGCGTGCCGTTCGGCGGGGAGTCCGGTCCAGATGGCGAAGTTGCGCAGGCTGACCGGGCTGTCGGCGCGCAACGCGTCGCCCAGTGCGGTCAGTTCGAAGACCTGGCCGTCGTGTTCGGTGAACAGGCCGATGTCGGCGCCGGCCCGCAGCAGCCGGTAGAGGCTGGGCGCGTGGGTGTCGGTCGCGGCGGCGACTTCGGCGAGCGGCCGGGGGCCCTGGGCGAGCGCGTCGGCGACGCCGAGTTCCGCGGTCGCGCTGACCGCCTGGGCGAGCCATCCTGCGGTGACGAGCTGCAACACCTGTGCGTGCAGGGGCAGTTCACTGGTGCCTGGGGGCATGGCGGGGCTTCCTCCTTGGCGGCGGGGTCGGCCGTTGGGGTCCGACCGGGACACACCGACAGGCCCATCTGAAGTGTGTTGGGGCCGGTCGGGGCGGTACAAGCCGAGCTGATGTCAGGTCTTTGCGCGGTACGTCAGATCTCTGCAAAGTCGCCGGTCAGTGCCCCGGCGCGCCCTGCGGGCCCTGCCCTTCGTGCCACACCAGGTCGAAGACGAACCGGTCGATGCGCCACCCGTCGGCGGTCCGCACCGCACCGGCCTCGTAGTGCCCGCCGATGGTGAAGTGGACGCCGGGCTCGGTGGCCTTGCGGACGTGTACGGCGGTCAGGTGGGCGCGGATCGCGGCCCGGTCGCCGTCGACGTCGATGGAGTAGTTGGACGCGGTGTGGTGGGTGCGCTCGAAGGTCGTACGGGCCATCTCCTGGAACTCGGTGAGGCCCGCGATCCCCTTGTACTCGCCCATGGGGAAGGTGAGGTGGACGTCGTCCGTGAAGACCTCGCCGAACCAGTCGTCGCGGTGCCGGTCGCGGTCGAGGTGGGTGACGTAGCGGTCGGCGAGGGCGGTGAGGTCGGCCCTGTCCCGCAGGTCGGCGAGGGTGTTCTCGCTCATGCCGGTACTGCCTTTCGGTCGGTGACGGGTCCGAACCAGCGGTGCAGGGCGTCGGTGAGCCCCTCGCCGCCGGGCGCGGCGGACACCCACGCGGCGTGTCCGTCGGGGCGGATCAACAGGGCGTGCAGGCCGGCCAGTTCGTCGCAGGGGTCGTCGGTCGGCTTGGCGGTCGTGACGGTCACCCGGTCGTGCCAGGGCGCGGCGGCCGCGCAGATCTCCGGGTCGTCGGCGAGGTCGAGGAGGACTCCTCGCGCGGGGTGCAGGAGTCGGGCGGTGCTGGTCTCCCCGGCGGGCCCGACCAGGGCGCTGGGTGCGACGCGCCCGCCGGTCAGGGGGTGGCCGCCGCCGAGGTCGTACCGGACGTCGATACCGCTCACCGCGCCGGCGAGATGGCGTTTGACGTCGTCGTACGCGATGAGTTCGGCGAACAGGGCGCGCAGCGGGTCGGACTCCCGGCCGCCGAGGAAGACCGTGCCCTGGGCGCGGGTGTTCAGCAGCAGGCGGGCGCCGACCGGGTGGCGTTCGGCGTGGTAGGTGTCGAGGAGGCCGGGGTGGGCGCGGCCGGTGACCTCGGCGGCGAGTTTCCAGCCCAGGTTGACGGCGTCCAGGATGCCGGTGCTCATGCCCTGGCCGCCGGCCGGGAGGTGGATGTGGGCGGCGTCCCCGGCGAGCAGGACCCGGCCCGCGCGATAGGTGGCCGCCTGCCGGGTGGCGTCGGTGAAGGAGCTGACCCACTCGGTGTCGGCGTCGGCGATGTCCTCGCCGGTGAGCCGCCGCCAGGCGTCCGCGACCTCGGCGAACGTGACGGGCGCCGCGACCTCGCGGGGTGGGGCGCCGTCCGGGCAGACGATGATGCGGTCGACCTCGTCGGTCAGGGGCGCCGCCATCACCATGCCGTGTTCCAGGCGCTCCCCGAGCGGCCGGGGCCGCAGCCTGCGGCCCACCACGTCCGCGAGGTACATGACCCGGGCGGCCGGTGTGCCGGGGAAGGCGATCCCGGCGGCCTCGCGCACGGGGCTGTGTCCGCCGTCGGCGCCCACGAGGTAGGCGGCGCGCAGCCGCCGAGGCCCTTCGGGGGTGCGTACGGTGATCTCCACCGCCGAGTCGCCGGCCTCAAGGCCGGTGAACTCCCACCCCCGGTGGACGACCGCGCCGAGTTCGACCGCCCACTCCTCCAGGACCGCCTCGGTGCGCGACTGCGGTATCCCCCGGGCCCCGAAGTGGGCGCCCGGCAGGACGGTGTAGTCGAACCGGACCCCGCCGAAGTGGCCGACCGGGCTGATCTCCGGTGTTCCGAAGCGTGGCAGCAGCCCCCGCTGGTCGAACGCCTCCATGGCGCGGGCGGTGAAACCCAGCCCCCGGGACTGGCCGGTGGGCTCGGGGAGCCGCTCCACGACCGTCACGCGCGCGCCGCCCAGGCGCAGTTCACCGGCGAGCGTCAGCCCGGTCGGCCCCGCGCCGACGACGATGACGTCGGTGTCGGTGTCGGCCATGGCGGTCAGTCCTTCACCGACAGAGCCGAGCGGGAGTGCGTCACCCGGTAGGTGTTGGCCTGCCGCCCGGTGACGAGGGACCGTGCCCGCTCCCGGCCCCGGCGGATGTCGGCCGGCCGCCGCTCCTCGGGAAGGGCGTGGAACGCGTCGTACGCCTCCTTGCTGTCCCACTGGGCGTAGTTGACGACGTACGTGCCGTCCGTGCCCCGGAAGTAGGTGTGCGAGCGGTAGCCGGGCACGGTCGTGATCCACTCGTCCGGCCGGGCGAGGGTCTCCAGGAGGTCCTTCTGGTCCTCGGGGCGCGTGTCGAAGACGATCACGACGGTGTAGTCGTCACGTTCCGGCGATATCTCGATGCCCTCCGCCAGCGCGGGATGGTGCTGGGTGAAGGCCAGTTCGGTCCTCAACAGGCGTACGGTCCGGGCGAGTTTGTGGAACAGCGGCACGGTCTTCTGCTGGAACTTCTGGCCCTCGTACCGGGCCTGGAGGTCGGCTGCGCTGCGCCACTGGATGTAGTTGACGGTGCCCGGCTCGTCCACGCCCGAGTGCAGCGTCGAGGAGATCCAGCCGGGGTAGTCGGCGTGGTCGATGATGTCGCGCATGGCGTCCAGCACGTCGTCCTGGAGGGGCCGGGTGTCCGTCTCGAAGAGGTTGAAGACGGTCAGGTAGCCGTCGTCGGGCGAGATCAGGGGCATGGCGGGTTTCCTTACGTCGTTGGTGGGCCGACCCAGCGGGCGAGCACCTATGTGGGCGGCGGGTCGGACGGGTCCGCCCAGACGGTGTGCCTGTCGGGCCGTACGAGGGTCCAGTGCTCGGCGGGGGCGTGCGGGACGCCGGCCAGGATGTCGGCGGGGCCGAGGAGCAACCCCCGTCCGGAGCACAGGAGTTCGGTGCTGTGCGGCAGACGGGCGCCGTTCGAGTACGACGGCCTCGGCGCCGCCGAGGCGCAGTTTCCCGGCGAGCAGCAAGCCGACGGGCCCGCGCCGACGAACACGACCTGCGTGTCGAGCACGTCAGCCCCGCTCGCCCGCGAGCGTCTCCGCGTACGCCTTGGCGTGGCCGAGGGTGGCGAGGCTGTTGGTGGAGAGGGCGGTGTGGACGTACGTCCGGGCGTCGGCCACGGTCGCCTCGGGGCCGAGGACGGCGGCGATGTTGTCGGTGTTCAGGCTGACGGTGTGCTGGGAGGAGGCGACGGTGCCTTGCCCGGTCTCCTCGAAGGTCCACACGCCGGTGTGCAGGGTCAGCAACGCGGGCAGGGTGACCTGCTTGTAGGCGATGCGGTGGTGGGGGAAGGTCACGCGGTACGACTTGGTGGTGTGCGTGGAACCGTCCTTGGCGCGGGTGTCCATCTCCAGGGTCTGGAGTCCCGGGGTGTCCTCGGTCAGGCGCACGGAGGCGACATGCGGGAGCCGCTCGGCCCACCGGTCGGCCTCGTTGACGAAGTCGAACAGGTCCTTGGCGGCGCCGGTGACGGTGACGCTGTCGGTGAAGGAGAACGTCAGGTCCTCGGCGGCGTGGGCGGCTTCGACGTTGGTGCGCAGCGCGGCGAGTTCGGAGCGGCTGTTGCGGTCGACTGCCTCGTCGATCCAGGCGAGCCCTTCCGGGTCGTCGTCGACCGCGCGGTAGTCGTGCGTGAGCCGGACCCGGGCCTGGTGGTCACCGAGGGGTTCGATGATCCAGGCGCCGCCCATCGCGGCGACCGGCGGGGTGCTGATCTCCTGCCGGAAGGTGATGCGCAAGCGCTCCGGGTCCAGGGTGCGGCGGGAGGTCCAGTGCTTGGCCTCGCCGTGTGCCGTGGCCCAGATCCGGATGCGTTCCTCGGCGCCGGTGTGCTCGACCTGGTCGACATGGATGGTGGGCGGGAAGATCCGGGGCCAGTTCACCACGTCGGCGATGAGGCGGTAGACGGCCGCCGCGGGGGCGCCGACGGTGATCTCGTGCTCGACCTCACGGGTTGTCACGGGCGTATCTCCTTCTCAGAAGTTGCCGAGGCCACCGCAGACGTTGAGGGCCTGCGCGGTGATGGAGGCGGCGGTGTCGGAGGCGAGGTAGCCGACCAGGCCCGCGACCTCTTCCGGGGTGGAGTACCGGCCGAGCGGGATCTTCGCCTGGAACTTCTCCAGGATCGCGTCCTCGCTGGTGTCGTAGGCGGCGGCGTACCCCTGCCGGACCCGCTGCGCCATCGGCGTCTCGACATACCCGGGGCAGACCGCGTTGACGGTGATGCCGGTGGGCGCGAGTTCGTTGCCGAGGGCCTTGGTGAAGCCGACGACGCCGTGCTTCGACGCGGAGTAGGGGGCGCCCAGTACGACACCCTGCTTGCCGGCCGTGGAGGCGATGTTGATGATGCGGCCCCGGTCCTTGTGGCGCAGCCCGCCCGCGGTGAGGACCTCGCGGGTGAGCCGGAAGACGCTGGTGAGGTTCGTCTCGATGACGTCGTCCCACAGCTCGTCGGCGATGTCGGCGGTGACGCCGCCGCCGGACCGGCCGGCGTTGTTGACGAGCACGTCGATCGTCCCGAACCGCTCCAGCGCGGCCTGTACGAAGTCCCGTACGGCCTCGGGTTCGCGGACGTCGACGGTCGTGCCGGCCACGTCGAGCCCCTCGGCGACGAGCTCCTTGACGGTGGCCTCGACGTTCTCCGGGTCGCGGGCACCGATGAACACACGGTGCCCCTGGGCGGCGAGCAGCCGGGCGACGGCCAGGCCGATGCCGCTGGTGGCGCCGGTGACGAGCGCGACGCGGCCGGTGGTGGTCGTGGTCATGGTGGCCTCTCAGGCGGTGCGGGAGACGGTCAGCAGGTCGTTGACGACGCCGATGAGGGCGCGCGGGGTGAGCGCGTCGGTCAGCAGGTCGTCGTCGAGGGAGATGCCGTACGTGCGCTCGATCCGGCTGCCGGTCTCGAGGAGGGCCAGCGACTCGTAGCCGAGCGCGGTGAACTCGCTGTCCAGGACGTCACCGTCGAGGTCGACGTCCTCTTCGGCGCCGGCGGCCTCCAGGAGGATGCGCTTGAGGTCGGCGAGGGTGAACGGGTCGGCAGACACGGGAGGGGTCCTTCCGGTGGGGGCTGGGTGGGGCGCAGGCGGGGAAACGGTCCCGCTGAGCGGGGGTTAGTGCGGTGCGGGCGCCCGCAGGACGACGGCGGAGTTGAAGCCGCCGTATCCCCGGGCCAGGACCAGTGCGGTGCGCAGGCCGAGGCGGCGCGGCCGGTCGACGACGAGGTCGATGTCGTACTCGGGAGAGAGCTTGACGTTGACGGTGGCGGGGACGATCCCGTCGCGCAGGGCGAGCAGGGCGGTGGCCAGGTCGAGGGGGGCGGCGCCCGAGTAGAGGCGGCCGGTCATCGTCTTGGGGGCGCTGACCGGGACGCCGTGCGCGCCGAAGACCTGGAGGAGCGCGTCGGCCTCGGCTCGGTCGAGGTCCAGGTCTCCGGCCGCGTCGGCGAACACGACGTCCACGTCGGCCGGTTGGACGCCCGCGTCGTCGAGGGCGAGTTCGATGGCCTTGCGCAGGCCGGGCGGGCGCCCGCTGCCGGGCTTGGGGTCGAAGGTGGCGCCGTACCCGGCGATCTCGCCGTAGGAGCGCGCGCCGCGTCCGCGGGCGGCCTCGGCGTCCTCCAGGATCAGGATCGCGCCGCCCTCGCCGGGCACATGGCCGCAGGCGTCGCGGTCGAAGGGGAGGTAGGCGCGGGCGGGGTCCTCGCCGGTGCTGAGCCGGCCGCCGGCGAGCTGCGCGACCCAGCCCCAGGGGCACAGGGAGGCGTCGACGCCGCCGGACACGACCAGACGCGTGCCCTTGCGGATCTGCCGGCGGGCCTGGGCGACCGCGTCGAGGCCGCCGGCCTGGTCGCTGACGACGACGCCGCTGGGGCCCTTCATGCCGTTGCGGATGGAGATCTGGCCGCTGTTGACGGCGTAGAACCAGGCGAAGGACTGGTACGTGGACACGTACTGGCTGCCCTGGCTCCACAGCTTGCGCAGCTCGTTCTGGCCGAACTCGAAGCCGCCGGACGCGGTCGCGGTGACCACGCCCATGTCGAAGGAGGCCAGCTCGTCGGGGCGTGCGCCCGCGTCGGCCAGCGCCCAGTCGGCGGCGGCGAGGGCGAGCCGGGTCATCCGGTCGGTCTGCGGGACGAGCCGCCCCGGCAGGTGCTCCTCGGCGGTGAACCCGGTGATCTCGCCGGCGAGTTTCGCGGGGTAGCCGGACGGGTCGAAGCGGGTCAGGCGGCCGATGCCGCTGCGGCCTTCGAGTGTGGCTGCCCAGTGCTCGCGCGTCCCGAGCCCGGTCGGCGCGGCGACGCCGAGTCCGGTCACCACGACGGTCGCCGTACTCACCTCCGCTTCCTTTCCGGCTCGGCCAGCACCATCGCGCTCTGGAACCCGCCGAACCCGCTGCCGACGGTGAGTACCGTGTCGATGAGCTGGTCGCGGGCCTCCAGCGGCACGTAGTCGAGGTCGCACTCGGGGTCGGGGGTGTGGAGGTTGGCGGTCGGCGGGACGACGTCGTACTCCATGGCAAGGACCGAGGCGGCGATCTCGATGGAGCCGATCGCGCCCAGGGAGTGGCCCACCATCGACTTGATCGAGCTGACCGGGGTGCGGTAGGCGTGTGCGCCGAGGCTGCGTTTGAAAGCGGCCGTCTCGTGGCGGTCGTTCTGTTTCGTGCCCGAGCCGTGCGCGTTGATGTAGTCGACGGCGTCGCCGGGCAGCCGCGCCTCGTCGAGGGCGACCCGGATCGCCTCGGCCATCTCGGCGCCGTCAGGGCGCAGTCCGGTCATGTGGTAGGCGTTCGAGCGGGTCGCGTATCCGGCGATCTCCGCGTAGATGTGGGCGCCACGCCTGCGGGCGCTGTCGAGTTCCTCCAGCACGAACACGGCCGCGCCCTCGCCGAGCACGAACCCGTTGCGGGTGCCGTCGAAGGGGCGGGAGGCGTGGGCGGGGTCGTCGTGGCGGGGGGTGGTGGCCTTGATCGCGTCGAAGCAGGCCATGGTGATCGGGGAGATCGGCGCGTCCGACGAGCCGGCGACCATGATGTCCACCGCTCCCTCGCGGATCAGCTCGGCGGCGTACCCGACGGAGTCGATGCCCGAGGTGCAGCCGGTGGACACGACGGTGGCGGGGCCCTCGGCGCCGACCGCCCAGGCGACCTCGGCGGCGAAGGAGCTGGGCACCAGGTGGTCGTAGAGGTGCGGTGCCGCGTAGGTGTGGTCGACGAGGGCGAGCCGGCCGCCGTCGCTGACGACGCGGTACTCCTCGTCCAGGCCCATCGTGGCGCCGACCGCGCTACCGATGGTGACGCCGGTGCGGTACGGGTCGAGGTCGGCGAACTCGATCCCGCTGTCCGCGACCGCGCCGCGCGCCGCGACCACCGCGAACTGGGCGGCCCGGTCCATGCGGCGCACTTCCTGCGGGGTGAGGCCGTGCTCGTACGGGTCGAAGTCGATCTCGGCGGCGACTCGGGAGCGGAACGGCGCGGGGTCGAAGAAGGTGATTCCCCGGGTCGCCGTACGTCCCTCGCTCAGCAGGCTCCAGAAGTTCTTGGCGCCCACGCCACCCGGCGCGAGAACCTCGAGCCCCGTGATGACGACGCGACGCGTGCTCACTCGGACGCCTCCCAGGAGTAGAACCGCGTCGCCATCGCGTCCGCCGGTGAGCGCCAGGTCGCCGGGTCGTACGCCTCGATGAACGGCTTCAGGTCGTTGCTGATCCCGACGAACCGGGGGTCGGTCTTCGCCGCCTCGATCAGCTCTCCCCCGTTGTCCTCGTCGAAGTCCTGGAGGTGGAAGTACAGCCCCCGGTAGTGGAAGAGCTGGCGCCGCCTGGTCCCCATCCTGTGCGGCATCTCGGTCGCGTCGAAATCGGCGAACAGGCCGGCCACGTGCGCGCTCGCACCCGCTTCCAGCCTGGCGACGATCAAGGTGCTGTGCATGCGTACCCACTCCCCGTTTCACAAAGGGACATTTGCAATGGACATGACATAGCGGCGGTACATGGCGCGTCCGGCTTCCCTCACACGCCCACACCGATCCGCGACTTCAAGCCTCCGGGGTGGGGGGATCGAGTTCAAGAAAGGCCGGTTCAGGGCTCTGTCAGGGCTTTTCGGGGGACTGCACGGAAACGTCAGACGGGTGCGCATCGACGACAGAGGGGGTGCGGGCGGGACAGAGGACCGCGGGGCGGGTCAGACGATCGTCATGAGTGGGGGCCGGGGGTCGGCGAGGCGACAAGCGGAGAGTGACCCACGTCGCATCGGAGCCGGGGCGGCTTGCTATGCAACGAGTTGCATAGCACGATCGTCGCCATGGCGCTCGAACACGCGATCCTGGTGTCGCTCCTGGAGAAGCCGGGTTCCGGCTATGAGCTGGCCCGGCGTTTCGAGCGGTCCATCGGCTACTTCTGGACCGCGACCCACCAGCAGATCTACCGCGTGCTGAAGCGCATGGAGAACGACGGTTGGGTCGCCGCCCGCGACGTCCCGCAGCAAGGCAGACCGGACAAGAAGGAGTACTCCGTCGCCGACCTCGGCCGCGCCGCGCTGTCCTCGTGGCTGCACGACCCGATCGAACCGGACAGCGTCCGCCACGACCTGGCGGTGAAGATCCGGGGCGCCGCCTTCGACGACCCGGCCGCCCTGATCCGCGAGGTGGAGCGGCACCGGCAGGCACACCGGGACCGGCTCACCCACTATCTCGCGGGCGAGGAGCGGGACTTCACGGGCCCCGAGCCGAGCGCGGCCGCCGCGGACACGCCGCTCGACGCCGAGCGTGAGCTCCAGCACGCCGTACTGCGCGGCGGCATCGCGTACGAGCGGATGATGATCGGCTGGCTGGACGACGTGCTCGCCACGCTGGCCCGGTTCGACCCCGACCCCGGACGCTGACCGCCACCCCGCCACTCCCATCCGTCCACCAGCCGAAAGGGCCCCGCACCATGGCCGACCAACTGCTCTTCAACCCGCGCACGTACGACCCCGCCCACTTCGACCCCGAGACGCGCCGCCTGCTGCGTGCCACCGTCGACTGGTTCGAGGAGCGCGGGAAGCGGCAGCTGATCGAGGACTACCGGACCCGGGCGTGGCTCGGTGACTTCCTGGCCTTCTCCGCGAAGGAGAACCTGTTCGCCACCTTCCTGACGCCGTCCTCCGCCGCCGGGCAGGGGGAGCCGGACAAGCGCTGGGACACCGCCCGTATCGCCGCGCTCAACGAGATCCTCGGCTTCTACGGCCTGGACTACTGGTACGCCTGGCAGGTCACCGTCCTCGGTCTCGGCCCGGTCTGGCAGAGCGACAACGCCGCCGCCCGCACCCGCGCCGCGGAACTCCTCGCGCAGGGGGAGGTGTTCGCGTTCGGCCTGTCGGAGAAGGCCCACGGCGCCGACATCTACTCCACCGACATGCTGCTCGAACCCGACGGCGACGGCGGCTTCCGCGCCACCGGCTCCAAGTACTACATCGGCAACGGGAACGCCGCCGGGCTCGTCTCCGTCTTCGGCCGGCGCAGCGACGTCGAGGGCCCCGACGGCTACGTGTTCTTCGCGGCCGACAGCCGTCATCCGGCCTACCACCTGGTCAAGAACGTCGTCGACTCGTCCAAGTTCGTCAGCGAGTTCCGCCTGGAGGACTACCCGGTCAGGGCCGAGGACGTCCTGCACACCGGCCGCGCCGCCTTCGACGCCGCCCTCAACACGGTCAACGTCGGCAAGTTCAACCTCTGCACCGCCTCGATCGGCATCTGCGAACACGCGATGTACGAGGCCGTCACCCACGCCCAGAACCGCATCCTCTACGGCCGCCCCGTCACCGCCTTCCCGCATGTGCGCCGCGAGTTGACCGACGCCTACGTCAGGCTGATCGGCATGAAGCTGTTCAGCGACCGCGCGGTGGACTACTTCCGCTCCGCCGGCCCCGACGACCGCCGTTACCTGCTCTTCAACCCGATGACGAAGATGAAGGTGACCACGGAGGGCGAGAAGGTCATCGACCTGATGTGGGACGTGATCGCCGCCAAGGGCTTCGAGAAGGACAACTACTTCGGCCAGGCCGCCATCGAGATCCGCAGCCTTCCGAAGCTGGAGGGCACGGTCCACGTCAACCTGGCGCTGATCCTGAAGTTCATGCGCAGTCACCTCCTCGACCCCGCCGAGTACCCGGGTGTGCCGACCCGCCTCGACGCGGCCGACGACGGCTTCCTCTTCCGGCAGGGCCCGGCCCGCGGCCTCGGCTCGGTGCGCTTCCACGACTGGCGTCCGGCCTTCGAGACGTACGCGCATCTGCCCAACGTCGCCCGCCTGCGCGAACAGGCCGACGCGCTCTGCGAGTTCGTCGCCACAGCCGCCCCCGACGCGGAGCAGAGCCGTGACCTCGACCTCCTCCTCGCGATCGGCCAGCTCTTCGCACTCGTCGTGCACGGGCAGCTCGTCCTGGAGCAGGCCGCCCTGACCGGGCTCGACGAGGACGTGCTCGACGAACTCTTCGCCGTTCTCGTACGGGACTTCTCCGGGCACGCCGTCGAACTGCACGGCAAGGACTCGGCGACCGAACAGCAGCAGGCGTGGGCGCTCGGTTCGGTCCGGCGGCCGGTCGTCGACGAGGCCCGCACGGAGCGGGTCTGGCAGCGGGTCGAGGCGTTGTCCGGCACATACGAGATGGCCCCGTAGCCATGCCTTGGGTGGGGGTGTCCTCGTGGAGCGGTGCATAGGATCGTCGCCATGCCACTGCGACCTGTCCACTTGATCATCAAGGCCCTTGATCACGAGGCGGTCGGCCGGTTCTGGGCGGAAGCGCTCGGCTGGAGTGCTTACAGCCCCGGCATGACCACCTACGTCGGCCCCGCCGGCGGTCTCGTGTGGCCGCACCCGGTCTTCGTCGGCGTCGACGTCGTTCCCGTCCCGGAGCCCAAGTCGGCGACGAAGAACCGTGTGCACCTCGATCTCGCCACCAACTCCCCTGCCCACCAGGCGGAGTTGGTGGCACGCCTGAAGGCCCTCGGTGCGACGCCCGCGCACGTGGGCCAGGGTGACGTCCCGTGGACGGTGCTCGCCGACCCCGAGGGCAACGAGTTCTGTGTGCTGGAGCCCCGGGAGGTCTACCGGGACACCGGGCCGATCGCCGCGGTGGTGATCGACTGCGCGGATCCGCGGGTCATGGCGCGGTTCTGGGGCGAGGCGACGGACTGGGCCCTGCACGAAGTGACCGACGACCAGGCGGTGTTGCGCTCCGCCAAGGGCGTCGGCCCGTATCTGGAGTTCCTCCGTGTCCCCGGTGCGAAGACCGTGCCGGACCGTGTCCATCTCGACCTGCTGCCGTATCCCGGTGACGACAAGGCGGCGGAGGTGGCCCGGCTGCGGGCCCTCGGCGCCACCGACCTCGACCTCGGCCAGGGCGATGTCCCCTGGACCTGCCTGACCGACCCGGACGGCCACGAGTTCTGCGTCCTCGCCCTGTCCTGACCGGACACCCGCGGAGCCGCCAAGTCCCGTACGAACTCCGGAATCCCGACCGCCCGCCCACGGAACGCCGTCGACCCGCCGGGCTGACGGCCCGAGCCCCTCCGCCACCGAAGACGGCCAGACGGCCCAACACCCCGGCACCCCCGCACCCCCGCACCCCCGCACCCCCGCACCTCACATGAGACCGCACATGACGACCACCGACCCCGCTGCCGTGTCGTCATCTCCCTCCACGGCGGTATCGCCGCCACCCTCCTGGACGCCGTCATGGCCTGTGCCGTCCACTCCACGCTGCCCGCGGGCGTCGGCTACATCACCCTCGAACTCAAGGTGAACTACATCCGCGCCGCCCGCACCGACGGCCAGACCCTCACCGCCACCGGCACCCTCATCCACGCCGGCCGCACGGACGGCTCCGAGCTCCCGGCCTTCGCCTTCCGCCTCGCGCCCGGCACCGAGGACTTCACGGTCTTCGACGTCTCCGAGGCCATGCGGGCCCGCGGCTGGCACCCCTGCCCGCCTACACCTTCCCCGCACCCTGCCAGGACGTCTCCGTCCTGCATGTCGTCGTACGCACCGGATTCACCCCCGAGGTCACCAGGCGACTGCACACCGACCGGCGGACGTCTTCGCTCAGCCAGCGCTGCCCCCGGGTCCCAGGGAGCCACGGACGAGAGCGCTCAGTTCGTCGTCGGTGACGTCCGCCGCCTCCTGGGAGCGCAGCCGGATGGTGCCCTTTCCGCTGAGGAGCCCCGGGTGGCGGGAGAGGAGATCGGCCCCCGCGTCCTTGTCCCAGCCGTAGAGCGAGATCCCGTGCCGCCAGACGCCCACGTGCAGTCTGCGGTCGCCGACCCGGTAGGTCGGCATCCCGTAGGCCAGCGCGAGGTCCGCCTCGGGGAACGCCCCCAGGATCAGCCGGTGCACCCGGTCGAAGAGGGGACGGTGCTCGGGTGCGATCCCGTCGATATAGGTCTGTGCGTCGGCATCCATACGTCCCTTTTGTACAGGGGAGACGGGCGTCACAGCGACGTTGCGGGAAAGGTCACAGCCGTGCCCTCTGCTGCTCCTTTGGTGCTCTGGCCTAGCATCCGAGCATGACGGTCCTGCCTGACGACGGGCTCTCGCTGGCCGCCGAGTTTCCTGCCGCGAACCTTGAACAGTGGCACGGCCTGGTGGCCGGTGTCCTGCGCAAGTCGGGCAAGGAAGTCTCCGGCACGGCAGCTGAGGACGCCCTGTCCACCGCGCTCGAGGACGGGCTGCGCACCCGCCCCCTGTACACCGCGCACGACGCCGCGCCCGACCCCGGCTTCCCCGGCCTGGCCCCCTTCGTGCGCGGTGCCCGCGCCGAGGGGAACACCGCCGGCGGCTGGGACGTACGGCAGCGGCACGCGGTCGCCGACAACACCGCGGTGCTCACGGACCTGGAGAACGGCGTCACCTCGCTGTGGCTGGTCGCGGGCGAGGGCGGTGTCCCGGTCTCGTCGTTCGGCAAGGTCCTCGACGGCGTCTACCTCGACCTCGCGCCGGTCATTCTCGACGCGGGCGGTCAATTCGCCGAGGCCGCAGACGAGTTGCTGCGGCTCTACGAGGAGCGCGGCATCGACGGCAAGGCCGCGCGCGGCAACCTCGGCGCCGACCCGCTCGGCCACGAGGCGCGTACGGGCGAGGCGTTGGACTTCGCGCCGGTCGTGCCGCTCGCGCGCAGGTGCGCCGAGGAGTATCCGGGGCTGCGGGCGCTGACGGTGGACGCCCTGCCGTACCACGAGGCCGGTGGTTCGGCCGCGCAGGAGCTGGGCGCCTCGATCGCCACCGGTGTCGCCTATCTGCGTGAGCTCACCGAGGCCGGGCTGAGCGTCGAACAGGCCTGTGCGCAGCTGGAGTTCCGGTACGCGGCGACGGCGGACCAGTTCCTGACGATCGCCAAACTGCGGGCGGCCCGCCGGTTGTGGGCGCGCGTGGCCGAGGCCAGCGGGGCGCCCGGTGCCGGAGCCCAGGCCCAGCACGCCGTCGTCTCGCCGGTGATGATGACCCGTCGCGACCCGTGGGTGAACATGCTGCGCGCGACGATCGCCACGCTGGCTGCCGGGGTCGGCGGCGCGGAGGCCGTGACCGTGCTGCCCTTCGACCACGCGCTCGGACTGCCGGACGCGTTCGCGCGCCGCATCGCGCGCAACACCTCGACGATCCTGGTCGAGGAGTCGCACCTGGCCCGGGTGATCGACCCGGCGGGCGGCTCCTGGTACGTGGAGCGGCTCACCGACGAACTCGCCGAGGCCGCCTGGCGGTTCTTCCGGACGATCGAACGCGACGGTGGCCAGGCGGCCGTCCTGCGCTCCGGCCGGCTCCGCACCGACCTGGCCACGACGTGGGCGCAGCGCTCCAAGAAGCTCGCCACCCGGCGCGAACCCATCACCGGCGTCAGCGAGTTCCCGCACCTCGGCGAGAAGCCCGTGGAGCGCGCCTCCGCGCCGGAGTCCCGGACCGGTGGTCTGCCCCGCGTCCGGCGCGACGAGGCGTACGAGGAGCTGCGCGCCCGCTCCGACGCCCACCTCGCGGCGACCGGGTCCCGACCCCGGGTCTTCCTGGCCTCGCTCGGTCCGGCCGCGGCCCACACCGCGCGCACCACCTTCGCCGCCAACCTCTTCCAGGCCGGCGGCATCGAGCCCGTCACCGAGGGCACCTTCGAGGAGAGCGGCGCCACCGAGGTCTGCCTGTGCTCCAGCGACACGGTGTACGAGGAGCAGGCCGACGACGTCGCAGGAACCCTCAAGTCGGCGGGCGCGCGGCATGTGTTCCTCGCCGGGCGGCCCGGGCAGTACTCCGGCGTGGACTCCTACGTCTTCGCGGGCTGCGACGCCGTCGCCGTGCTCACCGCCACCCTCGACCGCATGGGAGTGTCCTGATGTCCAGCATCCCCGACTTCACCGGGATCGAGCTGGGGACCCCGGCCTCCGAGGTCGGCGCCGACGAGTGGCGTACGGCCGTCAAGCAGGCCACCGGAGACGCCGAGCCCGCGTGGGAGACCCCGGAGGGCATCGCGGTCAAGCCGCTCTACACCGGGCGTGACCTGGAGGGCCTGGACTTCCTGGAGACGTACCCGGGCGTGGCCCCGTACCTTCGCGGCCCGTACCCGACGATGTACGTCAACCAGCCCTGGACGATCCGCCAGTACGCGGGCTTCTCCACCGCCGAGGAGTCCAACGCCTTCTACCGGCGCAATCTCGCCGCCGGCCAGAAGGGCCTGTCGGTCGCCTTCGACCTGCCCACGCACCGCGGCTACGACAGCGACCACCCACGCGTGACCGGTGACGTCGGCATGGCGGGCGTGGCGATCGACTCGATCTACGACATGCGACAGCTGTTCGACGGGATCCCGCTGGACAGGATGTCCGTGTCGATGACGATGAACGGTGCCGTGCTGCCCGTACTGGCGCTGTACATCGTGGCGGCGGAGGAACAGGGCGTACCGCCCGAGAAGCTGGCCGGGACCATCCAGAACGACATCCTCAAGGAGTTCATGGTCCGCAACACCTACATCTATCCGCCGAAGCCGTCGATGCGGATCATCTCCGACATCTTCGCCTTCACCTCTCAGCGGATGCCCCGCTACAACTCCATCTCCATCTCGGGCTACCACATCCAGGAGGCAGGTGCGACGGCCGACCTGGAGCTGGCGTACACCCTCGCGGACGGCGTCGAGTACATCCGCGCGGGACGCGAAGTCGGCCTGGACGTGGACGCGTTCGCACCCCGGCTGTCCTTCTTCTGGGCGATCGGCATGAACTTCTTCATGGAGATCGCCAAGCTGCGCGCGGCGCGGCTGCTGTGGGCCAAGCTGGTGAGGCAGTTCGACCCGCAGAACGCCAAGTCCCTCTCCCTGCGCACCCATTCGCAGACCTCGGGCTGGTCGCTGACCGCGCAGGACGTGTTCAACAACGTCACGCGTACGTGTGTCGAGGCGATGGCGGCGACCCAGGGCCACACCCAGTCGCTGCACACCAACGCCCTTGATGAAGCACTGGCGTTGCCCACCGACTTCTCCGCGCGCATCGCCCGCAACACCCAACTCCTGATCCAGCAGGAGTCGGGCACCACCCGGGTCATCGACCCGTGGGGCGGCAGCGCGTACGTGGAGAAGCTGACGTACGACCTCGCTCGCAAGGCCTGGCAGCACATCCAGGAGGTGGAGGCGGCGGGCGGCATGGCCAAGGCGATCGACGCCGGCATCCCGAAGCTGCGCATCGAGGAGGCCGCTGCCCGCACCCAGGCCCGCATCGACTCCGGCCGCCAGCCGGTCATCGGCGTCAACAAGTACCGGGTGGAGACCGACGAGGCGATCGAGGTCCTCAAGGTCGACAACTCCTCCGTGCGGACCCAGCAGATCGAGAAGCTGCGCCGGCTGCGCGCGGAGCGGGACGAGACCGCCTGCCGGGACGCCCTGGACGCGCTGACCCGGGCGGCCGACGGCGACGGCAACCTCCTCGAACTGGCCGTGCACGCGGCCCGCGCGAAGGCCACCGTCGGCGAGATCTCCGACGCCCTGGAGAAGGTGTACGGCCGGCACGCGAGCCAGATCCGTACGATCTCCGGCGTGTACCGCAACGAAGCAGGGGAGTCCGAGAACGTGGACCGCACCCGTGCCCTGGTGGACGCCTTCGAGGAGGCCGAGGGCCGCCGGCCGCGCATCCTGGTCGCCAAGATGGGCCAGGACGGCCACGACCGCGGCCAGAAGGTGATCGCCACCGCCTTCGCCGACCTGGGCTTCGACGTCGACGTCGGCCCCCTGTTCCAGACCCCGGGCGAGGTGGCCCGCCAGGCCGTGGAGGCGGACGTGCACATCGTCGGCGTCTCGTCGCTGGCGGCCGGTCACCTCACCCTCGTACCGGCGCTGAAGGAGGCGCTGGCCGAGGAGGGCCGGGAGGACATCATGATCGTGGTGGGCGGGGTCATCCCGCCGCAGGACGTGCCGACCCTCCTGGAGATGGGCGCCGCGGCCGTGTTCCCGCCGGGGACGGTGATCCCGGACGCGGCGTACGACCTGGTGGAGCGTCTGTCGGCCGACCTCGGGCACGGGCAGTGATCGATCTCGACGCGTATGTGAAGGGTGTGCTCGACGGGAAGCGGGCGATCGTGGCCCGCGCGATCACGCTCGTCGAGTCCACCCATCCCCGACACCGGTCGCTGGCACAGGAGTTGCTCACCGAGCTGCTCCCGCACAGCGGCCGGGCGCGGCGGATCGGTGTCAGCGGGGTGCCGGGGGTCGGCAAGTCGACGTTCATCGACACGTTCGGCACCATGCTGACCTCGCTGGGGCACCGGGTGGCGGTGCTCGCCGTGGACCCGTCCTCCAGCCGTACCGGCGGCTCGATCCTGGGCGACAAGACCCGGATGGAGCGCCTGGCCGTCGATCCGGCCGCCTTCGTACGGCCCTCCCCCAGCGCGGGCACGCTCGGCGGGGTGGCGAAGGCGACCCGGGAGTCGATGGTCGTGATGGAGGCCGCCGGGTACGACGTGATCCTGGTCGAGACCGTCGGCGTCGGGCAGTCCGAGACCGCGGTCGCCGACATGGTCGACTCCTTCCTGCTGCTGAGCCTGGCCCGCACCGGCGACCAGCTCCAGGGCATCAAGAAGGGTGTCCTGGAACTGGCCGACGTGATCGCGGTCAACAAGGCGGACGGCCCGCACGAGCGCGACGCCCGCGCGGCAGCGCGTGAACTGGCGGGCGCGCTACGGCTGATGCACGGCAAGGACGCCTTCTGGACTCCCCCGGTGCTCAGTTGCAGCGCCCGCGAGTCCACCGGCCTCGACGTGGTCTGGGAGCGGCTCGAACAGCACCGGACCCTCCTCGACTCCACCGGGCGGCTCACCGCCAAGCGGCGGGACCAGCAGGTCGGTTGGGCCTGGGCGATGGTGCGGGACGAACTCCTCGGCCGCCTGCACTCCCACCCGGCCGTCAAGGTCCTCGCCCCGGAACTCGAACAGCGGGTCCGGGACGGGCAGTTGACGGCCACGCTGGCGGCCGAGCGGATCCTTGAGGCCTTCGGTCAGGAAGGTCGGGACACCGAGCGCAGGTAGGCGCCGAGTCGGGCGATGGCCGCCGGGTTGCGGGGGCTCTCGACCAGGTCGACGTAGTCGAGGACGAAGATCCGCTGGTGCTTCACGGCGGAGACGTTCCGCAGCGGGCCGTAGGAGAGCAGGAACTTCCTCTTCTGTTCGGCGCTCACATCGCCGTAGTCGCAGATCACGATGACGTCCGGGTTCCGCTCGACCACGCTCTCCCAGCCGACCGTGGTCCACGAGTCGTCCACGTCGTGCATGACGTTGACCCCGCCGGCCTTGCTGATGATCTCGTCGGGGGCGGCCCAGCGGCCGGAGGTGAAGGGCTGGTCCTGGCCGCTGTCGTAGAGGAAGACCTTGGGCTTCTTCTCGGGTGCCTTCGTGGCGACGTCGGCGACCCGCTTCTTGAAGCCGGCGATCAGCGTGGCCGCGCGCTTCTCCACGCCGAACAGCTTCCCGAGGTTGGTGAGGTCGGCGTACAGGGCGTCGAGGGGCGGCATGATGCCGCGGGAGGTCTCGGTGCGGCCGTTGCGGCAGGACTCGGTGAGGACGTACGAGGGGATGCCGAGCTTCTTCAGCGCGTCCGGGGTGAGGCCGTTGTCGTCGCGGAAGCCGTAGTTCCAGCCGGCGAAGACGAAGTCGCCCTTCGCGTCGAGGACGTTCTCCTTCGTCAGCTGGTCCTTGGAGAGCCACTTGACCTTGTCGTAGCCGTCCTTCCAGGGCACGTCGGTCAGATCGCCCTTGTCGTCGGGCATGGCGAACCCCGCCATGCGGTCCTCCAGGCCGAGCGCGAACATCAGCTCGGTGATCCCGACGTCGTTGGTGACGACCCGCTCCGGGACCTTGTGGTAGGTCACCTCGCGGCCGCAGTTGGTGAGGGTGACGGAGGTGGACTTGGCGTCGCTGGACGACTCGACGTTCGCGCCGCAACCGGTGGCGGCGAGACACAGGGCGGCGGCGAGCAACTTGCGCATGGGGAAAGGTCCTTACGGGAGCTGGTCGAACAGAAGCTGGAGGGCGCCGGTCTCCGGATGCCGTACCGGGTGGGCGCGGACCCCGAACACCTCGGCGAGCAGGGCGGGGTGGAGTACGTCGCGCGGCGGCCCGGAGGCCACGATCCGACCGTCCTGGACGACGTACAGGAGGTCGCAGTGGGCGGCGGCCAGGTTGAGGTCGTGCAGGGCGGCCAGGACGGTGACCCCGCTGTCGCGGACCAGGGAGAGCACGTCCAACTGGTGGGCGATGTCCAGGTGGTTGGTGGGTTCGTCGAGGACGAGCACTCGGGGCTGCTGGGCGAGCGCGCGGGCGATCAGGACGCGCTGTTTCTCGCCTCCGGACAGGGCCAGGAAGCCGCGGTCGGTGAGGTGGCCGACCCCGGTGCGGTCCATCGCCGCGGCGCAGATCTCCCGGTCCGAGGCGGCCGTACGGTCGCAGTGCGGGAGCCGTCCCATGCCGACCACCTCGGCGACGGTGAAGTCGAACTCGGCCGCCGACTCCTGCGGCAGCGCGGCCAGTACGCGGGCGGCGGCGCGTGCGTCCATGGCGTGCACGTCGTCGCCGTCGAGCCGTACCGCTCCGCCGGACGGACGCATTGCCCGGTACACACAGCCCAGGAGAGTGGACTTGCCGCTGCCGTTGGGGCCGACGAGTCCCACGAACGCCCCGCTGTCCACGGTGAGTTGAAGGTCGTGCAGGATTCCGTCGACGCTCACGCCGTCGATGTCGAGGCGCATGTTCACCGGCCTCCGAACGCGTAACCGCCGCGCCGCATCAGCAGCAGGAAGGCGGGGACTCCGACCACCGCGGTGATCACTCCGACGGGCAGTTCGGCGGGGGCGAGCAGAAGCCGGGAGACGACGTCCGCCCAGACCAGCAGGACGGCTCCGGCGAGCGGGGCGACGGCAAGGACGCGCCGGTGGTCGGCGCCGACGAGCATCCGTACGACATGCGGCACCATCAGGCCGACGAAGCCGATGGCCCCGCTGACCGCGACCACGGTTCCGGTCACGGCGGCGGTGACGAGGAACAACTCCCGCCGCAGCCGCCCGGGACGGACCCCGAGCGCGGTGGAGGTCTCGTCGCCCATCGCGAGCGCGTTGAGGGACTCGGCCCGCCATCGCAGCCACGTCCACCCGGCCACCACGGTCACGGCGGCGAGCGGTACCTGGGCCCAGGTCGCGCCGCCCAGGCTGCCGAGCAGCCACATCATCGCCGAGCGGGCGGCCTCGCCCCGGGCCGCCCCGAACACCATCACGGTGGTGACCGCCTCGAAGCCGTACGCCAGTGCCGTACCGGTGAGGACGAGGCGCAGTGGAGTGAGTCCGTGCGGAGAGCGGGCCACCGCGTACACCAGGACCATCGCGGCGAGGGCCGAGGCGAACGCCGACACCGACAGCGCCCACACCCCGAGCCCGGCGAACGCGCCGAGCAGGATGACCGCGTTGGCGCCCACCGCGGCGCCGGAGGAGATGCCGAGCACGAACGGATCGGCGAGGGCGTTGCGCACCATGGCCTGCACGGCCACGCCGACGGCCGCGAGGCCCGCCCCGACGACCGCGCCCAGCACGACCCGGGGCAGCCGGATCTCCCACACGATGGTGTATGCGGCGGCGTCGTCCGCGTGCACGGTCCCGCCGGTCAGCCCGGCCCACAGGAACCGGAAGACCCTCAGCCACCCGATGCCGGCGGCACCGAGGGCGACTCCGCAGACGAGCGAGAGGACCAGGAGGAGGGACAGGCCGAGGGCGAGCGGCAGCACGGGTGTGCGGCGGGCGGTGTCCGGACTTCGGGGCACGGCGGGCACGTCCTTCGCCAAGGGCCGCCTCCCGGACGTGAAGCAGGAGACAAGCCCGTACGACCGTGCCGGCCGCGCGGTCCCCTCTCGCAGTCCTCGGCGAGCAGTGAACGGTGTCGCGCCACCCACAGGTGATCGGGCTCACGCGACGACCACCTGGCCGTCACGCACACCGTTGCGGGTCAGCGCCGGACTCTCACCGGACTTCCCCCGCGGGAGGCTCGGGGAGCGTAGCAAACGGGGGTGTCGGGTCCGCCGGTGCCCCGGACACAGGTGCTTCAACCGTTCGGTTGAACGCGGATTCCACCGTCTGCCGCCTCAACGATGCGTACGGACGACGCGGCACCGGGCCCACCCGCACCACACTGGTGATCGCCCACGGCGCCGGGCTCTGAACGTCACCCCCCATCAGAGAGGTCCCCGCAGCGTGTCCAGCTTCCTCAGCAGACGACGTGTCCTCACCACCGGCGCCGGTGCCGCCCTCGGTCTCGGCACCATCGGTGCCACCGCGACCGCCGCCTCGGCGGCCACCCCGGCCCGTCACACCTCCGGTCCGGAGGAGACCCGTACGCTCGACGAGCTCTACCAGGCGGCCCTCAAGGAGGGCGGGAAGCTCGTCATCTACGCCGGTGGCGACACCCCCACCCAGCAGGACGGCACCAAGGCGGCCTTCAAGGCCCGCTTCCCGGACATCGACCTGACCATGATCGTGGACTACAGCAAGTACCACGACGTGCGCGTCGACAACCAGTTCGCGACGGACACCCTCGTCCCCGACGTCGTACAACTGCAGACCCTCCAGGACTTCGTCCGCTGGAAGCGGCAGGGCCGGCTGCTGAACTACCGGCCGGCCGGGTTCTCCAAGATCTACGACGGTTTCAAGGACCCGCAGGGCGCCTGGGTCGCCGTGTCGGTGATCGCGTTCAGCTTCATGTACGGCCCCTCGGCCGTGGGATCCGATGCGCCCGCCACCCCGCTCGACCTGGTCGACCCGCGGTGGAAGGGCAGGATCGCCTCGTCGTATCCGCACGACGACGACGCCGTCCTCTACCTCTACACGCTGTACGCCCGGACCTACGGCTGGGACTGGGTGGCCAGACTGGCCGCCCAGGACGTGCGGTTCGCGCGGGGCAGCAACTCGCCCGGCGACGCCGTGCGCTCTGGTGAGAAGGCGATCGGCGTCGGCGGGTCGGGCGGCCTGGTCGCGCCCTCTTCGTCCCCTGCGCGGTTCGTGGCCGCGGACAATCACCCGTTCATGGCCTGGGGCCAGCGTGCGGCGATCCTCGGACAGGCCGCGAACCCGACGGCCGCCAAGCTGTATCTCAACTGGCAGCTGTCCACGGCCACCCAGCAGAACGCCCGCAACGGCTGGTCGGTGCGGACCGACGTCACCCCGGCCGGCGGTCTGAAGCCGATCTGGGAGTACCCGAACGCCCACGTGGACGGCTTCCCGAAGTTCATGGAGGACCGTGCCGAGGTGGAGCGCATGAAGCAGACCTTCGCCCTGTACTTCGGCGAGGTGAAGGGCGACCCCACACCCGGCTCGCTCGGACTGCACCCCGGCGCCTGACCCACGACAACTCTTCACACCGTTCATACAGACGGTGGATAGACTCGGACCCCCTGTCCAGATGGATCTTTCGCTCAGGGGGTTCGTCGTGTACGACCGCCTCGCCCTGAGGCACCTCCCGCATCTCGTGTTCTTCGTCGTCGTCGGCGCCGCACTGATCCGGCTCGTCACGCTGGACCTCGCGCTGTGCCGGGACATCGTGATCGTCAGCGGACTGCTCGCCACGACGTACGCGGCCGGGCTGTCGCTGTGGAGCAGGCTGGGGCCGCTCACCCGGCACCTGTGGGTGGCGGCCCTGGTCGTGCTGTGGACGCTGCTCGTGATGCTCACCCCGCCGCTGCTGACCCACGCCTACGTCTGGTGTGCCCTCCCCCTGGCCTGTGGGGCCCTGCACGCGCTGGGGCAGCGGGCCGGCATGGTCGTGGTGGGCACCATC
Source organism: Streptomyces sp. NPDC048420 (assembly GCF_040651535.1). Lineage (NCBI taxonomy): Bacteria > Bacillati > Actinomycetota > Actinomycetes > Kitasatosporales > Streptomycetaceae > Streptomyces > Streptomyces sp. NPDC048420. Next base: position 342,367 of record NZ_JBEZKG010000009.1, read on the forward strand.
ACGCTCGTGCTCTTCGGTCAACTCACCCGCAGCGCGGGCGGGTTCGACCCGGAGATGGTGCTCATCCCGGTGGCGGCCGTGTGGGGCACCACGGCCCTGTACCGGGCGCAGCTGCGGGACGCCGTCGAGCGCCAACGGCTGGTGGACGAGTTGCGCGGCACCCGTGACGTACTGGCGCGGGAGCAGCGGCGGGCCGGCGTGCTCGGGGAACGCGAGCGGATCGCCCGGGACCTGCACGACACGCTCGCGCAGGAACTGTCCGGCAGCCTGATGCTGTTGCAGGCAGCCGAGCGGGACTGGGAGCACCGGCCCGACACGGCCCGCACCCGGGTGCGGGCGGTCGCCGACGGCCTGGACGTGAGCCTCGCAGAGACCCGGCGCATGATCCGGGACCTCACGCCCTCCGCGGTCGCCGAGGAAGGTCTCGAGGGCTCGCTCCGGCTGCTGTGCCTGCGCGCGGAGCAGGACGGCACGGCGGCGCTCGTACGGTTCCGCTCGACGGGAGGCCACCGCTGCGAGCTGGACGAGCAGGCCGCCACCACCCTGTTCCGGGTGGCGCAGGGCATGCTGGCCAATGTGCGCGAACACGCACGGGCGACCAGCCTGCTCGTGACGCTGCGTCACACCACGGACCGGGTCGACCTGGACGTGTGCGACGACGGCGTGGGCTTCGACCTCGCCCGTGTCGACGGCACCTCCCCGTCGGACCGCGGTTTCGGCCTTCGGGCCGCGCGGGCGAGGCTTCGGGAGTACGGCGGTGATCTCGCCGTCGACGGGACACCGGGCCGGGGCACCCGGATCCGGGCCAGCGTCCCCGCCCGGGCCCGTACCGGTGCGCTGCTGCCCCTGGGCCCGACGGCGGCCGTACGGTGACCGCCGCACCGCTGCGCCTCCTGATCGCCGACGACCACACGGTCGTACGGGCCGGGCTGCGCGCCCTGCTGGAGGGCGAGCCGGATCTCGACGTGATCGCGGAGGCTTCTGATCCCGAGGAGGCCGTCACCCTGGTCGTGGATCTGGCACCCGACGTGGTGCTGATGGACCTGCGGTTCGAGGGCGCGGGCCGGGGCACCGGCGTGTCCGACGGCGTCGAGGCGGTGCGTGCGCTGGCCGGGCGGGCGCCGGGCGTGCCCGTGGTGATGCTGACCAGTTATTCCGGACGGGCCGACGTGGTGCGTGCGCTGGAGGCCGGCGCACGCGGCTATGTGCTCAAGGCCGGGCCGCCCGAGGACCTCTTCCGGGCCGTGCGCAGCGCCGCGGTGGGCGGCATGGGGCTCGCGCCCGAGGTCGTGGGGGACCTCGTGGGCCAAGTGGTCAGTCCGGCGCCGGAGTTGACGCGCCGGGAGCGGGAGGTCGTACAGCTGATGGCCGACGGTCACAGCAACCGCGCCATCGCCGACTCCCTGTACCTCAGCGAGGCCACGATCAAGACGCACCTGGTGCGCGTCTACCGCAAGCTCGGCGTGGACAACAGGGCGGCGGCGGTCTCGGAGGCGGTCCGACGGGGACTGCTGGAACTCACGTAGGGGCCTCCCGCACCTTGGCGACGGCCGCCGCCATCTGCTGCCGTACCTCCTCCCGTACCGGTTCTCCGTGGACGGCGTCCATCAGGTCCTGGGCGAGGTGGTGCAGTTTGGTGTTGGTGTTCTGAGAGGCGAGGACGAGGACCGTCCAGGCGTCGTCGGAGCTCAGCCCGAACGAGGCCATCACGATGCCACGGGCCACGTCGATGGCCGGCCTGGTCCGCATCGCCCGGCGCAGCTGGGCGACCTCCAGGCGGAGTTCCTGGTCCACGTCCACGGGGCGGTTGCGACCGTCGGGGACGGGGGCGGTGCCAGGGGTTTCGGGCTTCTCCGGACCGGTCTCCTCGTCCGGGCCGGTCTTGGAGGCCTGGCCGGTCTTGGAGGCCTGGCCGGTCTTGGAGGCCTGGCCGTCAACACTGCCGGGACCCGCGGCCGTGAACAGCTCCCGGGCGCCGGTCAGGTCGAGCAGCCGTCCGACCGACGGGCTGCACGTCCGGACGGTGACCGTCTTGCCCTGGTCCAGCGCTTGCCGGCGCAGGTTCAGCAGGACGTTGAGGCCGCCGCAGTCGCAGAATCGGACCCCGTCCAGATCCAGGTCGACTCCGGTGGCCGAGCGGTCGAGGACGGCGCGGAGCTCGGACTCGAGCCGCTGGGCCCCGACGTCGAGTTCGCCGCTGCAGACGACGTTCATCCGGTCGCCTGCCGCCACGGACTTGATCGTGGCCAGGCACGGCGGTCCGTCGTCTCGCGTGGCGAGGGGCTGCGCCGAGTGCGCAGGTTCCGGCATGGCCCTTCTCCTTGCGTCTCGGCTGCCTCCGCTCCTCAGATTCCCCTTGCCGACCCACATACGTCAACTAATACATGAAATTTTGTTCGGGTTTTTGAATGCGTGAATGCCGGGTCGGTAGACTCGCCTCATGGATGGAGTGCCCGAGTCACACACCGGATGGACGTTCGTCACCAATCACGCGCGGGTGCTGGCCGCGATCGCCGACAACCGCAGTGCCCGGATCCGCGACATCGCCGCCCACTGCCGACTCACCGAACGCGCCGTCCAGAAGATCATTTCCGATCTGGAGCAGGACGGATACCTCTCGCACGTGCGGGAGGGCCGGACCAACACCTACCGCATCGAGCAGGGCCAGGTACTGCGCCACCCGGCCGAGGCAGGCCTGACCGTGGCGTCACTGCTCTCCCTGCTCGTGCAGGACGAGGCCACCCGCACCACGTCCCCGGAAGGCCGACCCCACACCCCTGCCTGACCGCACACACGGGAACGAGGTCGGGGCGGTCCGCCGGTCCGCGGTGCGGGTGCGGGTGCGGGTGCGGGTGCGCCCAGGATGAGTCGGTGAGGGCCTTCCCGTCGTGCCCGGGGCCGCACCTCACTCACGGACGGCCGCGCCGAACCACCCGCGCAGCCGCTCCGACAGTTCCCGCTGGTCCTCGCCCACCCAGGCCACATGGCCGTCCGGCCGCAGCAGGACCGCCGGAACGTCCAGCTCCTCGGCGGCGTCGACGACGTGGTCGACGCGGTCCGACCAGCCCGTCACCGAGAGCCGGCCGGTCCGGTCCAGCAGCAGACCGCGGCCGCCGTGCATCTGCTCGTAGAGGCGGCCGCGCTTCAGCGTGAGGTCCCGCAGGCGCCGGCCGAGCAGTTCATGCCCCTCGCCGAAGTCGTAGCGGACCCCGATCGCGATGATCTTCTCGACGAGGTACCGGTTCACCTCCTCGAAGTCCATCAGCTGCTCCAGCAGCCGACGCACCGACTGCGGACCGGGCTCGGTGGACATCAGCAGCGTCTGCGCGCGGGTGTTGGCCAGCACGTCGGCGGCCACCGGGTGCCGTTCGGCGTGATAGCTGTCCAGGAGTCCCGCCGGTGCCCAGCCCGCCACCTCGGCGGCCAGTTTCCAGCCGAGGTTGAACGCGTCCTGGATGCCGAGGTTGAGGCCCTGTCCGCCCAGCGGCGGGTGGACGTGCGCCGCGTCACCGGCCAGCAGCACCCGGCCGACCCGGTAGCGCTCGGCCTGCCGGGTGGCGTCGCCGAAGCGGGACAGCCAGCGCGGTGAGTGCACACCGAAGTCGGTGCCGGCGACCGCCTGGAGCCGTCGCCTGAACTCGTCGAGGGTCGGCGTGACCGAGCGGTCCCCGCTCACCCCCTCGGCGGGCACGACGACCCGGTACAACCCGTCACCGACGGGTCCGAGGCCGAACCACTTCTCGGTCCTGCGGACTTCGGTCACCACGGCGGTCACCGTCTCCGCCGGAACCCCGACCTCCATCGCGCCCAACAGCGTCTCGTGCTGGGTGGGTTCGCCGGGGAAGCCGACGCCGAGCAGCTTGCGCACCGTGCTGCGGCCGCCGTCGCAGCCGACCAGACAGCGCGAGCGCAGCCGGGTGCCGTCGGCCAGTTCGACGGTCACCCCCTCCTCGTCCTGGCTCAGCCCGACCAGCTCGCAGCCGCGCCGGATCTCGGCGCCGGCCTCGACGGCGTGCTCGGCCAGCAGGCGGTCGGTGACGGTCTGCGGGATGCCGAGGATGTATCCGTGCGCGGTGTCCAGGTCGGGCCAGGGCCTGTCGATGGCGGCGAAGAAGCCGCCGACCCGGGACTTCCGGCCGTGCGCGAGGAACCGCTCCAGCAGACCGCGCTGGTCCAGCACCTCGATGCTGCGCACATGCAGGCCGAGCGCGCGGACGTACTCGACCGGCTCCGCCGCCTTCTCCAGCACGACCACCCGCACGCCGTGCAGCCGCAGTTCGGCGGCCAGCATCAGACCGGTCGGGCCGGCTCCGGCCACGATCACGTCGATCATCGAACCCCCCATTCACCAACAGGATCAGTCGCTGCCCGCCGGGCGGAGCACGGTGAGGGACAACCCCGGTGGACAAGACACTGGATTACCCCGATCTGCTGCGTCTGATCGACGAACGCCCGACCACCTGAGACGAATCCGGATCACGCCCACCCCGTCGCGTACGACGGCGAGGGAGGCCCGGTTTGCGGCGCAGCAGTTCGATCGCGTCGGCGACCTTGGTGTCCTCCGTCACGGGTGTGCAGGGAGCCCAGGACGCGGTCGCCCTCGCGCACCGGCATGCGGGGACGGTCGTCTCGGGCTCGGTGAGCGAGCGGGTGAGCAGCTCCGAGTCGGCCTCGCTGATCAGTCCGAGCCGCTCCGACTCCTCGACCAGGTGCGTGAGTTGCTCGCGGTTGTACACGGCGGCGAGCTCGTCGCGCGGGGTGCCCCGGCACCGGGGCACCTTGACCACACCCCGGAAGGGCGGCGAGAACGGCATCGCCGAACGCGCGCCGGGCAGGCACAGGTCGTGCAGCGGCGGATCGAGTTCGTGGGAGATCGCGGGCTTGGAGACCGAGCCGAGGCCAAGGGTGCAGACGGTGATGCCGAGTTGGGCTCCTGCCGGCATCAGCGACACTCGCGCATCCCGGCCAGGGCCGCCTTCGCTTCTCCATACGGTGCCGATTGGCGGCGACGCTCTCCGTCTTCTCGGTCTGTTCAGTGGGTGAACGACCAGGGCGAAAGCGGCGTTCCCAGATCTGCCAGCCGTACGGCGGGACCGCCCGACCAGCCGTACGGCCGGGCCGCCCGCCGGTCACACGGCCGTCGGCGCCGGTCCGACCAGCTCGGTCAGGACGTCCTCCATCGTCACGAACCCGAGGACCACCCCCGACTCCCCCGTCACCGCCGCCAGATGGCTCCCGTCGGCCCGCAGCGCGGTGAGGGTGTCGTCCAGCGGGGTGTCGATACGGACCCGGGTGACCGGGTGCAGCGCGGAGCGCGGGAAGGGCCGGTCGCGGTCGGTGACGCCGAGGGTGTCCTTGATGTGCAGATAGCCCAGCAGGGTGCCGTCCGGGCCGGTGACCGGGAAGCGGGAGTACCCCGCGTCGGCGGCCGTCCGCTCCAGGCGGGCCGGGGTGACGGAGGCGTCGACGGTGCGCATCTTCTGCACCGGGACGAGGATCTCGCCCACCGGACGCGTGCCCAGCTCCAGCGCGTCCCGCAGCCGCTCGCCGTCCGCGGGCGAGAGCAGCCCGGCCTCGCTGGCGTCCACGACCATGCGGGCGAGCTGGTCGTCGGTGAAGACCGACTCGACCTCGTCCTTGGGTTCCACGCGCAGCAGCTTCAGCAGGGCGTTGGCGAAGGCGTTGATCCCGAACACGAAGGGCTTCAACGCGCGCGTGAGGGCCACCAACGGCGGTCCGAGGAGCAGCGCGGTCGGCACGGGGGCAGCGAGCGCGATGTTCTTCGGGACCATCTCACCGATCAGCATGTGCAGATAGGTGGCCAGCGACAGGGCGATCACGAACGCGATCGGGTGCACCAGGCCGTGCGGGATCCGGGCCGCCTCGAAGCCGGGCTCCAGCAGATGGGCGATGGCCGGTTCGGCGACCGCGCCGAGCACCAGCGAGGAGACGGTGATGCCGAGCTGGGCGGTGGCCATCATCGCGGAGAGGTGTTCGAGACCCCACAGGGTCATCCGGGCCCGCTTGTGGCCCTCACGCGCGCGTGGCTCGATCTGGCTGCGGCGCACGGAGATCAGGGCGAACTCGCCGCCCACGAAGAACGCGTTGGTCAGCAGTGTCAGGGCGCCGACGAGCAGTTGCACGGTGGTCATCGGGCCTCCTCCGCCGTCCGCACCAGGGCCGGTGCGGTGATCCGGACGCGGTCGGCCCGGTGGTGGTCGACCTCCAGGACCTCCAGACGCCAGCCGCCGTCCACCTCGACGTCGTCGCCCTTGGCGGGGATGCGCGCGAGGCGGGTGGCGACCAGTCCGGCCACGGTCTCGTACGGCCCCTCCGGCGCGGTGAGGCCTATCTCGCCGAGCCGGTCGACGCGGACGGACCCTTCCGCCTCCCAGGTCCCGGCACCGGCGGGCCGCAGGTCGGGTATCTCGACGGGGTCGTGCTCGTCGCGGACCTCGCCGACGACCTCCTCGACGATGTCCTCGACCGTCGCCACGCCCGCGGTGCCGCCGTACTCGTCGATGACGACGGCCATGGTGCGGGTGGCCCGCAGCCGCTCCAGGAGCCGGTCGGCGGTCAGGCTGTCCGGGACCAGCAGGGGGGCGGTGGCCAGCTCGGTGACCGGGGTGACGGCCCGCTTCCCGGGCTCCAGGGCGAGCACGTCACGGATGTGCACGGTGCCGATGACCTCGTCCAGGCTGTCGCGGTAGACCGGGAAACGGGACAGGCCGGTGGCGTGGGTGAGGTTGGCGGCGTCGGCGGCGGTCGCGTGGGCTTCGAGGGCCTTGACGTCGACGCGCGGGGTCATGACGTTCTCCGCGGTCAGCTCGCCCAGGTGCAGGGTGCGCACGAACAGCTCGGCGGAGTCGGCCTCCAGGGCGCCCTCGGCGGCGGAGCGCTCGGCGAGCGCGACCAGCTCCTCGGGGCTGCGGGCGGAGGCCAGCTCCTCGGCGGGCTCCAGGCCGAGGCGTCGTACGAAACGGTTCGCGGTGTCGTTGAGATGCCGGATGAACGGGCCGAACACGGCGGTGAAGGCGCTCTGCGGCCCGGCCACCACCTTGGCGACGGCCAGCGGGCGGGAGATCGCCCAGTTCTTCGGCACCAGCTCACCCACCACCATCAGCACGACGGTGGACAGGGCCACACCCAGCGCGGTCGCCACCGGGGAGGCGGCCCCGCCCAGCCCCAGGGCCTCCAGCGGGCCCCTGAGGAGCGCCGCGAGGGAGGGTTCGGCGAGCATGCCGATCACCAGCGAGGTCACCGTGATGCCGAGCTGGGCGCCGGAGAGCTGGAAGGTCAGCCGGCGTACGGCCTTCAGCGCGCCCTCGGCGCCGCGCTCACCGGCCTCGGCGGCCCGCTCCAGGTCACCGCGCTCGACGGTGGTCAGGGAGAACTCGGCCGCGACGAACACGGCGCAGGCCAGGGTGAGGAGGAGGGCCAGCAGAAGCAGCAGGATCTCGGTCACCGGGCCACTCCCGCTCGTCCGTACGGGTGGGTCGCGGCACGCCTGGTACTGGGAGGTTCACCCATTGCGGGTCCGTGGCTCCTTCGTCGTCTCGGGACGGGTTTCACCCAATGGTAAAGGACAGGCAAAGCGTCCTGGAGCGAGCGTTCGCGGAGGACATCGCCGACCCGGCCGTACCGGCCGCCGCCCCAGGAGTGCGGGTACGCTGCCGGTCCGGCGGGCATCTCGTCCGGTATCGCTGTCGACCTCTGGCGGAGGCCCTTCACATGTTCGGACTGAGTGAGCTCGCGATCATCCTGATCGTCGTCATAGCGGTCCTCGCCGTCAAGAAGGGTCCTGAGCTGACCCGTGCGGCGGGCAAGTCCACGCGCATCCTCAAGGCGGAGGCCCGCGCGGCGCGGGAGGGGCAGCCGAAGCCCCAGGTGATCCAGGGGGAGGTCGTGGAGCCGCGGCCCGCGGCGGACGCGAAGGCCCAGGAGCCGGGCGCCCGCTGAGCCGATACGCCCTCACGGCTACGGCTCATTCCTCGACCCGCCTGCCAAGACAGCCCGGGATGGCCCATGATGAGCGGGCCATGCAACGTTCTGTCACGACGACTCGCGCGCCCCTGCCCGTTCTGCGGGCCGCGGTGTTCGCCGTCGTCGGTACGGTGCTCGGGGTCAGCGCCCATCATCTGCTCGCCGAGGGCCCGGTGCCCTGGACGCGGGGGGCGGGCGCGGCGGCGGTGCTGTTCGCTGTGGGTCTCGTCGGGGTGCAGCGGCCCCGCAGTCTGGCGACGGTCGTCGCCTGCAGTGTCGTAGGACAGTCGGGGCTGCATCTGTGGCTGACGCTCACCGCGCACGCGACGACCGCCGCCCCGCACCATGTCGGGCAGCAGCACGACGCCCGGCCGGCGTGGCACGAGGGGCTGCACGGCTCCCTCGCCATGACGGCCGCCCACGCCATGGCCGCCGCCCTGGTCGCGGTCCTGCTGCACCGCGCGGACGCGGCCTGCTGGAGTGTGGCCCGCGGGGTGACGGCGGCGCTCGACGCGGTACGGGCCCGACTGGCCGGCGCCCGGCTGCTGTTCACGCGGCCGGCGTCACCCGCGCCGACGGCCGCGCGGGTCGTCGTGCCCACGTACGGCGAACGGCCGCTCACCGGACGGCCGTTGCTGGCGCACGCGGTGGTACGGCGGGGTCCTCCGGCGGCGAGCGCAGCTTGCGCCCACTGACCCCACCGGGACCGGTCCGGCCCACGCCGGACTGCCGCCCGGCCGTACCACCCTGCCTGGAGACATCCATGTCCCGAACCACCCTGCCCCGCCTGTCCCTTGCCGTCACCGCGGCGGCGACCGCCGTACTGCTCACCGCGGTTCCGGCGGCCGCCCACACCGAGGTCGAGGCCGACAGGGCGCAGGCCCTCGCCGAGAACGTCACGGTTTCCTTCCACGCCGAAGCCGAGTCCGACACCTCCGGTATCAAGGAGGTGCGGGTGGTGCTGCCCGAGGGCATCGCCCCGGCCGACGTGGCGTACGACGAGGGCCCGGCGGGCTGGAAGTTCAGCGCGACCGACGACGGCTACACCGTCAAGGGGCCGGAGCTGAAGACCGGCACGAGCGCCGAGTACTCCGTGGTCGTACGGCAGTTGCCCGACGCGCGGGAGGTGCCGTTCAAGACCCTCCAGACCTACGGCGACGGACACGTCGACCGCTGGATCGAACTGGACGAGAACGGCGAGAACCCGGCGCCGACGCTGAAGCTGAAGGCCGCGGCGCCCGGCGCGAAGCCGGTCAGCCCCTCACCGAGCGTCTCCGCGAGCCCGACTCCGCCCCCGGCGAAGACGACCCCGGCGGCCTCCCCGCAGGCCACCCGGGTCGAGAAGGACGACGAGGGCGGGCTGTCCACGGGCGCCTGGACCGGCATCCTCGTGGCGCTGGCGGTGGCGGTCGTGGTGTTCGCGGTACGGCGCCGGGGCGGCAGCGAGCAGTAGCCGCGGTCGGCGGGTCAACTCCGAGCAGAGACCACACCCTGCGCAGCGCGCCCCGCGGTGAAACGGCATGCGGCGGTGCCAGGTCCGCGCGGGCCGGCACCGCGGAACTCCTGCCTTCTCCGCGGGCCGGCACCGCGGAGAAACCGCACCCGTTGCAGACCAGCCGCCGCGGAGACGTCGTACCCGACCAGGCCAGCCCTCGGACTCTGCGCACCCCGCACACGCCGGCACCCGGGGAAAACCCCCACCCGCGCAGACCGACCCCTGCTGAGAAGTCGCACCCCGCACAGGCCAGGCCAGGCCAGGCCAGGCCAGGCCACCGGAAAGTACACACCCCACAGAAGCCGGCACCCACGGGAGACCCGCACCCGTCGCAGACCAACCCCTGCGGAGAAACCGCATCCGCGCAGACCAACCCCTGCGGAGACCACACCCCAGACACGCCAGCCCCCGGAACCGACACACCCCACCTACGCCGCCCCCGCGAAACGCTCCCCCGTGCAGCGGGATTTCCGGCGCGTCCCGGATGAATCCCCCGCCTCCGGGTAGGCCAGCCACACGGCGTACCCGGAGATGGAGTGCCATGACCTGCGTGAACTCCCCTGCCCGGCGCGGGGCCTGGGCGGTGGCCCTTGCTGTCGGCGTCCTCGTCCTCACCGGAGCCTGCAACGGCGGCGGCGGTGACGACGGCGCCTCCCCTACGGCCGCCTCCTCGGCCACCCGGTCACCGGGCCCGAGCACCCCCGGCGGCTCCCCTTCGCCCTCCGTGTCCCCGTCGTCGACCGCCACCGCGCCCTCGGACCCGGAACAGGCCGAGGAGGACATCCGGACGGCGTGGACGGTCCTCTTCGATCCGAAGTCCTCCCTGGACCAGCGCAGTGACGTCGTCGAGGACGGCGACGAGAACGCCCTGATGATCGACAACCTCTTCCGTGACCCGAGCGGCAGCAAGCTGCGCGCCGAGGTGACCTCCGTGTCGTACACCTCGGACCAGCACGCCGACGTGGCCTACGACCTCACGCTCGACGACCGCCGGCTGGACACCGGCGGCCCGGGGACGGCCGTACTCCAGGACGGTGACTGGAAGGTCGGTCTGCGGACGGTGTGTGCGCTGACCCGGCACGCCAAGGACGCTCCCGAGGCGCCGAGTTGTGTGCTGCCGACCGCTAGCCCCGCCGGAACAGGTCGTTGAGCTCCGTCTGGGAGAGCTGGTCGGCGGCGTAGGAGAACGTGCCAAGGTCCGCCAACTCCCTTGCCGCGTCGAGCAGATGGCGGTACATCGCGCGGGCGATGCTGCCGCCGACCGTGACCCGCCGTACGCCGAGCTCGCGCAGGTCGTCGAGGGAGAGCGCGTTGCCGGTCAGGCCCATCACCACGTTGAGCGGACCGCCGATCTCCCGGACCAGGGTGGCGATGGTCCCGGCGTCGGCGGCGCCCGGGACGAACGCGCAGTCGGCACCCGCCTCCAGATAGGCGTTGGCCCGCCGTACGGCCTCGTCGAGCGGGCCGCCGACCAGGAGTACGTCGGTGCGGCCGACCAGCACGAAGGGTTCGCCCTCGGCCGCCAGGGTCTCGCGGGCCGCGCGGATGCGGTCGACGGCGAGCTTCTCCTCGTACAGCGGGCGGGTGCGGTCGCCGGTGAAGTCCTCGATGTTGCCGCCGGCCGCTCCGGCGGCGAGGGTCATCGCGAGGGTGGCGGCGACGGTCTCGGGCGACTCGCCGTATCCGTCCTCCAGGTCCGCGCTCAGGGGTACGGCGATGCCGCGCGCGATCTCGTCGACGCGCCGCAGCATGGTCGCGCGGTCGACACGGTCCTCGGGCGGCTGTTCGGCGAAGAAGTCGTGGTCGGGCCGGCCGAGGGAGAACGCGACGCCCGCGCTCGTCGTCGCCACGGCCGGGAAGCCGGCCGCCTCCAGGACGCGGGCGCTCCCCACGTCCCACGCGTTGGGGAGCAGGAAGCAGCCCTCCCGGTGCAGCTCGGCGAAGCGCTGTGCCTTTGCCCGGCGGTCGGTGTCCACGCGATCCTTCCCGGCCCGTCGCCCCTCGACGGGCTCCCGGAGAACGTACGCCCCAAGGCCGCGGGAGGCGGACTGCGTTTCGGCGACGTGCGTCAGGACAGTGAGCGCGAGTTGGCGGTGGAAGTCGTCCGAGGGGTGGCGGGACGCGCGGCCGCGGAGGTCACCGGGCCCCGAACCGACGGGCACTCTGAACGCCGGCGGCGCCTGGGACGTACGTAAGGAGGACGACCTCGGTGCACAGCCGTGCCACAGCGCCCCTCTAGGATGAGCCCGATGACCTGCCCGCCGCAGCTCCGCACGCGACCGCCCTCGTGGCGGGCGCTGCTGGTGCTCGGGCTGCTCGTCGGACTGCTGAGCATGCACGCCCTGGCCCCGGTCGGCGGTCTGCACACATCCGGGAGCCACTCGGCCGCGCACATGACGACTGTCACGGCAGTCGTCGACCAGGCCTGCCACGACGGCTGCGGCTCCGGGCACCTGCACCACGCGGACGTGACCTGCGCGTCGGCCTCGGTGAGCGGTGGGCCCGTACTGCCCGCCCTCGCGCCCGACCCGTCGGCGACCGCCGTACTCCCCGACGACCTGTGCTCGCAGGCGGCGGTGTCCCAGGACGGCGCCCGCGCGCCGCCCTCGCTCGCACAACTCCAGTTGCTGCGGATCTAGACCGGGCCGTTGCCCCGTCACGCTCAGATCCCTTTTCCAGCACAGGAGTTCCAGTATGCGCACCACCCGTCCCCTGATCCGTCGCGCCTGTCTCGCGGCGGTGGCCGTGAGCGCCGCTCTCACCCTTACGGCCTGCGGCGGCGAGAGCGACGACGGCGGCGCCGCCGACACGTCGCCCGCCGCGTCCGCCGATGCCTCGGCCGCCGCCCACAACGAACAGGACGTCTCCTTCGCGCAGGGGATGATCCCGCACCACGAGCAGGCCGTTGAGATGGCGAGGCTCGCGGCCGACCGGGCGTCCTCGGCCGAGGTCAAGGACCTCGCCGCGCGCGTCGAGAAGGCGCAGGGCCCGGAGATCTCGACGATGACCGACTGGCTGAAGACCTGGGGCGAGGACGTCCCGGAGTCGATGCCCGGCATGGACCACTCCGGGATGGCCGGAATGGCCGGGATGATGTCCACCGAGGACATGGAGAAGCTGGGGAAGGCCTCGGGGAAGGACTTCGACTCCATGTTCCTGACCATGATGGTCGAGCACCACGAGGGCGCCGTCGAGATGGCCACGACCGAGCAGGACAAGGGCGCCTACAAGGCCGCCACGGCGATGGCCGGTGACATCGTCACCACGCAGAACGCCGAGATCAACGAGATGAAGAAGATCCTCGGAGAGAAGTAGCGCGTTCACATGTCGCCGCGGTGCCCGGGCCGATCGACCCGGGCACCGCGGCCGGACGGTTCACAGGACCTTCTCCGGGCACTCGGAGAAGGACTCTCCGGATCCGCGAGGAGCGACAGTGACGACAGGGCGACTCCCCGATCACGAGCAGCGCATTCTGGACGAGGTGGAACGCGCCCTGCGCCGCGACCGCCGTCTGGACCGCCGGCTGCGCACACTGAGGCTGCGGCGGCGGCCCGACCTGTCCCGGGTCGCGCAGTACCGGCCGCACATCCTGACCGTGGGCCTCCTGCTCGCGGCGTCGATCGCGCTCCTGGTGACCGGCATCGTCACCTCGCGGCCCGCGGTGATCTGGGCGTTCGCGGCCGTCTGGCCACTGACCCTGTTCTCCGTGTTCCGACTGCTGTGCCGCTGGACGGAACCCTGAACCTCACGCCTCGCCGTTCCCGAAGGCCTCCTCGATCGGCCCCTCGTCGACCAGGACCTTCCCCTTCGGGGGCCCGGCGAGCAGGGCGCGTACGGCGGTGGGGAGGTCCGGGGCCACATGGGCGGCCCGGGCCGTCTCCGCCGGGCGGGTCCGCTCGTCCGGTACGAGGATCCCGTGGGCGCCCACCCGGGCCGCGGCCTCGGCGTCCGCGGCGGTGCCGACGACCGCGCAGTCGGTCGGGGCCGTGCACACGCGGCCCGCCGCCCAGAGGATCAGACCCGGTTCGGGCGGACGGCAGTGACAGCCGTCGTCGGGCCCGTGCGGGCAGACCCCCCAGACGTCGAAGGGGCCGAGGAGTTCGTCGACGCGGTGGTTGACGGCCCGTACGTCCGCGTCGCTGAGCCGCCCGAGCCCGATGTCGGGCTGCAGGGCGACGAACCCGGTGCGGACGTCGTGCAGCCGCAGCATGTCGAGCGCCTCCCGGGCCCCTGACGCCGGGTACACCCGGCCCGGGTCGAACGGGTCTTCGGCGAGGATGCTGTCACGGTCGAACAGCACCGTACGCACGCGCGTCATGGGCCACCTCCCGGCTCTCCTGTGCACTTCTTCCGCACCACGGGTAACCGCGAGGGGCCGGTCCATGCGGCGGGAGCGGGACCTACCAGGTCAGGTGGAGGCCATGGGGTGAGCGGTGGATCATCGTCGGCCGCATGGCCACCGGGTGTCCTTCGGCCAGTCGCAGTCCCGGCAGCCTGGTGGTGAGTTCCTGGAGCGTGAGGCGGAGCTGTTCGCGGGCGAGTTGTGAGCCGGGGCAGCTGTGCGCGCCGAGCCCGAAGGCGAGGTGGCGGCCGGGCGGGCGGGTGATGTCGAACGCGTCGGGGTGCGGATGGCGGGCCCCGTCCCGGTTGGCGCTGCCGAAGGCCACGAACACCGTTGCCCCGGCGGGGAGTTCGGTTCCGGCCAGGGTGACGGGGCGGGTGGTGACCCGGCGGAATCCCTGCAGCGCGCTGTCGTAGCGGGCGGCCTCCTCGACGGCCGCCGGGATCCGCTCCGGCTCGGCGCACAGCAGCTCCCACTGGTCACGGTGGCGCAGCAGGTGCAGGACGGTGGTGCCGATGAGCGCGGTCGTGGTCAAGTGCCCGGCGATCAGCAGGTTCTGAAGGTGGGCGACGAGTTCGTGCCGGTGGTCGAGGGTGAGCTCGCCCGGTTCCGTGAGGGACACGACGAGTTCGGAGCACAGGTCCTCGCGCGGCTCGGCGTGCCGTTCGCGCACGTACCGGTCGAGGATGTGCTGCATCGCCACCACGTCCTCGGCGGCGGCGATCTGCTCGCTCTCCGTCAGCGGCCGGAACAGCAGTTCCTCGGCGCGGTGTCCGCCGTGCACCACGGCCGGGACGTCGGCGGGGTCGAGGCCGACGATCCGCCCGATGACGTCACCGGGCAGCTTCCGGGCGTACGCCGACATCAGCTCGACCCGGCCGTCCTGCGCGAACCCGTCGACCAGGGCGGCGGCCCGCTCGGCGGCGTAGGGAAGGACGGCGGCGACCCGGGCCGGTGAGAGGCCGCGCACGACGGGCGCGCGCAGTCGCTGGTGCAGCTCGCCGTCGGCGGTGACGACGACCGGCCGCCCGCCGAACCCGCCGCCGAGGACACCGAGTGCGGCGGGCGACGGCAGCACGTCGGGCACGAGGGCGTTCGCCGAGGAGAACTCCTCGGGCCGGCGCAGCACTTCGCGTACGTCGGCGTCCCGGGCGACCAGCCAGGCGTCGAGCTCGGCGAGGTGCGCCAGGCCGTCGGCGTGCCGCGCCCGCTCGTAGTGCGGGTACGGATCGATCTGCAACGCGTCGAGCCTGCCGTGCCGTTCGCTGTCCACGAGACTCCCCCTGCGGCCTGCGGTGCGGTCGCGCTCATGGTGCCGTACGGACGCGGAGGTGTACACAGCGAGCAGGCGGACCGGATGCCGTACGCCGCCCCGCCCACACCCCGCTGCGCCATGTATGTGAGCCCCCCATGAAGTCCCCGCTGAGCAGGCCTGATTCCCTAAGATCGGCCCGTGGTCACCTTTCTCCTCGAACGCACGGCCCCGCTCTCCCAGGACGAGGCCTGGCGTCGCCTCACGGAGTGGCCCCGCCACGGCGAGGTCGTCCCCCTGACGCGCGTCACCGTCGTGCCGCCCGGGCCGACGGCCGAGGGCACACTCGTCGTCGCCCGTTCGGGGATCGGACTCCTCGCCTTCGACGACACCATGGAGGTCACGGTCTGGCGCCCGCCCGCGGACGGCGTGTCGGGTCTGTGCCGCTTGGAGAAGCGGGGCCGGGTGGTGAAGGGCTGGGCCGAACTGGAAGTCCACCCCGGCCCGGGCGGCCGGGCCCGCGTGATCTGGCGCGAGAAGCTGCGGGTTCCGCTGCTCCCCGGACCGCTGCTGGGCATGGCGGCCCGGTCGGTGTTCGGGCGGGCCCTGAACCGGCTGCTGCGCGGAACGTGACCGGGCATGGCAGTTGACGGTACGACCGTCCGGGTGGACGAGGTCGAGGAGCTCGCGGTGGACGGGCTGCGGTGGCCGGCGGCCGCGGCGCGGGACACACCGCGGGGCGGACTCGCCTGGCCGGCCAGACCCTCGGACGACTTCGGGGAAGACCCCTACGCCGACTGGCACTCCGCGCGGGCCGTGGCGTGGTGGCGGTCGATGACCCGAGGCGGCCGTGGTGACGCCCAGATCCACCGGCTGCTGCGGGACCTCTCCGAGGAGGCCTCCCCGCCTGGTCCGACCGACCCGGGTACCGGCCCACCCCGGGCGGACACCCCGGTACGCAGCCGGCGGCGTCCGCTCAGGCCACCGAGCCGATCCGCCGGGCCGGTACCGCCGTGAGGTCGTGATGGATCGGCGTGTGCGCGCCGGTGAGGGAGACCCCGCTGCCGCCCCGCCGGTTCGCGACGATCTCCGCGGCGATCGACAGGGCCGTCTCCTCGGGCGTACGGGCGCCGAGGTCGAGGCCGATGGGTGACCGCAGCCGCGCCAACTCCAGCTCTGTCACGCCGACTTCGCGGAGGCGTTCGTTGCGGTCGAGGTGGGTCCGGCGGGAGCCCATGGCGCCGACGTAGGCGACCGGGAGCCGGAGGGCCAGCCGCAGCAGGGGTACGTCGAACTTGGCGTCGTGGGTGAGGACGCACAGGACGGTCCGGGCGTCGACCTCCGTGCGTTCCAGGTAGGTGTGCGGCCACTCGACGACTATCTCGTCGGCCTCCGGGAAGCGGGCCTTCGTGGCGAACACCGGGCGGGCGTCGCACACCGTCACGCGGTAGCCCAGGAACTTCCCGATCCGCACCAGCGCCGAGGCGAAGTCGATCGCCCCGAACACGATCATCCGGGGCGGCGGCACGGAGGACTCGACCAGCACGGTGAGCGGGGCTCCGCAGCGTGAGCCCTGTTCGCCGATCTCCAGTGTGCCGGTACGGCCCGCGTCCAGGAAGGCGCCCGCCTCCGCGGCGACCGTGCGGTCCAGTTCGGGATGGGCGCCGAAGCCGCCGTCGTACGAGCCGTCGGGCCGTACGACGAGGGCGCGTCCGACGATCTCCCGCGGGCCGGAGACGATCCGTGCCACGGCCGCCGCCTCGCCGCGTGCGGCGGCCGTCAGCGCGGCCGTGGCCACCGTACGGACGGGGTCGCCGGCCCGTACCGGTGTGACGAGGATGTCGATGATGCCGCCGCAGGTCAGGCCGACGGCGAAGGCGTCCTCGTCGCTGTAGCCGAAGCGTTCGAGGACCGACTCCCCGTCCTCCAGCGCCTGTTGGCACAGCTCGTACACCGCGCCCTCCACACAGCCGCCGGAGACCGAGCCGATCGCCGTGCCGTCGGCGTCCACCGCGAGGGCGGCGCCCGGCTGGCGGGGCGCGCTGCCGCCGACGGCCACCACGGTGGCCACGGCGAAGTCACGGCCCTGCTCGACCCACCGGTGCAGCTCTTCGGCGATGTCCAGCATCTCTCGGTCTCCTTAACAGCGGTTGCGTACAGGCGAGTTGGGCGGGCTAGTGGACGCCCATCCAGCTCTCGATCGGGTTCAGGGCGTAGTAGACCAGGAAGATCACCGTCAGGCCCCACATGAACGCCCCGATCTCGCGGGCCCTGCCCTGGGCGATCTTGATGGCGACGTACGAGATGACGCCGGCGGCGACGCCCGCGGTGATCGAGTAGGTGAACGGCATGATCACGACGGTCAGGAAGACCGGGATCGCGGTGGCGCGGTCGGCCCAGTCGACGTGGCGGGCGTTCATCATCATCATGGCGCCGATGACCACAAGGGCCGCGGCGGCCACCTCGCCCGGCACGATGGCCGTCAGCGGGGTGAAGAACAGACAGGCCGCGAAGAACAGGCCGGTGACGACGGAGGACAGGCCGGTGCGGGCGCCTTCCCCGACACCCGTGGCCGACTCGACGAAGACGGTCTGCCCGGAGGCGCCCGCCACTCCGCCGATCGCGCCGCCCGCGCCGTCGATGAACAGCGCCTTGGACAGGCCCGGCATCCGGCCCTGCGCGTCGGCCAGTTCGGCTTCGGTGCCGACGCCGATGATGGTGGCCATCGCGTCGAAGAACCCGGCGAGCACCAGCGTGAACACGATCATGTCGACCGTCATCGCGCCGACCTCGCCCCAGCCGCCGAACTCGACGTGCCCGAAGATCGAGAAGTCGGGCATCGACACCGCGCTGCCGTGCAGTTCAGGAGCCCCGCTCGCCCACTGCTTCGGGGCGATGGCGCCAACAGCGTTGAGGACAACGGCGAGTACGGTCCCACCGACGATCCCGATGAGGATCGCGCCGGGCACTCCGCGGGCCTGGAGCATGAAGATCGCGAGGAGGGTCAGGGCGAACAACAGGACGGGCCAGCCCACGAGTTCGCCCGTCGGGCCGAGGGTCACCGGGGTGGCCTTGCCCTGGTGGACGAAGCCGGCCTTGTAGAAGCCGATCAGGGCGACGAACAGGCCGATGCCCATGGTGATCGCGTGCTTGAGGGCCAGCGGGATCGCGTTCATGATCATCTCGCGCAGGCCGGTGACGACCAGCAGCATGATGACCACGCCGTACATCACGCACATACCCATGGCCTGCGGCCACGTCATCGCGGGCGCGACCTGAGAGGACAGCACCCCGGAGACGGAGAGGCCGGCGGCGAGCGCGAGCGGCACCTTGCCGAAGAAACCCATCAGCAGCGTGGTGAAGGCCGCCGCGAACGCGGTCGCGGTGATGAGCGCGTTCTGGCCGAGGGTGTGACCCGCCACGTCCTTGCCGGACAGGATCAGGGGGTTGAGCAGGAGGATGTACGCCATCGCCATGAAGGTCGTGATGCCGCCGCGCACTTCACGGGCGACGGTGGACCCTCGCTGCGATATGTGGAAGTACCGGTCGAGCCAGGACCTGCCGGCCGGGACGCGGGTGCCTTCTCCCGCCTCTTCGGCCGTGGTCTTGGGTTCCAGGGACTGCTGGGTCATGGTGCCGTCTCCCAAGGTTCACAGGGGCACCCGCGCAACCGCCTTTTCGGGCACGGGATTTGGGATGTGCACGACCCGGGGGACGGCCCAGGACGGACAGTTGGGGGCCCGGGGGACCAAGTCCCCCGGGAAAACTCACCGGTTCATCACGTGCCGGTCAGGTGCTCCGGCCGTACCGGCGTCCTGTTGAGCTCCAGCCCCGTCGCATCGCGGATCGCCGCTAGCACGGCCGGAGTCGAGGACAGCGTCGGCGCCTCACCGACGCCACGCAGACCGTACGGCGCGTGGTCGTCGGCGAGTTCGAGCACGTCGACGGGGATGGTCGGCGTGTCGAGGATCGTGGGGATCAGGTAGTCCGTGAAGGACGGGTTCCTGACCTTGGCCGTTTTCGGGTCCACGATGATCTCCTCCATCACCGCGACACCGAGGCCCTGGATGGTGCCGCCCTGGATCTGGCCGAGGACGGACAGGGGGTTCAACGCCTTGCCGACGTCCTGCGCGCAGGCCAGCTCGATCACCTTCACCAGCCCCAGCTCGGTGTCGACCTCGACGACCGCGCGGTGGGCGGCGAAGGAGTACTGGACGTGCCCGAAGCCCTGCCCGGTACGCAGGTCGAAGGCCTCGGTCGGCCGGTGCCGCCACTCCGCCTCGACCTCGACGCTCTCGTCCTCCAGCACGTCGACCAGGCCCGCGAGGACCTCGCCGCCGTCGGTGACGACCTTGCCGCCCTCCAGGAGCAGTTCGGCGGTGGCCCAAGCGGGGTGGTACGAACCGAACTTGCGGCGCCCGATCTCCAGGACCTTCTCCCGGACCAGCTCGCAGGAGTTCTTCACGGCGCCGCCGGTGACGTACGTCTGCCGCGAGGCCGAGGTCGAACCCGCCGAGCCCACCTGGGTGTCCGCCGGGTGGATGGTCACCTGGGTGACGCCGAGTTCGGTGCGGGCGATCTGCGCGTGGACGGTGACCCCGCCCTGACCGACCTCCGCCATGGCGGTGTGCACGGTGGCGACGGGCTCACCCGCGATGACCTCCATGCGGACCTTCGCCGTGGAGTAGTCGTCGAAGCCCTCGGAGAAACCGACGTTCTTGATGCCGACCGCGTAGCCGACCCCGCGGACGACGCCTTCGCCGTGGGTGGTGTTGGACAGACCGCCCGGCAGCTGCCGTACGTCGGCGTCCTCGCCGGCGGAGAGCCACTGCTGCTCCGGAGGAAGCGGCATCGCCTTGACGCGGCGCAGGAGTTCGGCGACCGGGGCCGGGGAGTCGACGGGCTGGCCGGTCGGCATGATCGTGCCCTGCTCCATGGCGTTCAGCTGCCGGAACTCCACCCGGTCCATGCCCACCGCGTCGGCGAGCTTGTCCATCTGGGCCTCGTAGGCGAAGCACGCCTGGACCGCGCCGAACCCGCGCATCGCGCCGCAGGGCGGGTTGTTGGTGTAGAGGGCCATGGCCTCGATGTCGACGTCGTCGACCACGTACGGGCCGATCGAGAGCGAGGAGGCGTTGCCGACCACGGCCGGGGAGGCGGAGGCGTACGCGCCGCCGTCCAGCACGATCCGGCACTTCACGTGGGTCAACTTGCCCTCGCGCGTGGCCCCGTGCTCGTAGTACAGCTTGGCCGGGTGGCGGTGGACGTGCCCGAAGAACGACTCGAACCGGTTGTAGACGATCTTGACGGGCTTGCCGGTGCGCAGCGCGAGCAGACAGGCGTGGATCTGCATCGACAGGTCCTCACGGCCGCCGAAGGCCCCGCCGACGCCGGACAGCGTCATGCGGACCTTGCGCTCGGGCAGGCCGAGGACGGGCGCGATCTGCCGCAGGTCGGAGTGCAGCCACTGGGTGGCGATGTAGAGGTGGACGCCACCGTCCTCGTCCGGTACGGCGAGACCCGACTCGGGGCCGAGGAAGGCCTGGTCCTGCATGCCGAAGGTGTACTCGCCCTTGACGACGAAGTCCGCGCGCTCCGCGGCCTGTTGGGCGTCTCCGCGGATGATCGGCTGGCGGTGGAGGATGTTCGGGTGCGGGACGTGCCCGACGTGGTGGTCGTCGCGGTCCTCGTGGACGAGGATCGCGTCCGGTGCGGTCGCGGAGGCCTCGTCGGTGATGACGGGCAGCTCGCGGTAGTCGACCTTGATCTTGGCGGCCGCGCGGCGGGCGGTCTCCGGGTGGTCGGCGGCGA
This sequence comes from Streptomyces sp. NPDC048420, assembly GCF_040651535.1. Taxonomy (NCBI): domain Bacteria; kingdom Bacillati; phylum Actinomycetota; class Actinomycetes; order Kitasatosporales; family Streptomycetaceae; genus Streptomyces; species Streptomyces sp. NPDC048420. The sequence goes on from NZ_JBEZKG010000009.1 coordinate 363,250, forward strand.
CGATGGCGACCGGCTCACCGTGGTGGCGGACCTTGCCATGGGCGAGGACCGGGGTGTCCTGGATCTCCAGGCCGTAGTTCCTCACCTCGGTCGGCAGGTCGTCGTACGTCATGACGGCGTACACGCCCGGCATGGCGAGGGCTTCACTCGTGTCGATGGACACGATCTCGGCGTGTGCGACGGTCGAGCGGAGGATCTGCCCCCAGAGCATGTCCTCGTGCCACATGTCGGACGAGTACGCGAACTCGCCGGTGACCTTGAGGGTGCCGTCGGGGCGGAGCGTGGACTCGCCGATGCCGCCCTTGGTCTTCGAACCCTGGGTGATCTTGGTGGGAGCGCCGTTGGCAGCCACGGTCAGACCTCCTGGGATTGCCGGGCGGCCGCGAGGCGGACCGCGTCCATGATCTTCTCGTAGCCCGTGCAACGGCACAGGTTGCCCGACAGCGCCTCGCGGATGTCCGCGTCGCTGGGATTCGGGTTGTGCTCCAGCATCTCGTCGGCGGCGACCAGCAGCCCCGGCGTGCAGAAGCCGCACTGGACCGCGCCGGCGTCGATGAACGCCTGCTGGATCGGGGCGAGTTCGGTGCCCTCGCCGGTATGGGAGTCCTGCCCCTGAGGAGCCGGATGCCCACACGCACGCTGCCTGGCGTACTCCGCGAGCCCCTCGACGGTCACGACCTCGCGGCCCTCGACCTGCCCGGCGGCCACCAGGCAGGAACACACCGGAACACCGTCGAGCCGCACGGTGCACGACCCGCACTCACCCTGCTCGCAGGCATTCTTGGAACCCGGCAGCCCGAGCCGCTCGCGCAGCACGTACAGCAGGGACTCGCCCTCCCAGACGTCGTCGGCTTCCTGCGGACGTCCGTTGACCGTGAAATTGACGCGCATCACGCGACTCCCTCCGTGCGGGCGGCGGTGCCGCGGTACGACTCCCAGGTCCAGGTCAGCGTGCGGCGGGCCATGATGGAGACCGCGTGGCGGCGGTAGCTCGCCGTGCCCCGGACGTCGTCGATCGGGTTGCAGGAAGCGGCGCACAGGTCCGCGAACTGCTTGACGACCGACGGGGTGATGATCTTGCCGTTGTCCCAGAACCCGCCCTCTTCCAGAGCGGCGTTCAGGAACTCCTCGGCGGCCTTGGCCCGAACGGGAGTGGGAGCGGCCGACCCGATACCTGTGCGCACAGTCCGCGTCTGCGGGTGCAGCGCGAGCCCGAAGGCGCACACGGCGATGACCATGGCGTTCCTGGTGCCCACCTTGGAGTACTGCTGGGGCCCGTCGGCCTTCTTCACATGAACGGCGCGGATGAGTTCGTCCGCGGCCAGCGCGTTGCGCTTCACCCCGGTGTAGAACTCGTCGATCGGGATGAGCCGCGATCCCCGTACGGACTCCACCTCGACCTCGGCGCCCGCCGCCAGCAGGGCGGGGTGGGCGTCACCGGCCGGGGAGGCGGTGCCGAGGTTGCCGCCGACGCCGCCACGGTTGCGGATCTGCGGGGAGGCCACGGTGTGCGAGGCGAGGGCCAGGCCCGGGAGCTCGCCGCGCAGGTTCTCCATGATGTGGGTGTACGGCACGGAGGCGCCGAGCCGCACGGAGTCCTCGCCGACCTCCCAGTCGGTGAGCTCGCCGACGCGGTTCAGGTCGAGCAGGTACTCGGGCCTCCGGTGGTCGAAGTTGATCTCGACCATCACGTCGGTGCCGCCCGCGATGGGCACAGCGGTGGGGTGCTCGGCCTTCGCGGCGAGCGCCTCCTCCCAGCTGGCGGGGCGAAGGAAGTCCATGACCGGCTCTCTTCTTCGTCTCGTGATCGTACGGATCGAGCCAGATCGTGTGCGGCGGGCCCGGCTCGTTCATGTGCTGTTTACGCGGAGTGGAGCCAGTACACAGCGACGTACTCCGACCGGGTCAGTCACGGAAACCATGAAGGAGTTGGCTGGTCGGCGCCCTCATCTTGTAGATTCGTATGAACGGAGGCCCTCGGTAACCTCCCTGCTTTCCTGCGGAAACGTGCGACACGGCCCACGTGACCTGCACCACAGCCCCGGAGACGACAGAAGTCTCTCCGCACTCCACCGGACACCCCCTCCATCGTAGTTTTCGAGACAAAGAACGGCGGCGACGAGAATGCGGCTGCGCGCACTGCTGGACACCGACGCGCTGGGCCTGCGGCTGCTCGGCGGCGAGCACGAACTGGATCGCACCGTGCGCGGTGTGATGACCACGGACCTGCGCGACCCGAGCCGCTACCTCTCGGGCGGCGAACTGGTCCTGACGGGCCTCGCCTGGCGCCGGGACGCCACCGACTCGGAGCCTTTCGTACGACTCCTCGTGCAGGCCGGAGTGGTCGCGCTGGCGGCCGGCGAGGCGGAGCTGGGCAACGTACCCGAGGACCTGGTGATCGCCTGCGCCCACCACCGCCTCCCCCTCTTCGCGGTGCACGAGTCGGTGGCCTTCGCGACGATCACCGAGCATGTCGTACGGCAGGTCTCGGGTGAGCGCGCGGGTGACCTGGCGGCCGTGGTGGACCGCCACCGCCGCATGATGACCTCGGGCCCGGCAGGAGGCGGCCCGGACGTGGTGCTGGACCTCCTGGGCTCCGACCTGGACCTGCGCGCCTGGGTCCTGTCCCCCACCGGACGCCTGATCGCGGGCCCGAAAGTGGCGGGCCCCGGCCTGCCCGCGGACACCTGCGCGAAGCTCGCGGCGGAACACCTGGCCGCGGTCCGCACCGGCCGGCGCGGCCCCCACAGACTCACCCTCGGCTCGTCGACGTACTCCCTGTTCCCGGTCCGCAGCAGCGGCCGCTCCCCGCAGGCCTCCAGGGACGTACGCGAGACGGTCCTGTCCGACTGGCTGCTGGCGGTGGAGGCGGACGCCGGCGACTGGCCGGAGGAGCGCCTCGACCTCCTCCAGGGCGTCACCCAGCTGATCTCCGTGGAACGCGACCGCAGGGACGCGGCCCGCACGGTCCGCCGCCGACTGGCCCAGGAGGTCCTGGAGCTGGTCCAGACGGGCGCCGTCCCCGCCGAGATCGCGGCCCGTCTCCGCGTGGCGGCCCCGGTCCTCCTCCCCGGCCTCGGAGCGGCCCCCCACTGGCAGGTGGTCGTGGCGACGGTCGAATGGCAGGACGGCGACCTGGAGGGCGGCCCGGTGGCCCAGTCCCTCCTGGAGGAGATCCTGGTGGACCCCCTGGCGACGGGCCCCGAGCCCTCGGACCGTATCGCGGTGGCCCACACGGGCGACGAGGCGATCGCCCTGGTCCCCCTCCCGGCGGTCTCGACGGAACACGACGGCTCGGAGGCGGGCATCCTGGCGGACGCCCTGCTGGAGTCCGTACGGGACCCCCTGTCGGCCGGCCTCGACGACGACGGACGGGTCACCCTGGGCGTCAGCGCGTCGGTCCACTCGGCGGAGGGCCTGCGCGGCGCCCTGGAGGAAGCCCGGCACGCCCGCCGGGTGGCGGCGGCCCGCCCGGGCAGGGTCTGCGCGGCCGGCCACCAGGAACTGGCCTCGCACGTCCTCCTCCTCCCCTTCGTCCCGGACGACGTACGCCGAGCCTTCACCGCCCGCCTCCTCGACCCCCTCCGCGACTACGACCGCCGCCACCGCGCCGAACTGATCCCCACCCTGGAAGCCTTCCTGGACTGCGACGGCTCCTGGACCCGCTGTGCGACCCGTCTCCACCTGCACGTCAACACGCTGCGCTACCGCGTCGGCCGGATCGAGCAGTTGACGAGTCGTGACCTCTCCCGCCTTGAGGACAAGCTGGATTTCTTCCTGGCACTGAGGATGAGCTGAGCCCCGTGGGTCCCCGGACACCCACGACTTTGTGAATTCCTTCACCCACCCCCTTGGCCGGGCCACGGGTTTCGTGCTGAGATGCCGCCACCACTCAAAGCTCGAAGGCGCGCTCGGGGAGGGCAATGTGGCGGATACCGCCATGTCTGGTAACGGAACGACCGCCGGCGACGATCCACTCCAGACCGCGGTATGGCGGCTGCGCTCCCGGGCCTGCTGGGCCGACGCGGCCGCCCTGCTCCAACCGGTCACCGCACCGGCGGCCCTGCAACGGGCGTCGCTGCTGGTGGAGCGCTGTCTCTACACCGAGCAGGGCTGGCCGGAGGCGGAGGACGCGCTGCGCACCGCGGAGGCGCTGGCGCACAGCGACGACGAGCGGGGGGCGGCCGCTTGTGAAAGAGGGCAACTTGCGTACGCGTCGACGCTCCACGGGGTCCGTGACCGCGCGGACGAGGCGCGGGCGGCACTGGGCCGGGCCGCGGCGCTGATCCCTCCGGGGGCTGAGGGAAGAGCCCTGCTCGACTTCCGCCGCGGCCTCCTGGCAGAGAACCTGGCCCACTCCCCCCAGTCGGCCCGGGCGGCCTACCGCCGCGCCCACGCGGGCGCCACGGCGCAGTCCGACCCCCTGCTGCTCTCGTTCACCTGGCGCCACCTCGCCGGACTGGCCCTGCGCGACGGGGAGTTGGCCGAGGCGCGACACGGCTTCGCCGAATCACTCCGGATCCGGGAGGAGTTGGGGTACCTGGTGGGGACGGCGCCGGCGCTCGCCTCCCTGGCGGACGCGGAGGTGGAACCCGAGGCGTCCCGACTCCGCGAGGAGGCACGGCGGTTGTACCGGTTGCTGGGCGGCGTACCCACGTGGCTGGCACGCCAGTTGGCTCCGCCGGCGGCGACGGCGTGAACTGACAGTGCGCGTGAGGATGGGCCGGGCGCCTATTCAGGTGCCTCGCTGTGACGCTGCGCTGGGCCTGGGCCGGGCGCCTATCGGGGGTGCCGGGTTCGGTTGCTGGGCGGGTGCGGGTCGGTGGGGGCTGGTCGCGCAGTTCCCCGCGCCCCTAAGGGGTTGCAGCCAGCCTGCGCCACAACGGACCGCCAACCACCTCGCGCACCACGACGGACCGTTCCCCGCCCCGCGCACCACGACGGACCGTTCGCCGCGCCGTGCGCCACGACGGACCGTTCGCCGCGTACGGCGCCAAGGGGACGGGGTGGGGGGTGTCCGCCCGCAGCGGCCGGCGTCCATCACCGAGCCCTGCTCAAGGAACCGAGCCGCCGGACCGAGGACGGATACCCCCCACCCCGGCCCCGACCCACCCACCGAACCCAACGCGCTACGCACGCCCCCACCGGACCCGCACAGGCCGCCGCAGGCATCCAGGGCGCGGGGAACTGCGCAAAAACACCAGCCCCCACCCACCCCGCACCCGCACCCGCACCCGCACCCGCACCCGCACCCGCAAGACGCCCACCCCCCACCACCCGATCAGCCGCACCCAACAGCAAAGAAATGGCCCCGCCCGAAAACCACCCCCGGACGGGACCACCCCCACACAGCACGCTCAGCGACGAGCGACACCCTCCGCCCGAGCCGCCGCCGCGACCGCCGCCGTGACGGCCGGAGCGACCCGCTCGTCGAACGGCGAGGGAATCACGTAGTCCGCCGCCAGGTCGTCACCGACCACCGACGCCAGCGCCTCCGCCGCCGCGATCTTCATGCCCTCCGTGATCCGGGAGGCCCGCACCTGCAGCGCCCCCGCGAAGATCCCCGGAAACGCCAGCACGTTGTTGATCTGGTTCGGGAAGTCGGACCGCCCGGTGGCCACCACGGCCGCGTACTTGTGCGCGACATCGGGGTGCACCTCGGGGTTCGGGTTCGCCATCGCGAACACGAAGGCACCCTCCGCCATGGAGGCGACGGCGGACTCCGCGACCGTACCGCCGGAGACGCCGATGAAGACGTCGGCACCGGCCAGCGCGTCCTCCAGCGACCCGGTCAGGCCCGCCTTGTTGGTGAACCCGGCCAGCTCCCGCTTCACGGACGTGAGGTCGTCCCGGTCACCCGACACGACACCGCGCCGGTCGGCGACGGCGACGTCACCGATCCCCGCCTCGACGAGCATCTTGGCGATGGCGACACCGGCCGCACCGGCACCGGAGATCACCGCACGCAGATCCCCGATCGACCGCCCGCTCAGCCGCGCGGCGTTCCTGAGCGCCGCCAGCGTCACGACGGCCGTCCCGTGCTGGTCGTCATGGAAGACGGGAATGTCCAGCCGCTCCTGGAGCCGCTTCTCGATCTCGAAGCACCGAGGAGCCGAGATGTCCTCGAGGTTCACGCCACCGAAGGAGGGCGCGAGACGGACCACGGTCTCGATGATCTCGTCGACGTCCGTGCAGGCCAGGGCGAGCGGAACCGCGTCCACTCCGCCGAACTGCTTGAACAGGATCGCCTTGCCCTCCATCACCGGGAGGGAGGCCTCGGGCCCGATGTCACCGAGTCCGAGGACGGCCGTACCGTCGGTCACGACGGCGACGACGGACGACTTCCACGTGTAGTCGTGGACGAGCTCCGGCTGCTCGGCGATGGCGCTGCACACCTTCGCCACGCCGGGCGTGTACGCGAGGGACAGGTCGTCCTTGTCGCGGACCGGCACGGTGGCCTGCACGGCCATCTTGCCGCCGCGGTGCAGCGCGAACGCGGGGTCGAAGGAATCGAGGGGCTCCGCCCCGCCCTCCTGGCCCGTATGACTGTCGCTGCGAGGATTGACGATCTCCGCTGCCACTTTGTTGTACCCCTTAGGTCTTCATGGTTTGAGGGTGGCCACTCCTGGTTGAGAAGTGGGCGGGCACCGCGACCGGCCCTGATCACTGATGCGTACGGGCCAGTACGCGACGGGCGCGCCGCACACGCGCCCTGAGCCCCGGATGAGGGGTGTAAAGAACCTTCTTACCTGACGACCGGCGTCGAGGACGAGTCCAATACGTGCAAGGTCACATGACGGAACGCAAATCGATCATCGATCACCGGAGAGCGGTGACATGAATCATGGGACGTAATTCGGACAAGCCATCGAAGGCCCCTTGACGATCACCGAGGGCGCGCTCGAGTCCCCGCGCCTCGCTCCGGCCCGCTCGCCCGCACCGCGGGACACACCGAAGATCTTCCGGCCGGAATGCCAGATTCCCGCAGATGGTCCGGTCGCGATGTACGGACATGGTGTGGTTCGGGGGTCACCCGTTATCCGATTTTGACATGACCGGCATCCTGAATGGTCCAGTCCGAATGGCAAGATGCCGTAATCACACGAGGTCGCGACACTCGAAGGCGTGTGCTCTCGTCGACCTGAGGAATGAAGGCCGTGCTCCGAACCCATCGGCAGCCGCCCCGCCCATCGGCAACTCCACCCATCCGCCGGAGGAACCCAAAATGACCGCAAGCTCCACCCGTCGTACGACCGTCGCGCGCACCAGGACAGCCGCGGTAGGTGCGATCGCGGTCGCAGGCGCCCTGATTCTCACCGGTTGCGGTGACCAGACCGGCAGCAGCAGCTCCGACGAGTCGTCCAACAGCGCGCCGCTGTTCGACAAGCTGCCTGCGAAGATCCAGAAGGCCGGCGTCATCAAGGTCGGCACCAACGCCGAGTACGCCCCCATGGAGTACCAGGAGGGCGGCAAGATCGTCGGCGTCGATCCCGACATCGCGGCCGCCCTGGGCAAGCAGCTGGGCGTGGAGTTCAAGTTCACCTCGGGCTCCTTCGACGGCCTGATCAGCTCCCTGAACTCCGGCCGCTACGACGTGGCCATGTCCTCCATCACGGACACCAAGGCGCGCCAGGAGGGCCTGGACGACAAGGGCAAGAAGCTCGGCCCGGGTGTCGACTTCGTCGACTACTTCACGGCCGGCACCGCCATCTACGTCCAGAAGGGCAACCCGAAGAACATCAGCTCGATCGACGACCTGTGCGGCCAGACGGTCGCCGTACAGACCGGTACGACGTACCAGCAGATGCTCAAGGACCAGTCCAAGAAGTGCACGGACGCCGGTAAGAAGGCGCTGAAGATCGAGTCGTTCGACAACGACACCGAGGCCCAGACCCGGGTGAAGTCGGGCGGCGCCGTCGCGGGCGTCAACGACTACCCGGTCGCCGTCGACATCGCCCGCAAGGCCGACGGCGGCAACGCCTTCCAGGTGGTCGGCGAGCAGGTGGACGCCGGACCGTTCGGCCTCGCCGTGAACAAGGACAACAAGGAGCTCACGAGCGCCCTGGAGGCGGCCGTGAACGCCATCATCGAGGACGGCACGTACAAGAAGATCCTGGAGAAGTGGGGCGCCGAGACGGGCGCCATCGACAAGGCCGCGATCAACGGCGGCAAGTGACGGACCCCGCACCACTGAAGGGCAGTCACTGTGACTGACAAGCTCGACAAGGAGCCGGCGGACACCCCGCCGTCGGCCTCCCTCGCCCCTGAGGCGATCAAGGCCATCCCCGTGCGCCACTACGGCCGTTACGTCAGCGCCGTCGTCGTACTGGCGCTAGTGGCCCTGCTGGTCAACGCGTTCGCGACCGCCAAGAAGATCCAGTGGCACGCGGTCGGCGACACGCTGTTCGACTCCACGGTCCTCGCGGGCGCCGGCCGCACCCTGCTGATCACCGTCCTGGCGATGGTCCTGGGCGTGGTCCTGGGCGTCGTACTGGCCGTCATGCGGCTCTCTAAGAACCCGGTGACGAGCTGGGTGGCCTGGTTCTACATCTGGTTCTTCCGCGGGACGCCGGTCTACGTCCAGCTCCTGCTCTGGTTCAACCTCGCGCTGATCTTCCCGGTCCTGAACCTCGGTCCGATCTACAAGGACGAGATGACGGACGTGATGACGCCGTTCATGTGCGCGCTGCTGGGCCTCGGCCTGAACGAGGCGGCGTACATGGCCGAGATCTGCCGGGCCGGCCTGCTGGCCGTCGACGAGGGCCAGACGGAGGCCTCGCACGCGCTCGGCATGAGCCACGCCAAGACGCTGCGCCGGATCGTGATCCCGCAGGCGATGCGGGTGATCGTGCCGCCGACCGGCAACGAGTTCATCAACATGCTGAAGACCTCGTCGCTGGTGTACGCGGTGACGTACAACGAACTGCTGCGCGCGACCTCGACCATCGGCTCGACGTCGTACGCGGTGATGGAGATGCTGTTCGTGGCCTCCATCTGGTACCTGGTCATGACCAGTGTGTTCAGCGTGTTCCAGTACTACCTGGAGCGCCGCTTCGCCCGCGGTTCGTCCCGGAACCTGCCGCCGACGCCGTGGCAGCGGATCAAGGTCAACCTGATGGCGTTCAGCCGTGAAAGGGGCGCGGCATGACCGCCATGGTGAAGGCCGAGGGTGTCCACAAGTCCTACGGTCTGGTCGAGGTCCTCAAGGGCATCGACCTGGAAGTGAAGCAGGGCGAGGTCTTCTGCCTCATCGGCCCCTCCGGCTCCGGCAAGTCGACCTTCCTGCGCTGCATCAACCACCTGGAGAAGATCAACGCCGGCCGGCTGTACGTCGACGGCGAGCTGGTCGGCTACCGCCAGAAGGGCGACAAGCTGTACGAGCTCAAGGACAGCGAGGTCGCGCTCCAGCGCCGGGACATCGGCATGGTGTTCCAGCGGTTCAACCTGTTCCCGCACATGACGGCCGTCGAGAACGTCATGGAGGCGCCGGTCCAGGTCAAGGGCGTGAGCAAGTCCGAGGCCCGGGAGCAGGCCAGGGAACTGCTGGAGAGGGTCGGTCTCGCCGACAAGGCGGTGAGCTACCCGGCGCAGCTCTCCGGCGGCCAGCAGCAGCGCGTGGCGATCGCCCGGGCGCTCGCGATGGACCCGAAGCTGATGCTGTTCGACGAGCCGACCTCCGCCCTCGACCCGGAGCTGGTCGGTGACGTCCTCGACGTCATGCGCGACCTCGCCGAGTCCGGCATGACGATGGTCGTCGTCACCCACGAGATGGGCTTCGCCCGCCAGGTCGGCGACAGCCTGGTCTTCATGGACGGCGGCGTGGTCGTCGAGTCCGGCGACCCCCGCGAGGTCCTGACGAACCCGCAGCACGAGCGCACCCAGGCGTTCCTGTCGAAGGTCCTCTAGGCCCTCTAGGTCCCGGCGGTACGACGACGAAGGGGCGGTACGGGCTTCCCGTACCGCCCCTTTCGCATGGGCGGCTACTTGAGCGCGAGCAGCAGCGTGTCCGACGGCGAGCACCACACCGGCCGGACCTCGCCGAAACCCTGTTCGCGCAGCACGCGCGTGTGCCAGTCCACCGAGGGCGTGTCGCCCTCCGCGTGCTCGCCGTAGATCTCGAAACGGCGGGCCGTGGGCGCCGCGAGGAGCGGGTCGGCGGCGGCGACCTCCCACCAGGCGGCCCAGTCGAGGGCGCCGTCGCGCTTGGCCCGCTCCATGTGCGCGTGGCGCTGCGCGCGTTCGGCCGCGTTGATCCGGGGCGTCGTCTCGTCGGTCATGTGGTCCGCGTTCATGAAGACACCGCCGTCGCGGACGAGTTCCGCGATCTGTCCGTAGAGGGCCGCGAGGGGTTCGCTGTGCAGCCAATGGAGGGCCGTGGCGGTCAGGACGGCGTCGTACGAGTCGTACGGCAGCTTGGTGGGCCAGTGCGGGTCCTTGAGGTCGGCCGTCACGAAGGTGACCCGCTCGTCGGCCGCGAAGGTGCCCTCGGCGATGGTCAGCAGCGCCGGGTCGAGGTCCACGCCGGTGCTGGTGGCCTCCGGGAACCGGGCGAGCAGCCTGGCCGTGATACTTCCCGTGCCGCACGCGAGGTCGAGCACCCGGGGCCGGGGGCCGACGAGGGCCTCGGCCATGTCCAGCATGACCCGGAACCGCTCCTCGCGGTCCGGCATGTACCACTCCTGCTGCCGGTCCCAGCTCTCCTGCCAGGCCTGCCAGTCGGTGTCAACACCGGTCGCCATCAAAGCCCCCTGTCCGCTCACTGTCGTAATACCCTGGAAGCACGATCAGCTGTTACCTGACCGCACCACGACGATAGAACGCCTCCGTAAGGACTACAAGTGGAACTGGCCTATTACTCGGACTACGCCGTACGTCTGGTCAACAGCGAGGACCCGGCCCGCGCCAAGGACGCGCTGACCTCGGTCGAGGCCGTCCGTGATCTGTTCGGCGCCAGCCAGGACGCGGGCCGCCGGGCCACCGAGGCCGACGTCACCCGCTTCCGCTCGGTCCGCGGCCGGTTGCGGGCGGTCTTCGAGGCGGCGGACCAGGGCGACGAGGAGACGGCGGTGAACCTGCTGAACTCGCTGCTGCTGGAGTTCCCGGTGAGTCCGCAGATCTCCGGCCACGACTTCCGCGACGACGACGGCCGCCCGCTGTGGCACATGCACCTGGCGGACCATCCGTCCAACGCCACCGCAGGCTACGCGGCGATCGCGGCGATGGGCCTGGCCTTCCACCTCACCGAGTACGGCGTGGACCGGCTGGGCCTGTGCGAGGCGGCCCCGTGCCGCAACGCCTACCTCGACACGTCCACGAACCGCTCCCGGCGCTACTGCTCCGACCGCTGCGCCACCCGCGCCAATGTGGCCGCCTACCGGGCCCGCAAGCGCCTGGAGGCCGACCGGTCGGGCAACACGGGCCGTACGGCGGACAGCGCCCAGCGCACGGCGGCCAGCGGCGAGCGCTGACCGGGCGCGAGCGGCCGGTACCTGAGCCGGGCCTTCCCGAGTACGAGTTCCTCCGGTACGGCGCCGTAGTCCGTGCTGTCGCCGCCCGCGAACGCGTTGTCGCCGAGCACCCACCAGCCGCCCTCGCGCCGCTCCACGGCCCGTTTGACGACGAGCAGGTCCTGCTGGAAGGGATGGCGCAGGATCACCACGTCACCGGGCCGGACCCGGGCACCCCAGTGGACGACCAGCTGATCCCCGTGGTGGAGGGTCGGCACCATCGAGGGGCCGGTCACCTCGGCCACCCCCACGAAGGGCAGCAAGGACCTCCCCTGCTCGGTCTCCTGCGACAGCTCCGGCATTCCCGGCACCTCCCCGGTACGTTCGTCCACCAGTCTCAGTCTGACCCCGGACTTTTGTCCTAAGCCCATGGGGGCACTCGCGAATTCGCCTCTCCCAGGGAGTAATGTCGCACCTGAGAAGACGATCACGAGGAAGGAACGCTCCATGCTTTCCCGCCTGTTTGCCCCCAAGGTCAAGGTCAGCGCACACTGCGACCTGCCCTGCGGTGTGTACGACCCGGCCCAGGCCCGCATCGAGGCGGAGTCGGTGAAGGCCGTGCAGGAGAAGATGGCCGCCAACGACGACGCGCACTTCCAGGCTCGCGCCACGGTCATCAAGGAGCAGCGCGCCGAGCTCGCGAAGCACCACGTTTCCGTGCTCTGGAGCGACTACTTCAAGCCCCCGCACTTCGAGAAGTACCCGGAGCTGCACCAGCTGGTCAACGACGCCCTCAAGGCCCTCTCGGCCGCCAAGGGCTCGACCGACCCGGCCACGGGCCAGAAGGCTCTGGACTACATCGCCCAGATCGACAAGATCTTCTGGGAGACCAAGAAGGCCTGACCTCCGCGTCAGCCTCCGCCGACCCGCGATCGGTGCACCATCGCAGGTCAACGGGAACCCTGAAGGGGCCCGGTCGTCATGGCCGGGCCCCTTCGGCGTTCCCGTGCGTCCATGCCGGTCCGGGGAATAGCCCCTGTCCACACGGGACTTGGTACTCATGCAAGATCCGTGATCCAGGAGCAGGGGGCAGGGATGAGTGAGGAACGCGCACTGGTCGTCGGCGGCGGCGGGGTCGCCGGGATCGCATGGGCCACAGGAGTGCTGGCCGGGCTCGCCGACGCCGGCGTGCACGTCACCGACGCGGACCTGCTGCTCGGTACCTCGGCCGGGTCGGTCGTGACCGCGCAGCTCGCCAGTGGGACACCGCTGCCGGAGCTGCTGCGGGCCCAGGTGGACCCGGAGTTCCAGCGCGAGGAGCTCCAGCCGCCCGAGGGCGCGCTCGCCGCCCTCTTCGAGTTCGCCGCGAAGCTGGACGCCGAGGTCGACGACCCGGTCGAACGGCTGCGCAGGATGGGCGAGTTGGCGCTGGCCGCGGACACCATCACCGAGGCCGAGCGACGGCCCGTGATCGCGGGCCGGCTCCCGTCCCACGAGTGGCCGCGGCGCCCGCTGTCCGTGGTCGCCGTGAACGCCCGCACCGGCGAGACCCGGCTCCTCGACCGCGCCTCGGGCGTCGGCCTGGTGGACGCCGTGGCCGCGAGCTGCGCCCTGCCCGGCGTCTGGCCCGCCGCGACCGTCGACGGCACGCCCTACATCGACGGCGGTGTCCGCTCCTTCACCAACCTCGATCTCGCGGCCGGTCACGCCCGTACGCTCGTCGTCGCCCCGATGCCCGACCCGGTGCTGGAGGCCGACGCGGCGGCGATCGTGGAGCGCGGCGGCCGCGTCGAGGTCATCACCCCCGACGAGGCCGCCCTCACCGCGTTCGGCGACGACCCGCTGTCCCCGGCGAGCCGGACGCCCGCCGGCCACGCCGGCTTCGCCCAGGGCAGGACGGCGGCACCGACGGTCGCCGCCCTGTGGACCGGCGCCTAGGGCCTGTCCGGCGGATCAGGCCGGCTCCAAGGACGGGCGCCCTGTCAGCGCAGGTGAGCGGGGTCTGGTGCGTGCAGCTGCAAGGGGAGGAGGGAGTCGACGCGGAGCGTCGGCGAGTGACGACAACGCGGCAGATGCGCGTGCCAGGCCCCGCGCCGCCGGCATGATCCGCCGGACAGGCCCTAGTCCTCACCCGCCTCAAGGAGGCCCGCCGCCGCGCCCACGATCCGTGGGTCCGGCGTACCGACGACCTCCTCGTCCTTGTCCGAGTAGTCGAAGCGGGCCAGCACACTGCGCATGGCCTCGACGCGGGCCCGCTTCTTGTCGTTGCTCTTGACCACCGTCCAGGGGGCGAACTCGGTGTCCGTCTCACGGAACATGGCGACCTTGGCGGCGGTGTAGTCGTCCCAGCGGTCCAGGGACGCGAGGTCCATGGGGCTGAGCTTCCACTGCCGTACGGGGTCGATCTGGCGGATCGTGAAGCGGGTGCGCTGCTCGCCCTGCGACACCGAGAACCAGAACTTCAGCAGGTCCACGCCGTCGTCGACGAGCATCCGCTCGAACAGCGGGGCCTGCCGCATGAAGCGCCGGTACTCGTCGTCGGTGCAGAAGTCCATGACCCGCTCGACCCCGGCCCGGTTGTACCAGGACCGGTCGAACAGCACGATCTCGCCCGCGGTCGGCAGATGTTCGACGTACCGCTGGAAGTACCACTGCCCGCGCTCGCGCTCGGTCGGCTTCTCCAGCGCCACGACCCGCGCGCCACGAGGGTTCAGGTGCTCCGTGAAGCGCTTGATCGTGCCGCCCTTGCCGGCCGCGTCCCGTCCCTCGAAGACGATGACGAGCCGACGCCCGGTCTCCTTGATCCAGCTCTGGAGCTTCAGTAGTTCGATCTGCTGGAGCCGCTTGTGCCAGTCGTACTCCTTGCGCTCCATGCGGTGCGCGTAGGGGTAGTTCTCCCGCCAGGTGTCGATGGGACTCCCGTCCGGGCGGATCAGCACGGGGTCGTCCGGGTCGGTGTAGTCCACCTTCAGGTCGGTCAGCAGGGGCGTCATCCGCGCTCCCCCTCTCACAGAGTCTCAGTGGAACTGGGGCACGATCAGATGGATGCCGTACGCCACCACCGCCGCGCAGGCGAGGAAGCACAAGGCTGCCTGGGCGACGCCGAGGTTCGACGTGCTGCCGCCATTTTCCCTCGCTCCCTCGAAACGGGCGAGGCCGAGGACGCCGAGGGCGAAGACGACGACCACGGCGACGGTGACGCCGATGCTCACCGCGGTGACCTGGCCGAGTGCGGTCCAGTCGATGCTCATGACAGGGACTCCTGGGGCTCAGGCGGCCGTACCGACGCGCGTCGGCGGCTCGGTGCGGATGGTGACCTCGTGGGCGTCGTTGACGTTGTGGGCGCTGACCGGGTTGCGGCGGGAGACGAGGACGATGCCCGCGGCGACGGCCGCGCCCACCAGGGCGACGACGACGGTGCCGAAGTTGCCGCCGTGCTTGACCGCGCTCGCGGAGAGGCCGCCCACCAGCGCGGCGGCGGGCAGGGTGATCAGCCAGGCCAGGACCATCCTGCCCGCGATGCCCCAGCGGACCTCCGCGAGCCGACGGCCGAGGCCCGCGCCGAGGATGCTGCCCGAGGCGACCTGGGTGGTGGACAGGGCGAAGCCGAGGTGGGCGGAGGTCAGGATGACCGTCGTGGACGCGGTCTCGGCGGCGAAGCCCTGCGGGGACTGGATCTCGGTGAGGCCCTTGCCCATGGTGCGGATGATCCGCCAGCCGCCGAGGTAGGTGCCGAGGCCGATCGCGAGACCCGCGGAGGCGATCACCCAGACCGGCGGGCCGGCGTCATGGCCGAGCGCACCGGCGGAGATGAGGGTCAGCGTGATGACGCCCATGGTCTTCTGGGCGTCGTTGGTGCCGTGCGCGAGGGAGACGAGGGACGCGGAGGCGATCTGGCCGAGCCGGAAGCCCTTGGTCACCGAGTCCTTGCGGCCGCGGGCGGTGAGCTTGTAGGCGAGGTAGGTGGCGATCAGGGCCGCGACGCCCGCGACGACCGGGGAGGCCACGGCGGGGATCAGGATCTTCTCGACGACCTTGTCGAAGTGCACGCCGTGCTCACCGGCGCCGACCCACACCGCGCCGATCAGCCCGCCGAACAGCGCGTGCGAGGAGCTCGACGGGAGGCCGACCAGCCAGGTCAGCAGGTTCCACAGAATCGCTCCGACGAGCCCCGCGAAGATCATCCCCGGTGAGACGAGGGTGTCGTCCACGATGCCGCCGGAGATCGTCTTGGCGACCTCGGTCGACAGGAACGCGCCCACGACGTTCAGGACACCGCTGACCAGGACCGCCGTCCTGGGTTTCAGCGCGCCGGTGGCGATGGACGTCGCCATCGCGTTGGCCGTGTCGTGGAATCCGTTGGTGAAGTCGAAAGCCAGGGCTGTGACGATGACGACCGCCACGAGGAACGTGATGTGGTCCATGCCTCTCATGGGAGCAAGCGCTTCCGTACGGGAGGCGAACGTGAGGCAAAGCCCGTTCCAGGTACCCGCACCCAGCCGGTGAGCATCGTGCGATGCTGGCGTGATGGTGAGCATCGAGGACCTGGTGCGGCTGCGGCAGGCGCGGGACCGCATGGACCGCGAGTACACCGAGCCCCTCGACGTCCCCGCGCTCGCCCGCACCGCGCTGATGTCCCCCGGGCACTTCCAGCGCAGCTTCCGCGCGGAGTTCGGGGAGACGCCGTACGGCTATCTCATGACCCGGCGCATCGAGCGCGCGAAGGCGCTGCTGCGGCGGGGGGACCTGTCGGTCACGGAGGTCTGCATGGCCGTGGGGTGTACCTCCCTCGGCTCCTTCAGCTCCCGCTTCACGGAACTGGTGGGCGAGACACCGAGCGCCTACCGGGCCCGCGACCACGAGGAGATCGCGGGCGTTCCGCCGTGTGTGGTCCGCAGGCACACCCGGCCCCGACGGGCCTAACGTGGGGCCATGGACATCAAGCTCAAGAACTGCTTCATCGCGGTGGACGACCACGACAAGGCGATCGCGTTCTACCGGGACGTCCTGGGCATGGAGGTGCGGGGCGACGTCGGGTACGAGGGGATGCGCTGGGTGACGGTCGGCTCGCCGCTCCAGCCGGACGTGGACATCGTCCTGGAACCGCCGGCCGCGGACCCGGACGCGTCCCCCGCGGACAAGGAGGCGATGGCGCGGCTGCTGGCGAAGGGGCTGTTGCGGGGCGTCAACTTCACGACCACCGACTGCGACGCCCTGTTCGCCCGGGTGCGGGAGTCGGGGGCCGACGTCATCCAGGAGCCCACGGACATGCCGTACGGGGTGCGGGACTGTGCGTTCCGGGATCCGGCGGGCAACATGCTGCGGTTCATGCAGGTGCCGAAGTAGGGGCGCCTACGATCACCGCATGACTACCCGCTGGACGTACGCCTTCGTTGACCGGCCCGTCGCACGATTCGCCCAGGCCTGCGACTTCTGGGCCGGCGTGACCGGCACCCGGTTGTCCGAATTCCGGGGTGAGCGGCGGGAGTTCGTGACCCTCCTGCCGCTCGACGGGGCCGACGCGAGCGTCAAGGTGCAGGCCGTGGCCTCCGGGCCCGGCGGTGCTCATCTCGACTTCTGTGTCGACGACGTACGGAAGTTCGCGAAGGCGGCGCAGGCACTCGGCGGCCATGTGGTCGCCGATCAGGGCACGTTGGTCGTGCTCCGCTCCCCCGCCGGTCTGCTGTTCTGCGGCGATCCCTGGCGCGGGCAGTCGAGCCGCCCACCGGTGGTCCGCGGCAGCCGTCTCGACCAGGTCTGCCTCGACGTCCCACCCTCCCTCCACGACGCCGAAGTCGCCTTCTGGTCAGCGCTGTTGCCCGACTGGGAGTCCCGTCCGGGTTCCCTGCCCGAGTTCCACGTCCTCGTGCCCCCGCCCGGCCTGCCGTTCCGCATCCTTCTCCAGCGCCTCGACGAGGAGCGCCCCGCCGCCGCCCACGTGGACCTGGCCTGTGCGGACGTCGAGGCGACGCGGGCGGAACACGAGCGCCTGGGGGCCGAGTTCGTCACCCGCCACCGGAACTGGGCGGTGCTGCGCGACCCGGCGGGCGGCCTGTACTGCCTGACGGGGCGGGACCCGGAGACCGGCGGACTGCCTAGCGGGTCCTGAAGAAGCAGAGGGTCCGGCCCTTCTCGTCGGGGGTGGCGCCGGCGCACGCCGACTCCCACCCCTCCGGCAGCGAGGGCGTCGGACTGCTCTCCTCCCAGCCGTACGGCCCCGGCGGCTCGGCCGAGTCCTGGAGCCAGAGCGTGAGCCCGCCCGCGACGACCACGAGAGCCGCCCACAGCAGCAGGGTCCGGCGCCATAACCGACGGCGCCCGGTCACCCCCATGTCTCCACGTCGACGACCGCGGTCACCGGGAGCGGCCCGTAGACGTGCGGGAACTCCTCGCCCCCGGGCCGCGCGGCCTCGTACTTCAGCGGTACGCCGAGCCGGTCGGGGTCGATGACGAGGACCACCAGGTCCGGTACATCGGCGAAGAAACGGGCGGCCGTGCCCGGGAGTTGCGCCCGCGTCGAGCAGTGGATGAACCCCTCCTCCTGGAGGGTGCGGCCGCGGGTGGACATCTCGTACGCGCCCCGGACCAGGGCCTCCTCCCAGAGGGAACGTTCGGTCAGGTGCACGATGGCGTTCGTTGTGGACATGCCGTCACGTTAAGGCCTCAGCCGTGCCGCCCGCCCCTGCAGATAGCGCTGCTCGGGCAGGCTCAGGGTCTTCCCGGCCGCCGACTCGTAGGCGGCACGGGCCTCCTCGTGGGAACCGGCCCGCTCCAGCAGATGTCCGCGCACGGCGTCCAGCCGGTGCCCCAACTCGTCGTCGAGATCGTCGAGTTCGGCGAGCCCGGCCTCCGGTCCGTGCACCATCGCGACCGCGACCGCCCGGTTCAACCGCTCCACGGGCCCGGGAACGAGCCGTACGAGAACGTCGTAGAGGCCGAGGATCTCCCGCCAGTCGGTCTCCTCCGCGGAAGGCGCCTCGTCGTGTACGGCGGCGATGGCCGCGCGGATCTGGTAGGGCCCCGCGTGGCGGCGGGCCAGCGCCCGGGTGACCAGGGTGACGCCCTCCTCGATCGCGGCCTTGTCCCAGCGGGCACGGTCCTGTTCGTCGAGGGGGACGAGGTCGCCGCTCGGGCCGGTACGGGCGTCGCGGCGGGCGTCGGTGAGCAGCATCAGGGCGAGCAGGCCCGCGATCTCGCAGTCGTCGGGGAGGAGACGGTGGACCATGCGGGTCAGGCGGATCGCCTCGCCGGCGAGGTCGCGCCGCTGGAGGGCGGGTCCCGAGGTCGCCGTATGCCCCTCGTTGAAGATCAGATAGAGGGTGTGCAGGACGGCGGGCAGCCGCTCCTCCCAGTGCTCGGGCCGTCCGAAGGCGACGCCCCGGACCTTCTGCTTGGCCCGGCTGATGCGCTGCGCCATGGTCGCCTCGGGGACGAGGTACGCCCGGGCGATCTCCGCCGTGGTCAGACCGCCGACCGCGCGCAGGGTGAGCGCGATCTGCGCGGCCGGGGGCAGCTGCGGATGGCAGCACAGGAACAGCAGGGACAGGGTGTCGTCCTCGCGCGGTGCCCGGTCGGCGACGGCCGTCTCCCGCACGCTCAGCGCCGCCGCCCGCTCCTCCCGCGCCCGCCGCGCCTCCTCCGCGCGCAGCGCGTCGGTCAGCCGCCGCGCGGCCACCCTGATGAGCCACCCGCGCGGATTGTCGGGCACCCCCGCCGACGGCCACTGTCCGGCCGCGGCCAGCAACGCCTCCTGTACGGCGTCCTCGGCGGCGTCGAAATGGCCGTACCGCCTGACCAGCGCGCCGAGGACCTGCGGCGCGTGCAGGCGCAGCAGGTCCTCGGTCTCGGTGGCTTCTCGCACGGTCCTCAGATGTCCCCGGCGCCGTCCAGGATGGGCCGGATCACCACCGGGTACTCGGGGGCGCCGGCGGGCTGGGGGCACTGGGTGATGCGTTCGGCGATCTCCGTGACGCGCTCCAGGCTCTCGCACTCCAGCACCCAGTAGCCGCACAGCAGCTCCTTGGTCTCGCTGTACGGCCCGTCGGTGATCACGGCCTTGCCGTCCGCGTCACGGCTGACGTGCCGGACCTTCGCGGGCTCGGCGAGGCCCTGGCCGTCGAGCATCTCGCCGGTCTCGGCCAGGTCGTCGTTGATGGCGTTCATGAAGGCGTACATCGCCTGGATATCCTGCTCGCTCCAGGCGGGGGAGTTCTCCGAGCCCTTGCCGCGCATGGCCTCGTAGTCGGCCTGCGATCCCTGCACCATGACCAGGTACTTCATGATTCCGCTCCTTCGCCTTCGGTCTGCTCGGCCGCCCGGTGCGGGCGGCTCTCACGGGGGACGTCGGAGCCGGGGACGGATTCTCGACAGGGTTCAGGAATTTTTTCCGGCGGGCGCGCCGCCGTGGTCCTCGTCGGACTCGGCTTCCGCGTCGGCGTACGCCTCGCACTTCGGGTTGTGGCACGGGCCGCCCACCCACACGGGGACCCACGCACCCAGCGTCTTGTGACGCCGTACAACTGTCTGGACCGGCTGTCCGCAGGCGGGACAGACGTGTTCGTCGCTGCCCATGTCCTCAGGGTAGGGCGAAGGAGCCGTCCGCGCTTCCCTCAGCTCTTTTTGCCGTACGTCAGCTCTTCCTGCTGTACGTCCGCACCACGACGCCGTTGTCGAACGTGCGGGTGGTGCCGAGGGTGAACTCGGTGACGGCGAAGCCGGAGCCGAACATCGGCATGCCCGCGCCGAGCACGATCGGGTACGTCTTGATGACCAGCTCGTCGATCTCGTCGAGCAGCTCGCCCGCGACCTTCGAGCCGCCGCACAGGTAGATGCCGAACTCGCCGTCCTCCGCCTTCAGTTCGCGCACCTTGCCGACCAGGTCGTCGCCGATGATCTCGACGTGCGGGTCGGGCGACTCGGCGAGCGTGCGTGAGGCGACGTACTCGCGCAGATGGGCGAACGGGCTGGTGATGCCCTCCTTGAGGGCCACGTCGTAGCTGCCGCGACCCTGGATGATCGTGTCGTACTCCTTGATCGCGACGCCGTCGGTTCCGATGAGCCGTCGCACATGACTCGGGTTGACGTCGGGGTGCTCCCTGGCGAGGTACTCGGCGAACTCCCCCACGACGAAGGGGTACATGAACGACGCGTCGCCGTTCTCGTCCCCGATGAAGCCGTCGATCGAACAGGCGATGAAGTACGTGAGCTTTCGCAAGCCGGTCTCTTTTCGTAGGTTGAGCCCTGCACCGTGAACCACGTCAGTTGTAGTGCTTCACTTGTAGTGGTCGCAAGGGTATTTTCAGGACCGGACGCAACTGGGAGGGGAGATTCCGCATGGTCAGCAATCCGGAGCGCCGGGCCGCGCTCGTGGACGCGGGGGTCGAAGTGCTCGCTCGCGAGGGGGCGCGCGGGCTGACGTTCCGCGCGGTCGACGCCGAGGCGGGGGTCCCGACGGGCACGGCCTCGAACTACTTCACGGGCCGCGACGACCTGCTCCGCCAGATCGACACCCGCCTGCACCTACGGCTGGCCCCCGACCCGGACAAGCTCGCCGAGCTGCTGACCCGGCCGAAGGACCGAAGCCTGGTCGCGGCGTTCATGCACGACCTGATGGCCCGCGCGACCCACGACCGCACGGGCTACCTGGGCCTCCTGGAGATGCGCCTGGAAGCCACCCGCCGCCCGGAACTCCGCGCCTCCTACACCAAGTCGGTCCGGGCCGACCTGGAGGAGGGCATGCGGTTCCACCGGGAGGCGGGGCTGCCGGGCGGCGACGAGACGGTGACGGTGCTTTATCTGGCGATGCTGGGCTTGCTGTTGGAGCATCTGACATTGCCGGGGGTGCTGGAGGGGGTGCTACCGGGGGCACAGGTCCTGGATGACCTGGTGGAACGGATCGTAGAAACGATCGTGCCGATGACCTAGTCAGGGGCGCGGGGCTGTATCGATGTGCGGCTCCGCCGCGTGGGCGCGACCAACCCCAACGGCGCCGCACCCGCCGAACGACCTATCGCGGCTGCCTGGGTTCGCGCCACATCGGCCACATCTGAGGCCCGTCGGGCAGATCGAGCGGCCGCTCCACCAGCGCGAACCCGAGCCGCTCATACAGCCCCCGACTCCGCGCACTGCTCGCCTCCAGATACGCCGGCACCCCCTCCCGGTCGCACCGCTCGAGCACCGACCCGATCAGCGCCGTCCCCAGCCCCTCCCCCTGCCGCCCGGGAGCCACGCCGATCATCCACAGGTACTCATGGGCCCGCCCGGCCGGATGCACCTGGGCCGTGAGCGTCCCGATCTGCTCGATCCGCTCGTTGCCCGGATCAAGCGCCTCCCGCAGCTGAGCGAATTCCCCTTCGTCGCTCTCCTCGCCCCCGTCAGCCGGCACAGGCAACCACAGCGCACACGCCGCCCCGTCCTCCGTGACATCCACCCGCCCCTCCGCGAGCACGATGTCGACGAAGGCGGCCATCAGCCGGGGATGGGTCGTGCGCCGGTACTCCTCCTCCGGGAAGATCCACCCGCTGACCGGATCGTCCTGGAAGGCCGAGTCCAGCAGCCCCGCGACCAGCTCGCGATCGCCTCCGCCGGCCGTCCGTATCACCACGCCCATGCCCCACCCCTTCATCTCAACCACCGTTGCACACAAGGGTGTTGAGACTATCCGGTGAACACATGTGAACGGGCCCCGCACACCGTGGGGATGTGCGGGACCCGCCCGTACCGGAACCGCCGTACACCGTGCGGGGTCAGGAGCCGCACGGTGCGGGCCACCCCGGAGCCCTCAGGCGCTGCGCCGCGTCACGAACTCGGCGAGGGAGAGCAGTCCGCCCGCCGACTCCGGATCGGGCACCGCGCGGGCCAGCTCTCCCATCGCCCGGGCCATCCGGTCGGCCGCCTGGACCTGCGCCCAGTCCCGCCCGCCGGCCTCCTCGACGGCGAGGGCCGTACGCGCCAAGTCCTCCCCGTCGTAGGGCGCCGCGTACAGCGCGGCCAGTTCCGCGCTCGCCGCCGTGCCGGAGGTGAGCGCGGCGACCACCGGGAGGGACTTCTTGCGGGCGGCGAGGTCCGCTCCTGCCGGTTTGCCGGTGCGGCTCGGGTCGCCCCATATGCCGATCACGTCGTCGATGAGCTGGAAGGCGAGCCCGGCCTCCCGGCCGAACGCGTCCATGGCCTCGACGTCCTCGGCGCACGCTCCCGCGTACAGCGCCCCCAGCGCACAGGCGCACCCCAGCAGCGCCCCCGTCTTGGCCTCGGCCATGACGAGCACCTGGTCGAGGGTGACCTCAGCGGGGTCCAGCCCTTCCATGGCGGTGTCCTCGTGCTGGCCCTCGCACAGTTCGACGACACAGGCCGCGAGCCGGGCCGCGGCGGCCGCGGCCGCGGGGTGCGGGTCCTCGGCCAGCAACCTGAGGGCCACCGCCTGGAGGGCGTCCCCGGCGAGGATCGCGTCGGCGTCGCCGAACACGGTCCACGCGGTGGGTCGGTGCCGGCGTGTGGTGTCCCGGTCCATCACGTCGTCGTGCAACAGCGTGAAGTTGTGGACCAGTTCCACCGCCGCGGCCGCCCGTACGGCTGCCGCCCGCGCCGGGTCTCCGCCGAGGGCGGCGGCCGCGGTGAGGACGAGGGCGGGACGTATCGCCTTGCCCGCGTTGCCGGCCGCGGGAGTGCCGTCGGCGTGTTCCCACCCGAAGTGGTAGAGCGCGATCCTGCGCAGGGAACCGGGCAGCGACTCCAGGGCGGAACGCAGCTCGGGATCGACCGACGCCCGGGCCCGCTCCAGAATCACCCCGGCCTCGTGCCCGTCGAGCGGACGCGTCCCGTGCCCGTTGAGCGTGCCCGGCTCGGAGGCCGACGCCTGCTCCCCGGACCGCCTGTCAGCCTGTTCCTCGACGCGCCTGGTGGCCGGCACCTCCCGCCCCCCGGCGGTCGGTGTCCGCACCTCCGCCCTGTCCGCCACCCTCTCCTCCGCCGGCGGCTCCTGCTCCGGCTCCGTCTCCGTCGTGAACCCGGCCATGGGACCCCCCTCGGTCAGTCCGCGGACGGTGGCGCCTCCGCTGTGGGCGGGTGCGGTCCTCCGAGGTGCCTCCACCCCGGAGGTCGACCGGGGTGTCTCCACCCCGGCGTCCGACCGGGATGTACCCGCCCCGGTGGGCGGGGACACGGCTCCCAGGTGCAGAAACGTCACCTCCAGCGGCCGATCTCGACGTTCTCCAGGACTCCGAGCGCGTCCGGCACCAGCACGGCCGCCGAGTAGTAGGCCGTCACCAGGTACTTGATGATCGACTGCTCGTTGATGCCCATGAACCGCACCGACAGGCTCGGCTCGATCTCGTCCGGGATACCGGCCTGCTGGAGACCGATGACACCCTGGTCGGCCTCGCCGGTACGCATGGCGATGATCGAGGTGGTCCGCTCCGGGGTGACCGGGATCTTGTTGCACGGGTAGATCGGCACCCCGCGCCAGGTCGGGATGCGGTTGCCGCCCATGTCGATGGTCTCCGGGACCAGACCGCGCTTGTTGAGCTCACGCCCGATCGCGGAGATCGCGCGCGGGTGGGCGAGCAGCAGCTTGGTGCCCCGGCGCCGGCTGAGCAGCTCGTCGAGGTCGTCGGGGCTGGGCACGCCGTCGTGCGGCTGGAGCCGCTGGTCGTACTCGCAGTTGTTCAGCAGCCCGAACTCGCGGTTGTTGACGAGCTCGTGCTCCTGGCGCTCCTTGAGTGCCTCGACGGTCAGCCGGATCTGCTGTTCCGTCTGGTTCATCGGCTGGTTGTAGAGGTCGGCCACACGCGTGTGGATGCGCAGGACAGTCTGGGCGATGCTCAGCTCGTACTCGCGGGGCCGGGCGTCGTAGTCGACGAAGGTGTGCGGGATGTCCGGCTCGCCGTCATGGCCCGCCGCGAGGTCGATCGCCTTCTCGCCGTACTTGTTGGTGCGCTGCGAGGGGATCGCGCGCTGCTCCTGGAGGTGCTCACGCAGGGCGTCGGCGCGCTCCGCGACCTGATCGACGTCCTGCCGGGGCAGTACGAGGACCGTGCAGGCGGTGGCCGCGCGGGCGGTGTACTCCCAGATGGCGTCCGGGTCGAGAAGCGCCTGGTCGCCGAAGTAGGCGCCGTCGGCGAGGACACCGAGGACGGCGTCGTCGCCGTAGGGGCCGGTGCCGACCTTCTCGACCCTGCCGTGCGCCAGCAGGTACACCTCGTCGGCCTGACCGCCGAACGAGGCGATCACCGCCCCGGCGGCGAACTCCCGCTGCTGGCAGCGCTGGGCGAGCTCGGAGAGCACGTCGTCGTCCTCGTACGATCGGAGCGCCGGCAGTTCGCGCAGCTCGGCGGGGATCACCTCGACCCGGTCCCCGGTCTTCACGAACGTCACCCGGCCGTCGCCCACGGCGTAGCTCAGGCGTCGGTTCACCCGGTACGTGCCGCCCTGGACGTTCACCCACGGCAGCATGCGCAGCAGCCAGCGGGAGCTGATCTCCTGCATCTGGGGTGCGGACTTGGTGGTGGTGGCCAGGTTCCGCGCGGCCGCCGTGCCGAGGCTCTGCTGCGGCCGGTCCTGCTCGGTGCGGACCTCTTCGCCTACCGACATAAGGAATTGCCCTCCCGGTACATGCCCGGACGCGATCTGCGCCTGGGCATC
The DNA here is from genome assembly GCF_040651535.1 of Streptomyces sp. NPDC048420. NCBI lineage: Bacteria > Bacillati > Actinomycetota > Actinomycetes > Kitasatosporales > Streptomycetaceae > Streptomyces > Streptomyces sp. NPDC048420. Next base: position 388,335 of record NZ_JBEZKG010000009.1, read on the forward strand.
GTGTGCACGGGCAAGCCTTCCGCACGGAACGTGGCGATGCTATTACCCGAAAGAGCGGGAATGGATCACCGCTGGGCTGGGCATATGAGCGATTCCTGTCCACTCACGCCCGGCCAAGTCCGTTTTCCTGAGCGGAATTTGACTGTCCGAATCGACTCGCACGCTGTGCGGACCAGGAGTCGGACGCGGCCGCTTTCGGTACAAGCACCGGTACGAGCCGACCGCGTCCGGCGGCCGGCGTGCAGTGCGAAGGAGGCGGCCATGGCCTCACCCATGTCCGCGGGCAGATTCCTGGCGGTCCTGCGGGCGGAGGGCGCCACCGTCGTCGAGGTCGGCGACTGGGAGCACCACAACCGCAATCACGTCGGCGCCTGGGGGCCGGTGCACGGCGTGATGATCCATCACACGGTGACCAGGGGCGGCGCGGCGACGGTGGAACTGTGCCGCAAGGGCTACACCGGTCTGCCCGGCCCCCTGTGCCACGGTGTCATCACCAAGGACGGCACCGTCCACCTGGTCGGCTACGGCCGAGCCAACCACGCCGGTCTCGGCGACGACGACGTCCTGCGGGCCGTGATCGCGGAGAAGGCGCTCCCCCTCGACAACGAGGCGAACATCGACGGCAACCGCCACCTCTACGGCTTCGAGTGCGAGAACCTCGGCGACGGCGAGGACCCCTGGCCGGCGGCTCAGCTGGCGGCGGTCGAGAAGGTCTCCGCGGCGGTGTGCCGCCACCACGGATGGACGGAACGGTCGGTCATCGGCCATCTGGAGTGGCAGCCCGGGAAGGTGGACCCACGCGGCTTCACGATGGCCTGGCTGCGCGGGCGGATCCGGGCGCGCCTGAAGTGACACCGCAGGTCACAATGGCCATGTGACCGGTCCCGACACCCTGCACCCCCGCCTCCCCTCCCCCCTCCAGGAGTTGTCGGACCCCCGCTTCGGCCGCCGCGGCCTGCGCCTTCTCCTCAAGCGCGACGACCTGATCCACCCCGAGCTGATCGGCAACAAGTGGCGCAAGCTCGCGCCGAACCTCACCGCCGCGGCCGGCCGGACCGTCCTCACCTTCGGTGGCGCCTACTCCAACCATCTGCGCGCCGTCGCGGCCGCCGGACGCCTCCTAGGCCTGCCCACGGTGGGCGTGGTCCGCGGCCAGGAACTGGCCGACCGTCCGCTCAACCCCTCACTGGCCCGGTGCGCGGCCGACGGCATGCGACTGCACTTCGTCGACAGGTCGACCTACCGCCGCAAGACCGAGCCGGACACCCTCGCGCGCGTGCTGCGCGCGGCACACGCCGAGGGCTCCTATGTCGTCCCGGAGGGCGGCAGCAACACGCTCGCCGTACGAGGGTGCCGCGCGCTCGGCGAGGAGTTGTCCGGCCGTGCCGACGTGGTCGCGATCGCCTGCGGCACCGGCGGCTCGCTCGCGGGCCTGGCGGCCGGACTGGCCCCGGACCAGCGCTGCCTGGGCGTTCCCGTTCTCAAGGGCGGCTTCCTGACCGCCGACATAGAGTCCCTGCAACACCGCGCCTTCGGTGCCCGACGAGGTGACTGGACGCTCGACGACCGCTTCCACTTCGGCGGCTACGCCCGTACCACCCCCGAACTCGACGCCTTCGCCGAGGACTTCGAGGACCGCCACGGACTGCCCGTGGAACGTCTCTATGTCGCCAAGTTGTTGTATGGATTGGTCACCCTCGCCGAAGAAGGCGCCTTCGCGCGCGGGACGACACTCGCGGCGGTGGTCACGGGCCGGCCCTTTCCCTGACCTGAACCGGCCCTTCCCTGGCCTCCGCCCGGCGTTACTCGGCCGCTTCCCGGTACGCCGCCGCCTCCTCCAGGTCCAGTCTGCGCAGCAGCGTCCGCAGCATCTCGTCGTCGATGTACCGCCCGTCCCGCAGCTTCACGAACACCGCGCGTTCGGCGCCGATCATCTCCCGGGACAGCCTGCGGTAGGTGTCGTCGACGGTCTCGCCGGTGAGCGGGTTGGCCTGGCCCAGGCGCTCCCAGACGGCGTTGCGGCGGCGTTCCAGGACACTGCGCAGACGGTCGGCGAGGGGCGGTGGGAGGGCGTTGCGCTCGTCGGAGAGGAGTTCCTCCAGGTGCCGTTCGGCGGCCCGGGAGGCCTGCGCCTGGGCGTTGGCCTCGGCGAGCGTCTCGGCCTGCTGGTCGCGGCCGGGGAGCTTCAGCATGCGGATCAGTGGGGGCAGGGTGACGCCCTGGACGACAAGGGTGCCGATGACCGTCGTGAAGGTGAGGAACAGGATCAGGTTGCGGCCGGGGAAGGGCTCGCCGCCGTCCAGGTGCTCGGGGATCGAGAAGGCGATCGCCAGCGAGACGACACCCCGCATCCCGGCCCAGGCGATGACGAACGGCCCCTTCCAGGTGAGGTCGTCCTCACGCGCGCGGATCCGCGCGGACAGCATGGGCGGCAGGAAGGTCGCCGGATAGACCCACACGAACCTCGACACGACGACCACGAGGAAGACGGCGATCGCGTACCAGGCGGCGCGGACGCCCTCGTACTCCCCGAGGCCCCGCAGCACGACGGGCAGTTGCAGCCCGATGAGCGCGAACACCGACGACTCCAGGACGAAGGCGACCATTTTCCATACGGCGTCCTCCTGGAGGCGCGTCGCGAAGTCGACCTCCCACGCGCGGTGTCCGAGGAAGAGCGCCACCACGACGACCGCGAGCACCCCGGACGCGTGGAACTGCTCGGCCGCCGCGTAGGCGACGAACGGGATCAACAGGGAGAGCGTGTTCTGCAGCAGCGGCTCCTTGAGGTGCGTACGCAGCCAGTGGATCGGCACCATCAGCACCAGACCGACCGCGACCCCGCCGACCGCCGCGAGCAGGAACTCACCGATGCCGCCCGCCCAGGTGGCGCCCTCGCCGACCGCGGCCGCGAGCGCGACCCGGTAGGCGGTGATCGCGGTCGCGTCGTTCACCAGGGACTCGCCCTGGAGGATGGTGGTGATCCGCGAGGGCAGCCCCACACGGCGTGCCACGGCCGTGGCCGCGACCGCGTCCGGCGGCGCCACCACCGCGCCCAGCACGAGCGCCCCGGTCAGCGACAGGCCCGGCACGATCTGGTACGCCGCCCAGCCCACGACGAAGGTCGCGAACAGCACGTATCCCACCGACAGCAGCGCCACGGGACGCATCTGCGCCCGCAGGTCGAGATAGGAGCTGTCGGTGGCCGCGGAGTGCAGCAGCGGCGGCAGGATGAGGGGCAGGACCACGTCCGGGTCCAGCGTGTACTCCGGGACCCCTGGGACGTACGAGATCACGAGCCCGGCCGCGACCAGCAGCAGTGGTGCCGGCACCGGGGTGCGTCGGGCCGCCGCGGCGATCGCCGCGCTCCCCGCCACCAGCAACAGCAGTGGCATCACGTCCATGGCCCTCGCCCGCCCTCGCTCATCGTCGTGCGCCCGCCCTCGATTTTGCGCGCGGCCTTTCGCGCGCCCGTCGTAACCTGGCAATCATGAAACAGTGCACGCACGCCGACGCGCTGCCGCACCCGGACCCCGAGCCTCTCAACGAGACGTGTCCGGAGTGCCTGAGGGACGGCACCCACCCGGTACAACTGCGCCTGTGTCTCACCTGCGGTCACGTCGGCTGCTGCGACTCCTCGCCCGGACAGCACGCGACGAAGCACCACAAGGACACCGACCACCCGATCATGAGGACCCACGAACCGGGTGAGAACTGGCGTTGGTGCTTCGTGGACCACGTCCTTGTGTGACCCTGGACCCCAGGGTTCCAGGACGGTTCGACCGTCTGACGTCTGGGTACGTCAACCCGGCGCGCGTTCTTCCCAATTGGAGCCGCAAACCCCTAGACACGGAGCGTGTCCACAGTTTTACTGTGAGTGACGGCAAGGGGTTGGGGTCCCGGGGGACAGGAAAGTCGAGAGCGCGGTAGCGTCACCGCTGAACCACACGTCGCGTTACTCCGGGGGGCGACCCTCGGCCCCGAAAAGCTTGTACCACCTTGGAGGTGAGGGTGTCCCAGATCGCAGGCGAGCCCGCGACCCAGGACTTCGTGGAAGTCCGGCTGCCGGCCGCGGGTGCCTACCTGTCGGTGCTGCGGACGGCCACGGCCGGCCTCGCAGCCCGTTTGGACTTCACCCTCGACGAGATCGAGGACCTGCGCATCGCGGTGGACGAGGCCTGCGCGATCCTGCTTCAGCAGGCCGTGCCCGGCTCGGTGCTCAGCTGTGTCTTCCGCCTCGTCGACGACTCGCTGGAGGTCACCGTCTCGGCCCCGACCACGGACGGTCACGCACCTTCGCGGGACACCTTCGCCTGGACCGTCCTGTCGGCCCTCGCGGGCAAGGTCTCGTCGGCCGTGGACGAGGACAAGACCGTTTCGATCAGCCTCTACAAACAGCGCGGCGCGGGACCCGGGCCGGCGTGAGGAACGGGGACGGGCCGGTGCGGGACGAAGAGCGCGGCACACGGGAGCTGTCGGCCGAGGGTGGACACCGCCCTCCGCGCCCGAGCGGCGCCGACAGCCTGGGCGACGACGGCCCCGGCGGTTCCCGACGCATGGCGGACGGCATCGACGGCATCCCCGAGCAGGCCCGGCCGCACCCGGAGGAGGACACCGTCGACACGACGGTGGTCGGCCTCCTGGACGAGGGGCAGCGTGATCGGGAAGGTGCCGTGCAGGGTGCGCCTCCGGCCGGGCGGGCCGGGGTCCTCCCGGTGCCGACGGAGGCGAGGGCTCGTGGAAGGGCGACGGGCGGGACGATGAGCGAGCACGAGCGAAACGCAGAGGACGGCGCGGCGGGCGCGAACAACACGCCTGTCCAGCGACACGATCCACAGGACCGCAGCGGGGCACGCGCGCTGTTCGTCGAGCTGCGCGCGCTGAAGGACGGCAGCCCGGAGTACGCGGAGCTGCGCAACAGGCTGGTCCGGATGCACCTGCCGCTCGTCGAGCACCTCGCGCGCCGCTTCCGCAACCGCGGCGAGCCCCTGGACGACCTCACCCAGGTCGCCACCATCGGTCTGATCAAGTCGGTCGACCGCTTCGACCCGGACCGCGGTGTCGAGTTCTCGACCTACGCGACCCCTACGGTCGTCGGCGAGATCAAGCGCCACTTCCGCGACAAGGGCTGGGCGGTGCGGGTGCCCCGGCGCCTTCAGGAGCTGCGCCTCGCGCTCACCACCGCGACGGCGGAGCTCTCGCAGCGGCACGGCCGCTCCCCCACGGTCCACGAGCTGGCCGAGAAGCTGGCCATCTCGGAGGAGGAGGTCCTTGAGGGCCTGGAGTCCGCCAACGCGTACTCCACGCTGTCCCTGGACGTCCCCGACACCGACGACGAGTCCCCGGCGGTCGCGGACACGCTGGGTGCGTACGACGAGGCGCTGGAGGGCGTCGAGTACCGGGAGTCCCTCAAGCCGCTCCTGGAGGACCTGCCCCCGCGCGAGAAACGGATCCTGCTGCTGCGCTTCTTCGGCAACATGACCCAGTCCCAGATCGCCCAGGAGGTCGGCATCTCCCAGATGCACGTCTCCCGCCTGCTGGCCCGAACCCTGGCCCAGCTCCGCGAGAAACTGCTCGTGGAGGAGTAGGCCTCCGGCCCGGTTCAGGCGGCCGACGCCTCGCGCCGGTGCGTAACCAGGCAGGTGGAGAAGGTCGCCGCCGGGCCTCCCCCTGGCCTCGATCGGAGAACCGGGCCAGGGACCCGGCACCCGAAGCAGGACGAGGGCCGACAGCGACCTCGCCCGGCCCACGACTGTCACCGGGTCCGCGGCCCCTACGGCTCGATTGGCCCTGCGGCCGCCACCGCCCTGCGCCGCTACGGCCCCTGAGGGCCACCGCGACCGCCCGCACTCGGGAACCTCGGGCACTACGGCAACGCTGCACTCGGGACCGACGGCTACGTCTCGCCCCGGCACGACGGCGCCGTTCGCCCCGCGTCCCCACGGACATCCCGACCTCTCGCCACCGCCGACGCTCAAGGCCGACGGCCATAGGTCGCCCTACGGCTGCCGCTTGCCCTCTGTCCGTCCCGGACCTCTGATGCCGAGGGCCTGGGTTGCCGCCGGGTTGATCAAGAGGATCAGCGCGGTCACCGCGACGGCTGCGAGGGCGATGCCCGCCGGGATCGCCACACTGTCGGCCTGGAGCAGGTTGTAGGCGACGGGCAGGGCCATGATCTGCGTGATGACGGCCGGACCGCGGCTCCAGCTGCGCAGGCCGAACAGTCCGCGCGCGGCGAGCAGCGGCAGCAGCGCGAGGACGATCAGCGTGATGCCCCCGGTGACGGCGGACTGACGGTCGTCGGGGTCGCCGGCGAGGCCCTCCACGAGCATCCAGGCGCCGCCCGCGAGGAGCGCGAGCCCTTCCAGTCCGGCCAGGGCGGCGGCGTACGTCAGGCGCCGCGGGCGCGGGCCGACGGTCTCGGGGGTGGCGGGGGTCTGCTCGCTGCTCACCCCTGAAGAGTAGCCCTCGCCCCCCGCACCCCCGCGGTGAGGCCGACGCCCGCCCGACGCGCCACGGCGTACTCCGCGAGGCCGACGCACTCGCCCGCTCCGGGGTTGACCCGCGCCCCCGTGGCAAGCCTCACGCCCTCAGGTCTTACGTGATCCCTACCTCGGCCTGTGCCCGGTACCACCCAGTAGGTACGCTGCAACCCATGCGTGCACTTCTCGTGGTCAATCCGGCGGCAACCACCACAAGCGCACGTACGCGCGATGTCCTGATCCACGCGCTCGCGAGCGAGATGAAACTGGAAGCGGTCACCACCGAGTACCGCGGCCACGCGCGCGACCTGGGCCGGCAGGCGGCGGAGAGCAAGGACATCGACCTCGTCGTGGCCCTGGGCGGCGACGGCACGGTCAACGAGGTCGTCAACGGCCTCCTGCACGCGGGCCCGGCCCCCGAGCACCTTCCCGGTCTCGCCGTGGTCCCCGGCGGCTCCACCAACGTCTTCGCCCGCGCCCTCGGTCTGCCCAACGACGCCGTCGAGGCCACCGGCGCTCTCCTGGACGCCCTGCGCGAGGGCCGTGAGCGGACGGTCGGCCTGGGTCTGACCTCAGGCACCCCGGGCACCGAGGACGAAGCCGTGCCGGGACGCTGGTTCACCTTCAACGCCGGCCTCGGATTCGACGCCGGTGTGGTCGGCCGGGTCGAGCAGCAGCGTGAGCGCGGCAGAAAATCCACACACGCTCTCTACGTCCGCCAGGCACTGCGCCAGTTCTTCGGCGAGGCGCACCGCCGCCACGGCACGATCACTCTGGAACGTCCGGATGCGGAGCCGGTGACCGATCTGGTCCTTTCCATAGTCTCGAACACCTCTCCGTGGACCTTCCTCGGCAATCACCCGATGTACGCGTCACCTAAGGCCTCGTTCGATAAAGGCCTCGACGTGCTCGGCCTCAGCCGTATGACGACGACCGCGATCACCCGATATGGCACCCAGTTGCTCACTTCGTCCCCCGAACGCGGCCCCCGTGGCAAGCACGCCGTGTCCCTGCACGACCTGGACCAGTTCACCTTGCATTCGAAGGTGCCCCTGCCCCTCCAGATGGACGGCGACCACCTCGGACTGCGTACGAGCGTGACGTTCACAGGCGTACGCCGTGCACTGCGTGTGATTGTGTGAGCAGAAGGGGCTAAAGTCCTTTCACTCGAACGTTTAGACCAGGGTCCACCCCATGGAAGTACGGCTGTGACCTAGTCGACACCGAGGAATCAAAAAAAACTTTCCGGAAGGGGTTGTATCCGCCGCTGAGGTTTGCGAGTCTCTACGTGGCGGTCGGGACAGCCCGCAACACCAGCGTCCACTGACCACCGGAACCCCTCTTCAATCCACAGGACCACGCCGGGGAAGACTCGGCGGGCGGCCCTTCACTTGTTGAGGGATTCGTGAAAGCGTTCACATTCACAAGCAACTTGCATGTAATACCAAGGAGAGGTAGCAGCCATGGACTGGCGTCACAACGCCGTTTGCCGCGAGGAAGACCCCGAGCTCTTCTTCCCCATCGGCAACACCGGTCCTGCGCTGCTGCAGATCGAGGAAGCCAAGGCCGTCTGCCGTCGCTGCCCCGTTATGGATCAGTGTCTGCAGTGGGCGCTCGAGTCCGGCCAGGACTCCGGCGTCTGGGGTGGTCTCAGCGAGGACGAGCGTCGCGCCATGAAGCGCCGTGCCGCCCGCAACCGGGCCCGTCAGGCTTCTGCCTGACACACCCGCCCCACAAAACAGCCTGAGCTTGGCGGCGCGTACACCGCGTACGCTTCTCCCGCCCCCGAGCCGCAGCGCGCAGTACCCCCGATGCGCAGCAAACGCTGGCAACGAGCATTTGAGCCCCGGACCCCTGAACGGTCCGGGGCTTTTTGCTGTACCCCGGACCGTTCAGGGGTCCTACTTGTGGGCCTGCACCGGCATGTCCAGGATCACCCGGGTGCCGCCCTCCGGCGCCGGGACCATGTCGAACGTACCGCCCAACTCGCCCTCCACCAGGGTCCGTACGATCTGCAGACCCAGATTGCCCGAGGTGTGCGGGTCGAAGCCGTCGGGCAGGCCGACACCGTCGTCCTGGACCGTGACGAGGAGACGGGCCTCCTTGGTGGAGCCGCCGCGGACCGCGGAGACCTCGACCGTGCCGGTGTCGCCCTCGCGGAAGCCATGCTCCAGCGCGTTCTGGAGGATCTCGGTCAGGACCATCGACAGCGGGGTGGCGACCTCGGCGTCCAGGATGCCGAAACGGCCGCTGCGCCGGCCGGTGACCTTGCCCGGTGAGATTTCCGCGACCATCGCCAGCACCCGGTCGGCGATCTCGTCGAACTCCACACGCTCGTCCAGGTTCTGAGACAGCGTCTCATGGACGATCGCGATCGAGCCGACCCGTCGCACCGCCTCCTCCAGGGCCTCGCGACCGCGGTCGGACTCGATGCGCCGGGCCTGGAGGCGGAGCAGGGCGGCGACCGTCTGGAGGTTGTTCTTCACCCGGTGGTGGATCTCCCGGATGGTCGCGTCCTTGGTGATCAACTCGCGCTCACGGCGGCGCAGTTCCGTCACGTCCCGGAGCAGCACCAGCGAACCGATGCGGGTGCCCTTGGGCTTGAGCGGGATCGCCCGGAACTGGATGACCCCGTCACGCGCCTCGATCTCGAACTCGCGGGGCGCCCAGCCGCTGGCGACCTTGGCGAGCGCCTCGTCCACCGGACCCCGGGTGGGGGCGAGTTCGGCGGTGGTCTGGCCCAGGGGCTGACCGACGAGGTCGGAGGCGAGGCCCATGCGGTGGTACGCGGACAGGGCGTTCGGGGAGGCGTACTGGACGATGCCGTCCGCGTCGAGCCGGATCAGACCGTCACCGACGCGCGGGGCCGCGTCCATGTCCATCTGCTGGTTGGGGAACGGGAAGGAACCGGCCGCGATCATCTGCGCCAGGTCCGACGCGCTCTGCAGATAGGTCAGTTCGAGCCGGCTCGGGGTGCGGACGGTGAGCAGGTTGGTGTTGCGCGCGATGACACCGAGGACGCGCCCCTCCCGTCGTACCGGAATCGACTCGACCCGGACCGGGACCTCCTCGCGCCACTCCGGGTCGCCCTCGCGCACGATCCGGCCCTCGTCGAGCGCCGCGTCCAGCAGGGGGCGGCGGCCCCGCGGGACGAGGTGGCCGACCATGTCGTCCTGGTAGGAGGTGGGGCCGGTGTTGGGCCGCATCTGGGCGACGGAGACATAGCGGGCGCCGTCGCGGGTGGGGACCCACAGGACGAGGTCGGCGAAGGAGAGGTCGGAGAGCAGCTGCCACTCCGAGACCAGCAGATGGAGCCACTCGAGGTCGGAGTCGTCGAGGGCGGTGTGCTGGCGGACCAGTTCGTTCATGGAGGGCACGGGTGCGAGCGTACCTGGGGGTATGTGAGTGGCCTAAAAACACCGTGCACCGAGGCGACTGGCGAGCCCCCGGAAACACCCGCGGGCCGCGGCGCCTGGGAAGGACCCTCAGCCTTCCCGGCACCGCAGCCCGGAGCAATATCGGCCGTGGGGTGTGCGGTCCCGGTCGGCCGAAGGATGAGGACCCAGGGCAGTCAGGGCAGAGAGCTCCGGTTCCTCGGTCCGCCTTCCTGTGCGGGGAAGACGGAAGTCGCGCTTCAATTGTGGACTAGACCACTAGGTGTGTCCATGCGTTGGAGCCTGTTTGTTGTTGGAGCTTTCCCGCACGGGAGCGGACTAGTCGGACGCCCTAACATCCACCACGCAGCCTAACGCGTGTGGGTTCATGTGCGGGGCCAGATCGCCATGGCAATTTCCGCGACCGCCTCCAACTCCTCGCGGCTCGCGCCGTCGCGCGCCTGTTGGGACATGCCGTGGATGATCGCGCCGGTGTGCCGGGCGAGTGCGCGGGCGTCGGTGTCCGAGGGCAGCCGGCCTGCGGCGACGTCGGCTCCGATACGGCTCTCGAAGGCGGCGATCATCGCGTTGCGCCGGTCCCGCAGGGAGGCCGCGACCTCCGGGGTCGTGCAGTTTATGGCCGCGTGGGCGATGAGACAGCCCTGCGGAAGGCCGGGGTCGGTGTAGGCATGGGCGGCCTCCCGCAGGGTCCGCTCGACGGCGGCGCGGGCGGTGGGTTCCTCGGCCAGGGCCCGGTCGGCGAAGGCGGCGTAGCGGGAGCCGTAGACGCTCACCGCCTCCTCGAAGAGCGAGCGCTTGTCGCCGAAGGCGGCATACAGACTTGGGGCGCCGATGTCCATGACACGGGTGAGGTCGGAGACGGACGTGGCCTCGTATCCGTGCTCCCAGAAGGCCAGGATCGCCTTCTCCAGCGCGGTCTCGCGGTCGAAGGAACGCGGGCGGCCGCGCGGTCTGGATGTCTGGATCGTGGGCTTGACCTGCGCTTTCGTCTCCTCGCTGCTCACCATGGAGTGAATTGTATAGCGGGTGCTAGAGAAAGGTCGGGGAGGTCCTGTACGGTCTTTTTGTAGCGACCGCTAGGAAAAGTGAAGGGGGCGTCGGGATGGGTGTGCTTGCCGGCAGGACGGCACTGGTCACGGGGGCGAGCCGGGGGATCGGACGGGCCGTCGCCGAGCGGCTGGCGCGTGACGGGGCCCGGGTCGCCGTGCACTACGGCAGCAATGAGGCGGCGGCGAAGGAGACGGTCGCCGTGATCGAGGCGGCGGGCGGCAGCGCGTTCGCGATCCGCGCGGAGCTCGGGGTGCCCGGCGACGCGGAGGCGTTGTGGGAGGCCTTCGACCGGCATGCGCACGGGGTGGACATCCTGGTGAACAACGCGGGCATGGCGATCTTCGCGACCGTGGGCGAGACGGACGAGGAGATGTACGACCGGACTCAGTCCGTCAACGCCAGGGCGCCGTTCTTCATCGTCAAGCACGGCCTGCGCCGCCTGCGCGACCACGGCCGGATCATCAACGTCACGGCCGCCACGGACGCGGCCATCGCTCCCATCGCCGCCACTCACATGGCCAAGGGCGCGGTCACGACCCTGACCCGCTCCCTCGCGGCCGAGCTGGCACCGCGCGGCATCACGGCCAACTCCGTAGGCCCCGGGTTCATCGACACGGACCTGACCAGCACGGCGCTCTCCGACCCCGCGATACGCGCGCATGCGGAGTCCGTGTCGGTCTTCCGGCGCGTCGGCACTTCGTCCGAGGTCGCGGACGTGGTGGCGTTCCTGGCGTCTCCCGACTCCCGCTGGGTCACAGGACAGCACGTCGACGCGACGGGGGGATCGCTGTTGAGCCTCCACTAGGCGGTTCTCGCGGCACAGAAATAGCGACGCTACGATAGCGGGTACATACACGTAGTAAACGAAGGGGGCGCCTATGAGTGTGGAATTACGGCACTTACGCGTATTCATCGCGGTGTGCGAGGCCCGGAGCTTCACCCACGCCGCCACGCGCATGGTGGTCAGCCAGCCGGTGGTGTCACGGACCGTGAAGCAGCTGGAAGAGGCGGTCGGAGCCGAGCTGATCGACCGGAGCACCGGTGAGGCGCGGCCGACGGAGGCGGGAGCCGTACTGCTGGACCACGCCCGTGCGGCGGTCGCCAAGTTCGACCACACGCTGTCCAGTGCGCGCTCGCTCAGCAGGCCGCTCCTGCTCGGCTACACCTGGTCGATGCTGGACAGCCGGATTCTGAGCACGGTGGAGACCTGGGAGAGCGCTCACCCCCTCCATCCCATCGTCACGCGCCGTTGCGACGACCGGCTCGCCGGGCTGGGCGACGGGAGCACCGACGTCGCGCTCGTCCGGGAGCGGCCGACGGGCCTCCCCGGCCTCCCGGATGACGCGTACCGGAGCCTCACGCTGCTGAGCGAGGACCGTTACGTGGCCCTGCCCAGGGATCACCCGCTCAGCGAACGGCCCGTCCTGCGCCTCGATGACCTGGCGACGGAAGTGTTCGTGGACAACACCACGTCAGGCACCGTGCCCTCCGGTCTGTGGCCACCCGGTGGCGGACCACAGCAGCGGCTGCCGGTGGAGACGTTCGAGGACTGGACCTTCGCCATCGCCGCCGGACGCGGGATCGGTCTCACCCCGGCGTCCACAGCCGCGCTCCGCCCCCATCCGTCACTGGCGTTCGTCGCGCTGGCGGACGTCCCGGCCGTCGACCTCCACCTTGCCTGGCGGGCCGGCTCCGATCACCCGGCACTCGCTGCCTTCACCAGCCACATGAAGCGGGCGTTCGCCCCGTCCACCCCATCTCCCTGATTCGCCGTGATTCGTCTCGTACCTCCCTTTCACGCCCCTCACGCCGCTGCATCCGCCCGTACGACGACGAACACCCCGACCAGGACAACGAGTACACCCAGGTACGTCTGAAGCGGTGGCGTCTGCCCGAGCCACAGGCCCGCCAACAAGGCCGCACCCGGCACTTCGAGCAGTGAGACGGCGGCAACGGTGGCTCCGCTCACCACTCCGAGTGACCGGTTCAGCAGCGAGTGCCCGAGCAGTTGGCCCGCGATGGTCAGCGCGCCCAGCGTCATCCACGTTCCGGCCGAGTACCCGACCAGGTCGCTGCCCGTGAACAGACACACCGCCAGAAGTGCCACGGACGCCGAGGCGTAGCAGATCACCGTGTACGTCTCGGTGTCGAGCCGCTGCCGGACGTGCTCACCGACGGACAGGTATGCCGCCAGGCACACGCCACTCGCCAGTGCGAGCGCGTCCCCGGTCAGGGCCCGGGCGGACACTCCCACGTCGACGCTGCTCACGACGAGCACACCGGCAAAGGCGACGAGCATGCCCACCCACCCCGCCTTCGGCACCGCATGGCCGCGGGCCCGGGCGATGAGCCCGGCCCACAGCGGCGTCGTGCACATCAGGGCCGTGGAGGTGGCGACGGACGTCATGGTCAGGCTGGGGATCCACAAACCGAAGTGGGCCGCAAGGAACACTCCGGCGAACACGCAGTGCAGCACGTCCGACCGCCCGAGCCGCCGGCGTGCTCGGCCGGCACCCCGTCTGCCGAGCACGATCACGCTGGCCGCCGCGTTGCGCCAGAATGCGATGGCCAGCGGGGGCGCCGCGGCTGCCGCGGCGAGGGGTGCGGCCAGCGAGATGCCGACGACCGCGACGGCGAGGAGCGCCCACTCCGCGGGAGGCAGCGAACCGCCCGTGGAGCGAGCGGGCATGCGCGCCACGCCGCCCGGTGTCCTGGCCTCTTCTGCCGGGTTGCCGGTCATGCCCTTCCCGAATTCCCTGATCGACCGGACTCGTTCACCAGGACGTGAACGAGAATCGCTGGTGCATCGCCCGGTCCGTGACGTAGAAGTCCTTGGCTTCTTCCGCCTTGGCCACCAGAGCCGGATCGTCAGTGCGTTCCGCGATCTCGATGAGCCAGTCGTAGCATGCGACGCTCGGCGTCTCCTTGGTGAAGTGGAGCTTCGCCAGCGCGAAGGCGAGGTCACGGAACGTGTGGCGGTTGCAGGCTGTCGAAAGCCGACGCACATCGAGCGTGAAATCCGACGGCAGCGGAGTCCGCTTGACGAGCAGCGGCTCGATGCCCGGCGTGTACGCACTCCGGTCGGCGAATATGTCGGCCGGGGTGAACGGCCCGTCGAAGGAGAAGTCGAGGCAGAGCGATATGCGGCTGTCGTCGGAGAAGTTCGCCGCGCAGTGGACACCGGCTGCGTCCAGGAACCAGATCTCTCCCTTCCGCATCCTGAAGACCTGTTCCTCGTCCGAGTTGTAGGTGTTTTCGTTGTCCTCAAGCACCACAAGGACCCGGAAGTTCCGCTGCTGCCGCTCTCCGTCCGTCTCGTCGAGTTCGAGGAAGTCCTTGTGCGGCATCATCGAAGCGTCGACGATGTCCCTGCCGCGGACCATACCCAGCCGATCCACGGCGAATGTGCTCGCGATGACCTCGTTCAGGTACGGGAGATGCGTCGCATGTTCCGTCGGCCTGGCCGGGGACTCCGTTTCCCGGAACAGCGTGTCACTGCCGTCACCCGTGTCGTTCCACAGCGGTACGTTCTTCCAGAATCCGCTGGTGAATTCGTCGTACACCTCCTCACCCTTCGGAAGGTTTCGGATGGCGGCAACCTCGGGGGCCAGCCTGTTGTCGTCGAGGTTGAGCTTCCCAAGAATGCGCGAGGTCATTTATTTCCCTTTGACTCGATCGATGATATTTGACTCGGTGTGCGAGCCGGAGTCGTTCGCCGTCGAACGCTCCACCAAGAACACCGAAATGACGACAGCGGCCATTCCGAACCATTGGTGGGGACGCAGGCCGGTGCCGAACACAACGAGGTCGAGCACCGCCGTGACCGGCGGAACCAGATAGAACAGGCTCGCGACTCGCGTCGCGTTCCCCGTGCGGGCCATGGCATAGAGAAGTGCCGTCGCGCCGGTCGACACGACGACGGCCATCCAGGCCTCGGCCACCCAGAACCCCGGGCCCGGATCGACGACGGCCTGTTTCAGGGCCAGCGCGAGGAGGACGAAGACGCAGCTCGCCGCCGTGTGCTGGATGGCGATGCTCCGCCACAGCCCGATGCCGGTGAGCTGCCGCTGCGCGATGGTGCCGAGCGTCAGGCAGACCATCGCGGCCAGCGCCGCGCCGACTCCGTCCAGGGCCGTCAGCACGTCCCTGGGATCCGCCCGGTCGAAGACGACGAGCACGATGCCCACGAGTCCGATGACGAGCCCCGCCCAGGGCGCGTGCCGTCGCCCGGCGATCGAGGCCGTGAGCAGAGGCTGCATGCCGAGGACCGCCGCCAGCATCCCGGCGGAGACGCCGAGGTCGAGGGCGAGAAAGAACATTCCCTGGTAGCCCACCTGCGTGACGAGACCCACGACGACGACGCGACCACGGGTGCCGCGGCCGACCGGCCTGGTGTCCCTCGTCCATCGGGTGACCGCCCAGGCGATGAGCGCGGCGAGCACGGCCCGGACCGCCAGGAAGGGGACGGGCGACGCGTACCGCAGGCCGAGTTCGGCGAATATCGCGCCGCTCGCCCACATGAGCACGAAGACCCACGGAGCGAACGCCGCCGGCGAGTTCATCCGCGTCCGGTCCGGGATCGCCGCCCGCATGTGCTCTCCTCCCCGCTCTCCCGCACAGAATCAGGCGGCTGAGGCGATGGAGAGACGCTCGTCCATCACGCGCTTCTCGACCATGTAGCGGCGCAGCTTCTCCGCCTTGCGGGTGAGGGTGGCGTCGCCGCTTTCCTTGCACACCTCGACCAGCCAGTCGTAGGTGGCCGTGATCGGGACGTCCGTCCGGAAGTGGACTTTGGAGAGCAGGAACAGGACGTCCTTGAAGTTGTCGTGGTCGATGACCGCGGCAAGCGCCCTGAGCCGTTCCGAGAATTCCTCCTCCTGCGGGGGCTGCCGAAACGGCTTTTCCGGCGTGATGTCAGGGCGGTAGACCTTCTGGTTGGCGAATACCTGCCAGTCCTCGAACGGCCCGTCGAAGACGAAGTCGACACAGATCGACTGGCGGCTGTTCGTCGAGAAGTTGACGGCGGCGTGGACCGAGGCTGCGTCCAGGAACCAGACTTCACCCGGCCGCATCCGGAAGACCCCGGTCTCGTCCGAGTGCAGGGCGGCCGGATTGTCCTCCAGGACCATGAAGAGGCGGAAGTACCGCTCCTTGCTCTTCTCCAGCTCCACGAAGTCCCGGTGCGGTATCACCATGGCGTCGACGAGATTGCGCGCCCGGACCATCGTCACCCTGCTCATGTCGAAGTGCTTGCGCACCACGCTTTCCAGATAGGGCAGCTTCCTGCCGTAGTCCGTTTCCCGCGCCTGACTGTTGATGTCCCGGTACGTGGTGTCGGACGCCTCGCCGGAAGCATTCCAGAGAGAGCAGTTCTTCCAGTAGCCGGAACTGAATTCGTCGTACGCTTCCTCTATGCGCGGGAAAGAAGCGAGGGTAGCCAGGTCGTCGGCGAGCAGTATCTGATCCAACTCGATTTTTCCGAGGATACGTGAAGGCATGAATCGTCCTCTACGTCGGCCTACTTTTCTTGCGTCTGGACTCATGGGACCGACAAGAAATCTAGGCACCGACCAGGTACGAACGGAAATGCACGCCGCACATCCCGCATACGACTGGCGCATGCTCCCAAATGAGCTCACCGAGCAGCGACAGCGACGTGACGCACATCACATCCATGCACCGGCTGGAAGGCTCAGTGCGTCTCCGTCACCTTCGCCAGGGCGCGTGGTGCGTCCGGGTCCTGGCCGCGGGCGATGGTGACCTCGTAGGCCAGGAGCTGGAGGGGGATGATCTCGAGGACGGGCTGGACCTCCTCGGCCACGTTCTCGGTGGGCAGGACGAAGCCGGCCGAGGCCCGGTCGACCTGGGGCGCGGGGCCGATGACGACCAGGTCGGCGCCCCGGCCGCGCAGCCGGTCCAGGACGGGCTGGAGGGCCTCGCCGCCCTTGCCGTCGGTGACGACCGCGATGACCGGGGAGACGTTGTCGACCATGGCGAGGGGGCCGTGCAGAAGGTCGGCGCCCGAGTAGGCGAGGGCGGGGATGTAACTGGTCTCCATCAGCTTGAGGGCGGCCTCCTTGGCGGTGGGATAGCCGTAGCCGCGAGAGGTGATCACCATGCGCTCGGCGAAGCGGTAGCGGGCGGCGAGGGTGCGGACCTCGTCCTGCCGGGCGAGCAGTCCGGCGGCGAGGTCGGGCAGCACCTGTGCGGGGGCTCCGTCACCGCCGCGCAGGCCTTCGACGAAGAGGTAGAGGGCGAGGAGGGAGGCCGTGTAGGTCTTGGTCGCGGGGAGGGCCCTCTCGGGTCCGGCCATGATGTCGATGTGGTACTCGGAGACGCCGGCCAGCGGGGAGTCGGGGTTGTTGGTCACCGCGAGGGTGATCGCGCCGGACTCGCGGGCGGCCCGGGTCGAGGCGACCAGGTCCGGGGAGCCGCCGGACTGGCTGACGGTGACGACCAGGACGTCGGTGAGGTCGGGGCGGGCACCGTAGGCGGTGGTCGTCGACATGGAGGTCAGGCCGCAGGGCAGGCCCAGGCGGACTTCAAGGAGGTACTTGGCGTACAGGGCCGCGTTGTCGGAGGTGCCGCGGGCGGTCAGCAGCACGAAGCGTGGCGAGCGGGCGGCGATCTCCTGGGCGACCTTGCGGATGGCCGGGGCGCCCTCCTCCAGGATGCGGCGCAGGACCGCGGGCTGCTCGGCCATCTCGCGGGCCATGATCCGGCCGGGGAGTTCGCTGCGGGGGTCGGGCGTCTTGGCGGTGGTCATGGCCCCCATTTCACTCCCCCGCGCGGAATGGCGCCTGTCCTCGATATGGCGCGGTGACGGCGTTGGGGGACCTGGGCCGCGGGACCCGATTCTGTTAGATTGGTCTAAACCACATGGGCTGTGCCGGGTCCGGTCGAGCCCCGCTTGGTTCGTTTCCCCAGATCGTTTCCCCAGATCGGCAGGCCCAGCGTGGAAGTTGTCATCGTTCCGGACGCCAAGGCGGGTGGCGAGCTCATCGCCGAGGCCATGGCCCAGCTGCTCCGGCGCAAGCCCGGCGCCCTGCTCGGGGTGGCGACCGGCTCGACCCCGCTGCCCGTCTACGAGGCCCTGGCGGCGAAGGTGCGGTCCGGCGCCGTGGACGCCTCGCGGGCGCGGATAGCCCAGCTCGACGAGTACGTGGGGCTGCCGGCCGAGCATCCGGAGTCGTACCGCTCGGTGCTGCGACGCGAGGTGCTGGAGCCGCTGGGGGTACCGATGGCCTCCTTCATGGGGCCGGACGGGACGGCCGAGGACATCCCCGGCGCGTGCGCGGCGTACGACTCGGCGCTGGCCGATGCCGGGGGCGTGGACCTGCAGCTGCTCGGGATCGGGACGGACGGGCACATCGGGTTCAACGAGCCGTGTTCCTCGCTGGCCTCGCGGACCCGGATCAAGACGCTGACCGAGCAGACCCGGGTGGACAACGCCCGGTTCTTCGACGGGGACATCGAGCAGGTGCCCCACCATGTGATCACTCAGGGGATCGGGACGATTCTCGAGGCCCGGCATCTGGTGCTGCTCGCCACGGGTGAGGGGAAGGCGGATGCGGTGGCGGCGACGGTGGAGGGGCCGGTTGCTGCGGTGTGTCCCGCGTCGGCGTTGCAGTTGCATCCGCATGCGACGGTGGTCGTGGACGAGGGGGCTGCTTCCAAGTTGAAGCTGGCGGACTACTTTCGGCACACGTTTGTCAACAAGCCTGACTGGCAGGGGATCTAGGGTCTCGTCTGCCGGGTTCTGTTGGATGCCGGGTGCAGGTCGTCTGTGGCTGGTCGCGCAGTTCCCCGCGCCCCTGACGACACGAAAGGCGCCGCTCCCCTTGCAAGGGGAGCGGCGCCGGTTGGTGTGGTCGCCCCGAAACCCCCGGGTGACCCCCGGCGGCCCCCCTACGCCTCACC